>DAHVAN010000452.1 GCA_027314595.1 Actinomycetota bacterium | reverse complement strand
CCAGCAGCGGGCTGGCCAGGCCGCGGTCGCCCGGGCCGTCGCCGCGGGCGCGGAAGTGGCGCTAGCCGCCGCGCAGTCGTCGCTGTCGCTGGCGGCCTCCCGCCGCCGGGAGGCCGAGGCGGCGAGCGCGGGCGGAGCCGAGTCGCTGAAGGCGGTGCGGGCCCGCGTCGGGGCGCTGTCCGCCGAGCTCGACACGGTGGTGAACACCGCGCATGGCACCGAGATCGCGCGAGCCGAGCACCGGCTGCGTCTTGAGCAGCTTTCGACCCACGCGGCCGACGAGTTCGGCGTGCTGCCGGACGCGCTGGTCGCCGAGTACGGCCCTGACGTGCCCGTGCCCGTCGCGGCGTCCGCTGGCGGCCAGGGCGCGCGGAATGCGGCGGCGGACGGCGGCGCGGACGCGCCCGCGACGGTCGCGGACGCGCTGCGCGCGGTGAGCGCGGCGATGCGGGAATCGGCGGAAGAGGCCGGCGAGCCCGGCCCGGGCGAGGAGGCGGCGGGCTCTGCGGGGCCGGCGGACGTCGTCGGCGTCCGGTACGTGCGCGAGGAGCAGCAATTGCGCGCCGAGGCCGCCGAACGCCAGCTCGCCAGGCTCGGCAAGGTGAACCCGCTGGCCCTGGAGGAGTACGCCGCGCTGCAGGAGCGGCACCAGTTCCTCGCCACCCAGCTCGAGGACCTGCGCAAGACCCGCCGCGACCTGCTCACGGTCGTCAAGGAGGTCGACGACCGGGTGCAGGAGGTGTTCGCTTCCGCGTACACCGACACCGCCCGGGAGTTCGAGGGGCTGTTCGCGCGGCTGTTCCCCGGCGGCTCGGGCCGGCTGGTCCTCACCGAACCCGACGACATGCTCGCCACGGGCATCGAGATCGAGGCGAGGCCGCCCGGAAAGAAGGTCAAGCGGCTGTCGCTGCTGTCGGGCGGTGAGCGGTCGCTGACCGCGATCGCCTACCTGTTCGCGATCTTCAAGGCAAGGCCGTCGCCGTTCTACGTGCTCGACGAGGTCGAAGCGGCGCTTGACGACAGCAACCTGCAGCGGCTGCTCGGTGTCTTCGAGGAGCTGCGGGAGAACTCACAGCTGATCGTCATCACGCACCAGCGGCGGACCATGGAGTCGGCGGACGCGCTGTACGGCGTGACGATGCGCGGCGACGGCGTCTCCACGGTGATCAGCCAGCGCGTCCGCGAACACGAGCCCGCCTAGCTTCGGCATGGCGGGCCGCGTCCGGCCGGTCGCCACCGCCGCACGGCATCCCCGCTGAGCCCGAGGACGCCGGCCGCGTCGTGTGGCCGGCGAGTGATCGGGCATGCTAGAGCGGTGCTCAATGCGCCGGCCGCGGACCGAGGGTGCGCGGCCCGCGTCGGGGATCGGTTGTCTGGGAGACTGTGGGCGTTATGGAATACATCATCCTCATCGTCGTGCTCGCCGTGCTCATCGTCGCCCTCGGCGGGACGATGCTGCTGCGGCCCGGGCGTGGCCTGCGGCGTGGCCGCGCTGGCGGCGAGATGCCTCCGGGCGGCGGAACCGGCACGATCGAGAGCGGTACCCGTCCCGCGGGCGGCGAGACCGGATCCGGCGTCGGAACGGCGACGCTGCCGCCTCCCGCGCAGCCTGCCGCGCCGTCGGCACCCCTGGCACCCCCGGCGCCGGCCAGGCCGGTCATCGAGAAGCCGCCGCCTTCGGCCGGGCGGATGACCCGGCTGCGGGCGCGGCTCGCGCGGTCCCAGACCGGCTTCGGGTCGGCGCTGCTGAGCCTGCTGTCCAGGGACCGGCTCGACGACGACACGTGGGACGAGATCGAGGAGGTCCTGATCACCGCGGACGTCGGCGTGGCTCCGGCCAGGCAGATCGTTTCTGATCTTCGGACGCGGGTGAAGGTCGAGGGGACCAGGACGCCGGAAGAGGTGCGTGAGATGCTGCGCACCGAACTGCTCGCCCAGGTGGACACCGGGGCCAGCCGGGCACTGCGGACCCAGCGGCACGAGGGCAGGCCAGCCGTCGTCCTCGTGGTCGGCGTCAACGGCACGGGGAAGACGACCACGTGCGGCAAGCTGGCCCGCTCGCTGATCGGCGATGGCGAGTCGGTCCTGCTCGGCGCCGCGGACACGTTCCGTGCGGCCGCGGCGGACCAGCTGCAGACGTGGGGCGAGCGGGTCGGCGCCGAGATCGTTCGTTCGGACATCGAGGGCGCGGACCCGGCGAGTGTCGCGTTCGAGGCGGTGAGCAAGGGCATCGAGGCCGAGGTCGACGTGGTCCTGATCGACACCGCGGGCCGCCTGCACACCAAGACCGGCCTGATGGACGAGCTCGGCAAGGTCAAGCGCGTCATCGAGAAGCGCACCGCGGTGGACGAGGTGCTGCTCGTCCTCGACGCCACCACCGGCCAGAACGGGCTGCGCCAGGCCCGCGTGTTCGCCGAGGTGGTGGACGTGTCCGGCATCGTGCTGACGAAGCTGGACGGGACCGCCAAGGGGGGCATCGTGATCGCGGTTCAGCGCGAGCTCGGCGTTCCCGTGAAGCTGGTCGGCCTCGGCGAGGGCCCGGATGACCTGGCGCCCTTCGAGCCCGCCACGTTCGTGGACGCCATCATCGGCGCCTGACCGCGCTTTCCGGGCTGCTCGCAGCGTGCGGGTGCCGCTGACCCGCCCGCGTAGCGCCACCCCGGTGCCGGTGCCGGTGCCGGTGCCGGTCCCGGTCCCGGTGCCGGTCCCGGTCCCGGTGCCGCGTGCTTCAAGCGGCGCCGAACGCGTCACTCGCCGCCATCGCGGGAATCCTATGGGTGAAACCCGTAAGTTCCGCGGGGGCAGGCGGGGACCATGGCGCGTGCCTCCATACCTGACGCGGTCCGCCACCGGCACGCGGCACTGCCTGCATGCAAGCGGTTCCGGCGTGGCGGTGTCAAATCCTCCGCGTTCTCGGCGTGCAGGAGCAGGCGTGCAGGAGCAGGCGCCAGGTGACCAGTCGGGGATCGACGGCGCAGTGGCGGGCAGGTGCCTCGCTCCTCACCGAACTCTGCGCCGCATAAGCGAACGGAGCAAACCCCCCGCCAGCACGCCGAGCTGACAGCCGCCGCCTGATAACCGCACGAACTACTGTAGCTGGCCAGGCCCGGCGCGACCGTATCGCCGAGTGGGTGCTGGAGCAGCCGGAGGCGGGGGAGCGGTACAACGCGGCCCGCCGGAAGGTGAAGGCCACCTTCCTGTTCGCCAGCAAGTCGGGAGTGACCCCGAAGGCTGCCGAGGGCCTGACCGCCGACGGCGTGAACTCCCTCGCCGTGGACCAGCTCTTCGCTGAGTGGTTCGCGACCATCGGGGCCCCCGATGGCATGGTCGGCTGCGTCATCCCGTCGGCGATCGCATTCGGCGCGGGCGGGCAGTTCCTGTTCGCGGAGTTGAACGGCCGCAGCGCCGTGGCGTCCCTCTACGACTTCGAGAACAAGGGAAAGCGGTTCTTCCCCAAAGTCCATGCCAGCTACACCTGGGTTCCGCAGAATTAAAGGTGTTCAGGGGTACTCTGACGGCAGACCCGCAGGTCAGCGGCTCGAAGATAGCGCGAAAACC
>DAHVAN010000429.1 GCA_027314595.1 Actinomycetota bacterium | reverse complement strand
CCCCAGCGGAGGCCGCCTGATGACCCCGGCCGGCTGACCCGGGCGCTCCGGCCACCCGACCCCACCCGCCACCCCTAGCCGACGGCACAAACCGCCGCCGGCTGCTGCCGCGCGCCCCGGAAGCACCCAATTTCGTGTCAGTCACACACGGCCGGCTTCACGGTAAGGACGCTGCCGCTTCCCCGCCCGGTGCCCGGACGGGCGGACATGCTGCGGGCTACTGCCCGCCGCTTCGGCCGGACCCCTGAGCAGCGGCGGGCGGACGAACTGCGGCGGAGGCACCGTGGCGGGCGGCTGGCCCGCCGCGTTCCCCCCGGCGGCCCGGCCGGCGCTTCGCCTGGCGTTTCCCCCGGCGTCCTAGAGACGCCGGCGGAGACGCTGCCCCCGGCCGGGCTGCCTGCGCAGGTCAGGCGCGGTCTGTGGCGGCGGGGCGGCAAGCCCGACTCATGGGGGCAATCATGACTGCCGTCAGGGCATCATCGGTATCGGGTTCGGGGCCGCTTGCACTGCTGGGGCGGCTGACCGGCCGTGACCTGTTCATCGCCCGTACCCTTGCCGATCACGACATCCTGACCACGGCCCACGTTGCTGATCTCGCGTTCGGGTCGCTGCGCGCCGCGCAGCAGCGGCTAGCCCGGCTGTACGCGCTGGGGGTGACCGGCCGTTTCCGGCGCACGCTGTACCGGGGGGCCGAACCGTGGAAGCACTACCTTGCGCCGGCCGGCGCGGCGCTGATCGCCGCTGAAAGGGGGCTGCCCGCCCCCGCGCGAACCGTGACTGAGGGGCGGGCGCTGTCGTGGGCGGCTAGCCAGCGGCTCGGCCACCTGCTCGGCGTGAACGGGTTCTTTGCCTCCCTCGCCGGCGACGGGCGGGCCAGCGGCGGCGCGTCAGCGCTGACCGGATGGCTTTCCGAGCGTCAGTGCGCCGCTGAGTTCGGCGGCATCGTCCGCCCCGACGGGTACGGCCACTGGACGTGTGAGGGGCGCGTTACCGGGTTCTTCCTCGAATACGACAACGGCACCGAGACAACCGCCACCGTCGCCGCGAAACTCGGCCAGTACGCCGACCTGGCCACCACTGAGGGGCCGGCGTCGCCGTGCTGCTGTGGCTGCCCGCCCCCGCCCGTGAAGCCGCTCTGCGGCCCGCACTGCTGCGCGCACGGGCCGGCGGCGTGACCGTCGCCACCGCAACCCCCGATCACGGCCGGCCCGCCGGCCCGGTATGGCTGCCGCTCCACGCGGCCGGCCCCCGCGTGCCGCTAGCCGACTTGCACGTGTCCGCCCCCGCATGGGGAAGGAGGTGAACTAGCCGACGCCCCGCCCCCCGCCCCGCTCCCACGCCCCGACCGGACGGCGACGGGCAAGACGAACTTGACGCATGGGTCAAGGCGGTCGTTGACCGGCTGCCCCCGCTGACCGAAGCGCAACGAGACTTGCTCGCGCTGATCTTCCGCGCCCGCCCCCGCAAGACCAAGACCAAGACCAAGAAGTAACCCGCACACGGAACGCCCCGCCGGCCCGATCGGGCCGGCGGGGCGTTGCGCTGTCTGCTGTCTGTCTGCCGCGTGTCAGGCGGCCTTGGCCGGCTGGACGGACGGGCCGACGCTCACGCGGTCGCGCACGGCGGGCCGGCGTCCGCGCCCGGCCGGCTCGATCGTGATCGTGACCAGCGCCTTAATGACGGCGCGCTGCTGGCCTAGCGTCAGGTCGTCCCACGCGGCCGCCACGTCATCCGCCCCGATCAGCGGTGCCAGCGGCGAAACTTCGGTTGCCTGCGCTAGCTGCGCCTCGATCTCCGTCATCTTCGCGCGCCGCTTGTCGGTGCGGGTAAGGAACTGGCTCCGCGTGATCCGGTCCTCTTCGTAGTCCTCCGCGATCTCATCGAGCCGGGCGCGGCACGTGGCCAGTTCCGCCCGCAAGCCTGCCACGTCCACCGCGCCCGCCGGCGTGGCGATCAGGTCGGCGGCATCGGCGCGCGACATGCGCTCGATCACCAGACGGCGGGTAAGGTCGTCCATCTCGGCGGCCGGCACCGACACGTGCCCCCGCCCGGTTTCCTGGCAGCGGTACACGGGCCGGTCGGCATGGTCGCCGGCCTTGTGAACGCGCATCCCCGAACCGCACGGGCACTTGTAGATGCCCGACCCTAGCCAGCGGGGGGCCGGCCCGGTGTGGTTGGTCCGCCGGTCGGGATCGGTCAGCTTCGCCACCACCGAACGCCACACTTCCTCATCAAGAACCGGTGCCCACGGCGCGGTACCCACGATGTCATTGTCGCTGTAGGGCTTGCGTACCCGCGTGGTCTCCCGGTGGACCATCAGGCCGGCGTTGCGCGGGCGCAGCAGCACGTCCCGCACCCCTTCCGGCGTCCACTGGATACCCGACGCCGGCCGTCCGCCTCGAAACCGTAGGGACGCCGGCCCCCGCCGAACTTCCCGGTACGGGCCTGACGCTCGCGCGCCACCGCTACCCGCTCGGCGCGGTGCTCCGACTCATACCGGGCGATCGTGCAAAGCTGCCGCGCCCCCATGCGGCCTACCGGGGTGTAGGGGAGCGTCACGGTCAACTCGAAGCCGTTTTCCGCGCTGTACAGCCCGATGCGGGACCCCGCGTCCAGGCGGTCATCTTCGCCTACGGCGCGCGCCTGGTGCGCCCCGCCTGAGCTGAGGACACGCGCCACAACCGCGCCCCCCGTGCCGGGCAAGGACGAAGACGCGGACAACCCCAGTCAGCCGCGGCCCGTCACGGGAGCTCCGGGCCGGGATCGGCCGCCGCGTACGGGTACCTGCGCTCGATCAGGGCGCGCAGGCGGTCCTGGTCCGGGGTGAGCAGGGCCTTGACGCCGTCCGCGCTCACATCCGCGACGATCACGTCGCCAACCTCGTCGTGGACGTCGCTGAACAGGCCGTGCGTCTTCATCTTCTGGGCCTGGTAGCGGTTGTCCTCGGTCGGGCTGACGTAGTGCACCGACCAGATCTTGTAGCGGTGGATGAGGAACAGGTGGTTCAGCGTCATCAGGCGCTTCTTGCGCAGGGCGCTGTCGAAGGTGTTCTGGTCCCTGACCGACAAGATGCTGCGCCCCCGGCGATCCACGATCACGTCGAAGACGATGTTGGCGACCTTGTCCCCGCCTGCCCTGGACAGGGTGAGCTCCAGCAACTCCGAGCCCGCCGTGTGCGGCCGCAGCCCGGCAGTCAGCGAATACGGCATCTGGTGGTGCCCGGCCCATATCGCGAGCCAGTCCTCGAGCAGCTTCACGGGCACCTCGGTCTGGACCAGGTGCTGGTGCTGCGTCGAGCCCTTCCCCATCGCCTTGGTGGCCGCCGTGCCGCCCGAAGAAGCCATCAGTGCCGCATCCAGCCGCGGACCGCCCACCAGCGTCTGGGGCGTCCGGTACGGCGATTCGACCAGGCGGAACTTCCGCTGCAGCCGGGCCAGGGAGAGCATGCCGTCCTGCCTGAGCGCGGCGGCGAACTCCTCCGCCGCCAGGCCGTCGATCTGGTGCCCGCCGTAGGTGATGAAGTTGAAGACGAATCCCAGCCTGCCGAGCTCCCCGGGGAACCGCCGCATTTCCGCCTCGCTCATCCCTGTCGTGTCCCAGTTGAACGATGGCGACAGGTTGTAGGCGAGCATCTTGGCGGGGAACTCGGCGTGGATGGCCTCGGCGAAGCGCCGGGCGTCCGCCAGGTCCGCGGTCTTGGTTTCCATCCACAAGATGTCGGCGAACGGGGCGACCGCCAAGGACCTGGCGATCGCGTACTCGACTCCGCCCTGCACCTGGTAATAGCCCTCGGGTGTCTTGGAAGTCTCGCAGTCCCAGAAGATGTCGATGCCCATCGCCCTGGCCCTGGCCCTGGCGGCGTGAAAGGACGTCCGGTTCGCGAAGGCCAGCCACTCGCCGGCGGTCATGTCGAAGATCTCGCCCTCGTTGGCGCGGAACTCGATCACGTCCGCGACCGCCTCGGGATAGCTCTTCAGGCTGGCCTCGGACAGCCACCCGTCCAGGTACCTCGTCTCGGCCCTGTCCAGCAGGTCCTCCACCGGCGACCCGCCGGCCTGCCGGTACTCCTTGGCGATGTCCTCGAGCTCGTGCAGCACGCCGGCCTGCTCGAGCCAGGCGCCGGCCTCCTCGTACTCCGCGCCGGAGATCCGGTAAAGCAGATGGCCGCGCGCGTCATCGACCCCAAGCTCGTGCAGCTTGCTGACCATGGCGAGATAGCCGGCCTTGTAGGAGGGCAGGTCGGCGTTGGTGGCGCCCAGGATGAACGGATGGTCGCGCTCGTCCCCGCGCCCCTCAAGGAAGGTCGCCGCCTCGGCGTCGGTCCGGGCCACCACGATGCCGGGCACCCGCATGACGTCGAGCTGGAAGCGGGCGGCGTTCAGCCGCTTGATCTGCTCGTCCACGCCGACGAGGACCTTCCCGCCCTGGTGCCCGCACTTCTTGGTGCCGGGCTTCTGGTCCTCGATGTGGTAGCCGCAGACGCCAGCCTCGACGAACCGGCGGATCAGATTCCTGACGTGGGCGTCGCCGCCGTGTCCGGTGTCGGCGTCGGCGATGATGAACGGCCGGTAGTCGATCTCCGGGACGGCGGCACGCTGCGCCTGGCTCAGGCGCGAGCGGGCGAAGCGCTGGTTCCGGTCCGCCGTGAGCAGGGCGCGCACGATCGGCGCGGCCTCCTCGGGCACCTGCGAGAGCGGATAGCTGGCCAGGTCGGGTCCGGGGTCCTCGGTGACGGACCCCTTGGCCGAGGTGGCCCAGCCGCCCAGGTAGATACCCTCGATACCCATCCGCTTCAAGGTCACGGCCTGCCCGGGCGAGTAGGGGCCGAAGGTGGTGATCTGCCTGCGCTCGGCGAACAGCTGCCGGAGCCGGTCATAGAACTGCCCGGCCGCCACCCTCGCCACGGTGTAGTCGGCGGGGATGCTGCCCCGCTGCTCCACTACCTGACGCGCGGAATACAGGCGGGTGACGCCCTCGAACCGAGGACTGGCAAGCCACCGTTCGGTCTCGCCGATTTCCGGCTCGAACGAGTTCATGGCTGGGTTCTATCCGGCGGCCGGCCCGGCAAGTAGGGGCGAAGGTCCCGAGCCCCGCATCGCCGGCCGACCCGGGCCGCCGCAGCTATTTGCGCAGGCTGAGAAGCCACCGCCCGTTCTGCTGAAAGATCTCTTTTCTCCAGAACGGACCGTCGCGCCTGTCTCGCGCACCGTGACAGTGGCGACCCGAGGCAGCCTCTTGTGCCACATCTGGCGGCCCCGGCGCCACGTCCGCGGCCAGCTCAACGGCCACCTCACGTGTGCCCGCCGAGGCTGTGCCCGCCGGCGTGAGGACGCGCGCCGGATCGGGACCGCGGTCGTTCGCCGCGCGACCGACGCGACGCTCGCGGCGCGGATGAGAATCCTCGTCATCCGCGCCGCCGGCCGGACGCGACGATTCGCCGACGCGGTTCCGCTGTGCGCCGGCCCCGGCGACGAGTCGCTCGCACCCGCGCGGCGAGCCCAGCTTGGCGCCTGGTCGGCGGTGACCCTCACCGACGCCGGCCGCGCGGAGGACGGGCTGGCGATGGCGCGGGACGCGCTCGCCCGGGCGGCCGCCTCCGGCGACTCGCTGGCGGTCGGCTACGCGGAGCACGCTGTATCAGGCCTTCGCCCGCGAAGAGGCCGCCGTCCGGCTGGCCGCCGCCGGCGACGCCGCCCGCGCCAGGGCCGCGCTCACCGACGCCGTCCGGCTGTACGGCCAGCTCGGAGCGGGATGGGATATCCGGCGGGCGGACGCCCGGCTGCGCCGGCATGGCGTCAGGCGCGGCCCGCGCAGCTCGCACCGCCGCCCCGCCACAGGCTGGGAGGACCCACATCGTGGCGGCCCGCCCGCCAGACATCGGCGAGGTGGCCTAAGTATTGGGCAGGGCGCCGGCGGCCTGCCCGCCTCCCGCCGGCGGCCTGTTCAGCGCGGAGTTTCGGTCACAGGGTCACCGGCTCGCCGGCCAGCCAGTCTTCAAGCGCAGAATGCCAGCATTCGATCCGGTTGGTCCGCGACCAGAATGTGACCGTGATCGCCAGGGGGACGCACTGGCAGTCAGTGGTGTGCATCGCGATCTGGAGGGTTCTGTGTGACAGCGGTCCTGTGGCTATGGTGAATGCCAGGATCTCGCCGCGGTGCCACGATTGCGTCCGGAACCGGCTGCGATAGATGAGGGTATCGCCAGCGGCAGTGATGCGGTCCCGGGCGGAGAGTACGATCATGACCAGCCATGTCAGCAACACAGACAGGAAGACAAGGCGTCCGGAATCATGCTCCTTGACTGCCCCCGGGACTATCAGCAGGCAGACAAAGCCGATCCAGGTACCCATGAGGATCAATCCGGCCCGGGGACGCCTGATGACGATCGCGGGACCGGTCGGCGTCATGCCCTACAGTCTGCTCCGGCCGGATGCACGCGGCAAATGCCGCATTCTGACCTGCCGCCGCACGTGCCCGCCGCCCCACCGCGGGTTCGCCGATCTGGTTCAGCGTCCATGATGGGAAACATCCCCGGATGAAGGGGCGAGCACGGGAGGTGCCCGGTCGCCGATGAGCCTGAGTCCCTATGACGGGCCGGAGTACAAGCGGCTGCTCGGGGCGGCGCGCAGGTCGCTTGAGCGGTCCGGCGGGGACCTGACGGGGGCGGTCAGCGTCAAGAGCCCCGGTGACGCCGAGCGGAAGGCGATCATCGGGATTACCGGACAGTACCGGCCCGAGGGCGTCGGGCAGATCACCGTCCGTCTCACCGACCTGGACCGGGCCGTGCGGGAGGCGACCGGGCACGGCATCGCCTGGCTGCTCGGCCGCATCGGGCCGCCGCTGCGCAACCTCCCCGAAGCCCGGGAGAAGCTGGCGGCCGGACGAGGCGCCGTGATCCGTTCGGCGCAGGTAAGCATGCTGGCCTGCCGCGGCTGGTACCAGCAGTGGATCGCGGACCTCAGCCGGGATGGAACCCTGACAAAGCTGGTCAACGCGGGTGACGGGCAACGGCTCGGGCAGGCGGCCCGGGTGCTCGAATCCCGCGACGGGCGGACGGCGCCCATCCAGCTCGCCGAGCTCGCCGCCGCCGTGACCGGGGACACTCACGCGCTCGATCACGGGACCACCCTCGCGACGCTCGTGCTGCGGGCGCTTGCGCTGCGGACAGGCGCTCCGCGGCCGGCGTCGACGGAGGACCGCAGGGAGCTGTGGGACGCCTTCGGGGTGATCGTCGACGACATCGGGAGCCGCGTGCTGGTCCTGGGGCTGCCGGCCTCCGGCGCCGGGCTGGGGGATTGGCTGTCGGGGGCGGCGTCGCTGGGCATGCCGTTCTACGTCACCTTGCAGCAACTCGTGGCCATGCCGGTGACCGTGACGGCGCCGGCGGTGTACGTGTGCGAGAACCCGGCGGTGCTCCGCCGGGCTTCAGGCACTCCCGGGGCGTCGGCCGCGCCGCTGATCTGCACGGAGGGACGGCCGTCGACGGCGTTCCACCGGCTCGCGGCGGCGGTGGTGTCCGGCGGCGGTTCGCTGCTGTACCACGGGGACTTCGACTGGCCGGGCGTGTCGATCGCCGCCGCGGTGATCGCCAGGCACGGCGCGCGGCCGTGGCGGCTTTCCGCCGCCGACTACCTGGCCGGCGTGCGCGCCGACGACGACTACGTGGCGCTGGCCGGCGCCGCCCAGCCGACCCCGTGGGACCCGGCGCTCGCCGGGGCCATGACCGCGATGGGCCGGGTCCTGTATGAGGAATCCGTCGCCGATACCCTCATCGCCGACCTCGCCGCGATAACGCCCGCCTGCTGATCCTGCGCCGAAGCGCTCTGGAGCAGATGTCCATGCGGACGCCGCGCCGCACTGGGTTGAGGTCTTCGGCCATCCCGAACGAGCGGTAAGCCGTCAGCCGTTGGTGACGGCAAGGACGAGGGGGAGGACGGCGGGGGCGCCTGCCCGCAGCAGGAGCCTGGCCGCGACGGTCATCGTCCAGCCGGTCTCGATCCGGTCGTCGACGAGCAGGACCGGACCGCCCGGATGAGCGGCGATCGCGTCGCGGAGGCCGTCGGGCAGCTCCAGCGCGTACCACAGGGATCGGAGCCGCAGAGCGCTGTTGTGGCGCCGCGCGCCGGGACCGTCAGTGGCGGCGTATGCGAGCGCGCCGAGGTAGGGAAGCCTGCCGATGGCGGCGACCCGCTGGCCGAGGCTGCCGATCAGGGCCGGCCTTGTCCGTGACGGCAGTGTCACGACGGCGGCCGGGCGCCGTTCCCAGTCCCACGCGGCGAGCACCTTGACCACGGCGTCGACGACCTGGGTGGTGACCGGTTCGTCGGGCGCGTCGCCGGCGAGCAGGGACCGGAGCGTGCTGCCCCAGCCGACGTCGGTGAGACGGCCGAGCGCGCGGCCCGGCGCGGCGCTGAGCCCGGCGGGGATCCTTCCGGCGGCGTCATCGACCCCTAGCTCCTTCATGCCGGCGGGCCACATCGTGCGCGGCTCGACTTCCACGCCGGGGCGGAGCAGCCGCCGCCGCGCGGCGTCAGAGCTCGTGGGCGGCACATCGGCGTTCGGCCGCTGCCCGGTGCAGTTGTCACACCGCCCGCAGGCCGCGGCCGCCGGGTCGTCGAGCTCGCGGCGCAGGTATTCCATCCGGCACCCGGTCGTCGCCTGGTAGGCCAGCATTGCCTGCTGCTCGCGGGCGCGCTCCCTGGCTACCCGTTCGTAGCGTTCGGTGTCGTAGGCCCACGACTGGCCGGTGGCCACCCAGCCCCCCGCGGTGCGGCGTACCGCGCCGTCGACGTCGAGCACCTTCAGCATGGTTTCCAGCCGGCCGCGGGACAGGTCGACACGGGTCTCCAGGGCAGCCGTCGACAGCGGCCGGCCGGCGTCAGCCAGTGCGCCGAGTGCCGCCAGGACCTGGCGCTCCGGCGGGAACGCCAGCGACGCGAAGTACGCCCAGATGTCCCGGTCTTCGTGGCCGGGCAGCAGCACCACCTCGGCCCGCTCCACCCCGCGCCCGGCACGGCCGATCTGCTGGTAATAGGCGACCGGCGACTGCGGCGCACCCAGGTGCGCGACGAACCCGAGGTCGGCCTTGTCGAACCCCATGCCGAGCGCGCTCGTCGCCACGAGTGCCTTGACCCGGTTGGCGAGCAGGTCGTCTTCCGCCTGCAGGCGCTGGGCCTGGTCGTCGCGGCCGCTGTAGGCGGACACGCCGATGCCCTGGTCGCGCAGGAACGCGGCGGTCTCGTAGGCCGCCGCGACCGTGAGCGTGTAGATGATCCCGGACCCGGGCAAAGACCCGTCCGCCAGGCTGGCCGCCAGCCAGCCGAGCCGCTGATGCGCGGCTGGCAGCGTCACCACCGCCAGGCGCAGCGATTGGCGGTCAAGCGCCCCGCGCAGCACGAGGACGTCGCCGTCAGCCCCGGCGCCGAGCTGCTCCGCGACGTCCTTGGTGACCCGCGCGTTCGCCGTCGCGGTGGTGGCAAGCACCGGGATGTCACCGGGCAGCTTCTCGAGCAGCGTGCGGATGCGCCGGTAATCAGGCCGGAAGTCGTGGCCCCAGTCCGAGATGCAGTGCGCCTCATCGATCACGATCAGCCCTGCGGCCGCGGTGAGCTCCGGCAGCACCTGGTCGCGGAATCCCGGGTTGTTCAGCCGCTCGGGGCTGACCAGCAGCACATCGGCCTTTCCCGCGCTGACCTCGGCGTAGATCTCCTGCCACTGCTGCGTGTTCGCCGAGTTGATCGTGCGCGCGTGGATACCGGCCCGCCCGGCCGCCGCGACCTGGTTGCGCATCAGCGCCAGCAGCGGGGACACGATCACGGTCGGCCCCGCGCCGCGCGAGCGCAGCAGCGCGGTCGCGACGAAATAGACCGCGGACTTGCCCCACCCGGTGCGCTGTACCACGAGCGCCCGCCGCCGGTCCGCCACCAGCGCGCTGACCGCGCGCCACTGGTCATCCCGCAGCCGCGCGTGATCACCAGCCAGCGCCCGCAGGTGCCGTTCCGCCTCGCCGCGCAGCGCTCGGCCAGCCTGATCGTGGTCAGCCATGTCGGGCACCCGACCACTGTAGCCAGCCCCGGCGAGGCCGGTGGCACTGGCGGTCTGCCTCGCGCCGCCGAACCCGCGCTGATAGCCGTCGCGACAAGCTCACAGACCGCGCAGCCGGCACCGGCGCGGGCCGGCCGGGCATTGTGAAGGATCCTGGCTGCCGGGGAGGCTGTCGGGTGAGGGCGCTGCGCACGGGCGGCCAGGGCCGGCGGCCAGCCCGGGCAGCCTCGCGTCGCACCGCCTTGCCCGTGCGCCCCCGCAGCCACGAGGACCTGGCGCCTGCCGGGCGGCTAGCGCCGCCCGGCAAAGATAATGGATCGGTTATCACCCTATAGGGTGACAACCGATCCACTATCACCGCGGACAGGCCATGCGGGGCGGCCGCGGGAAGAGCGCGCCATGCGGGGAACCGCTGACAGGCGGTAGGGTCCGGAGTAACCCGGTCCGGCGCGACGTCTAGGCAGGCCCTTGACAACTCTGTTTCTGTCCGCCGCGGTGTCGATGGCGATCGCGCTGCTGGGCACGCCGGTCGCGATCCGCATCTTCATCAGGCGCGGCGTCGGCCAGGAGATCCAGGACGAGCTCGCGGCGGCTGGGCACGCGAGCAAGAGAGGCACGCCCACCATGGGCGGCATCGTGATCATCCTCGCGTCGCTGGCCGGGTATCTGACCGGGCACATGCTCACCCCCGACCCGATGAGCGCGTCGGGGCTGCTGGTGCTGTTCCTGATGACCGGCATGGGGCTGGTCGGTTTCGTCGACGACTTCATCAAGGTCTTCAGGCGGCGCAGCCTCGGGTTGCGGGCCGGGCAGAAGCTGGCCGGGCAGATCGTGGTGGGTGCGGCGTTCGGCGTCATGGCGCTGCATTTCGCGAACAGTTACGACCTGACCCCCGCTTCGGACTATCTGTCTTTCCTGACCGACTTCGGCATCGCGATCGGCCCGGTGTTCTTCGTGGTCTGGGTGATCCTCATGACGGGCGGCGCGTCGAACGGGGTGAACCTCGTCGACGGCCTGGACGGCCTGGCTACCGGGGCGTGCATCCCCGTGCTGGCCGCCTACGTGATCATCGGCAACTGGCAGCTGCGCAACGACTGCGCCGCCACGCTGGGGCCGAACTGCTATGACGTGCGCGACCCGCTGGACCTCGCGGTGGTCGCGGCCGCGGTGCTCGGGGCGTGTTTCGGCTTCCTGTGGTGGAACGCGCCGCCGGCCAGGATCTTCATGGGGGACGTCGGAGCGCTGGCCCTGGGCGGTGCGCTGTCCGGCCTCGCGATCGTGTCCCGCACCGAACTGCTGCTGCCGATCCTGGGCGGCCTGTTCGTGATCGTCACGCTGTCGGTGATGATCCAGGTGAGCGTCTTCAAGGTGACGAGGATCAGGACCGGCCGGCCGGTGCGCGTGTTCCGCATGACGCCGCTCCAGCATCATTTCCGCATGCTCGGCTGGAACGAGACCACGATCGTGGTGCGGTTCTGGCTGGTTACCGGCATCTTCGTGGCCATGGGCCTGGCCATCTTCTACGTCGGCTGGACCTGAGCGGCGCCCGAGGGAATCGGTCAGGCCGCCCAATGATCTGCAAGCCCTTAACTCCCCGTCACTGGGGCCTGACCCCGGGGCTGCTCTGGGCGGACGGCCACGATGTAGCGGAGCAGCGGCAGCTTGCCGGCGGATTCGACCTGGTATCCGACTGCGGTGGCCAGGTCCCGCATCGGGTCGGCCGGGGTGGTGGCCCCAGGCTTGCGCCGGCCGCGGGAATGTAGCAGCGGCGCCAGGTCCGCGGTCAGCAGGCGGCCGCCGGGCTTGGTCACCCGGTACATCTCGGCGAAGGCAGCCTGCCGCTGGTCCTCGGGCATATGGTGTACCGCCAGCGTGCAGCTGACGACGTCGAAAGACGCGTCCGGCAGGCCGAGGTTCTGTGCGACGCCGACGGCGAACGTCAGGCCAGGGCGTGCGTACCGGCGCGCGTAGGCGATGGCCGGCTCGGAGGGGTCTACTCCGGTGACCTGGCCCGACGGGCCCGCAACGGAGGCCAGTCGACGGGTGAGGTACCCGCTGCTCGATCCGACGTCCAGTGCCGAGTCCCCCGGCCGCACTCCGCTCAGCACGACGATCCGGTCATATACGCGACCGCGGCGCCCGGCGAATATGAGATGGTTCATCACCGTGTTGAGGCGGAAGGCGCGGAGCGTTATGCCCGTGTCGCTCTGGCCTTCAAGCAAGCGGTGCATGAAATCCTCCGGTTCGAGAATACGGACAAGCGCTAGTCTATACATTGCGGCCAGCCGGATCAAGCCTGGGCCAGCATATCTGGTCATCGGACACCGCGATGCGTGAGAATTTCACGCCGTAATGTGGATAGTTAATCTCTAGCCTTAAGGAATGAACTCCTGATTGGTCCACGCGACCCGCGGGTATGGATGACTTGACGGAAGACAGGGCGGCTGATAATTTTCCAGTGCGCTTATATAGTGGTTTCTCTCCAGATCATGACAGTGTGGTGCCAGGCGCCTCATAAGACAGGCTTGCGCGTAAGTTATCTTTCCCCGCAGGGATTTCACCGGTCGAGTCAACTTGGGTTGCGTGTTACGGCTGGTGTCTGACGTGGCTTGGGCTTGGTTACTGTTCGTGGCTGGAGGCCGAGCGATGCCTGGGCTGCGAGGTCGGCGATC
>DAHVAN010000047.1 GCA_027314595.1 Actinomycetota bacterium | reverse complement strand
GTATATGTACAGGTTAACGCTGAGTACTCGACTGAACCGTGTCACTAGGCAGATATGAGTTTTCGCGCTATCTTCAAGGCGCTGACCTGCGGGTCTACGGCCAGGGTACCCCTGAACACCTTTAATTCTGCGGAACCCAGGATGGACGGCACCGATGAGGAGATCCTGGCCGACCCGGAGCTGATGGAACTGCTGCTGCCCGCCATCCGGGCCGATTTCGCTCTCGTCGAGAATTACGCCTACCGGCCCGGCCACCCGCTCCCCTGCCCCGTCACCGTGCTCGGGGGCACTGCGGACCCGGACGTCAAGGCCAGTGAACTGGGCCGCTGGGCCCAGCTCACGACGGGCGAGACCAGGGTCCGCGTCTTCCCCGGCGGACACTTCTTCCTCCAGGACCACCGGTCCGAAGTGACCGGGCTGATCGCGGCCGCCCTGGGTGTCAGTACTCACCCTTGATCACGAAGAAGGAGCCGCGGATCACCCCGGCCAGCTTCGACTTCTGGCCGGCGAACTTGAAGCGTGACGCCAGTTCCTCGGGGACTTCCATGCCCTCCGAGAGCTTGAACCCGAAGCCGCACTCGCCGCCGAAGCCGACGAGAAAGACCGGCACGTGCTCCTCGCGATAGATGAAGCGCACCTGCTGGACAGCAACCAACTCGACGCGATTCGGATGCTGACCTTATGCTGGGACCGCGATTATGCCGGGGACCTGCATGAACTTCCCTGATCTGCAACCGGTTCGCGTCCAATCGTTCCGTACCCCTGCCGAAAACCTCATCCGCCCTAGTGGGAGCCGGTGCGCGGGACCGCCCCGGCATGATGGCGATCGTGCTCCTGCGACTGGCTTACCTGACCATGGCGAACGCGTTCGCCATGGTGCGCCTGCTCCCGATGAGCGATCGGGACAAGGACGTGGAGATCCTCGCCCTGCGTCATCAGATCACGGTGCTGGAGCGCCGACTCGGCAACCACAGGGCGCGGTTCACCCCGAGCGATCGCGCGTTCTTGGCGGCGTTGCTGCACCGGCTGCCGCCAGGAATGATACGCAGAGTGATGCTGGCGGTGCGTCCGGACACGGTGCTGCGCTGGCACCGGGACCTGGTCGCACGTCGTCACGCTGCCGCCTCCCGGCCGGAGCGCTCAGGAAGGCCGCGCACCGCGCGCTCCATCCGGCTCCTGGTGTTGCGGCTCGCCCGGGAGAATCCCGGTTGGGGATATCGCCGCATCCACGGTGAACTGCTCGTTCTCGAGATCAAGGTGGCAGCCTCCACTGTCTGGGAAATCCTGCAAGAGGCAGGGATCAACCCGGCACCCGAACGGGCTTCCAGCACGCGGGCGGATTTCCAGCGCTCCCAGGCTGGCGCCCTGCTGGCGTGCGACTTCCCGGAGACGGTCACGCTGTCCGGGGCGCGGCTGTACGTGTTCGCGGTGATCGAGCACGCCAGCCGGCGTATCCGGATCCTCGGTGCCACCGCGCACCCGGCCGCATCCTGGGTGACGCAAGCCGCGAAGAACATCGTCATGGACCTCGGGGAGGCCGGCTACCGGGCGAGGTTCCTGATCCGGGACCGGGACGGGAAGTACCCCGCCCTGTTCGATGCCATCCTGGCGGATGCAGGGATCGAGGTCGTGCTCAGCGGCGTTCAGATGCCGGGAATGAACTCGATCATGGAAAGGCGGGTGCAGACCTGCCGGCACGAACTCCTGGACCGCACCTTGATCTGAAACCAGCGCCGCCTGATCCACGCTCTGCGCGAGTCCGGGCAGTCCTGCAACGGGCACCGCCCGCACCAGGGCATCGCCAACGCCCGCCCGCTGCACCCATTGCCCAGGCCAATCACAGATCCGGACCAGATAGCCCGCCTCGAGATACGACGACGCGAGCGCCTCGGCGGCATCCTCCACGAGTACGAACATGCCGCCTGACCTCGACGGATGAGGTTTTCGGCAAGGGCAACGCCGCCCAATAAGCCAGCAGGGTCCTACAGGGCACGATCTGTCAGCCTGATCCGATTCCCCGGAGAACTTCCACCCGCACCGTCCGCCCGGCAGCCCGGCTCAGCCGCGTGTCACTCGTGAGGATCGGGAGTTCCAGCTCCTCGGCAAGATGCACGAACAAGGCGTCATACATCCCGATCATTCTCCTAGCCGACAGCAACGCCGCATGCTCCAGCCGATCCGCGGTCGTCTCGTAAACGGTAACCCCGATGTCGTCGATGACCCGCACCGCTCCGGCGAACTCCTCTGGCGTCAGCCGCCCCGCCAGGAGCCCCTTCTTCCGCAGGACACCAGCTACCTCGACCCGCGCGAAATCGACCGTCGCCACGGTAACCGAGCCGTCGACAAGCTCCTGCTGCAGTTCCTGAGCATGCTCAAATCCGTCCTGGTCGACGAACCAGCGGAGAAACACCCCCGTATCGACGACATAAGAGTCAGCCACGATCACCGTCCCGCAGCCGGGACAGCTCCTCGTCGATCCCGGTCACTCCGCTCATGCGAGCCCGGACGGCCTCCAAGGTGGCCACAGCCCGTGTCTTGCGCCCGTCGCCACGGATCAACTGGAGGACCGGCGCAAGCCGCTCCTCAGGCAACTGGTCCACCAGATGGTGGAGCTCCTCCCGCATGGCGCTCATACCACGAGTGTAGGACGGCCGCGAGTGATGCTGGCCGAAGTGAGCCAATCCCCGGCGCAGCGGTGACGCGGGTCGACCCGTCCAGCAGCCAGCGCGCAAGTTCACCCGCTTGCCGACAGCTCGACCGCCTCGGCCGGACCGGCGAGAGCCTCATCAATCGTGCCCTGGCTGGTCACGTCAACCTCCAGCTTCCCGGCAGCTGCCGTGTTCGGTGCTCACGAACACTGCGCTTGTGTTCTCCAGCCCGAGATCCGGGGGCACTGCCAGCAAAGATCACGAACCGTGTCGGCCGCTCCCGCCAGGCTGCGGCTGCACCTAGCGGCGCCAAAGCCTAGACATTTGCGGATGATCACTGTACCTCTCCCGGCAGGCCCCAGACCCGCGCGGCGCAGTGGTCTAGACCTGTACCCGCCGATGTTTGCTCCGTGTTTGCTCGGATGCCCCGGTACGGGCCGGCAGGACCCGGTACTCATGTCACTTCGCCTCGCGGGGTTGCGGTACAGCTCCGCATGTCATGGCATTCCCGTGACTCAAGTTTTCAAAAAAGTGCCTCTGAGCAGCGGACTCTTAATCCGCGGGTTCGGGGTTCAAGTCCCTGGCGGCGCACCCGGTCTGACCTGGGGGTTTCATCACCCCAGGTCATTTTTTATGTGTCCGTTTTGTCCACATGTTTGCTCCATGTTTGCTCGCGCGCACGGACCCAGCAATCCGGGGCTTGTCAAAAACGGCCCATTCGTGGCCGACGCCGACCCTGTGGGTGCCGAAAATGCTGTCACCCTATGCGACCTGCGCATATTCGTGGATCAGGCCGCCGAGCCGGTCCCGGCGCAGAACGCGTATACCGGTCACTTCGGCAGGCGGATCCGCGCGCCCGGCGGGCGGCTCCTGCCGCAGTGACCGGTGCGGACGGTGAGCGTTGTAGTGGTCGGCGTACTCGCCGAGGACCAGGCGCAGGTGCCGTTCGCCGGCGATGAGCATCCGGTCCGTGCACTCGCGGCGTGCGCTGCCCACCCAGCGCTCCGCGATCGCGTTCGCCCGCGGCGCCCGGACAGGCGTCTTGATGATCCGCACGCCAGCTGCGGCGAACACGGCGTCGAACGCCGCGGTGAACTTGGCGTCCCGGTCCCGGATCAGGAACTTCACGCCGTCAGCGCGGTCCCCGAGGTCCATCAGCAGGTTACGGGCCTGCTGGGCTGCCCACTCCCCCGTGGGATGCGCGGTGATCCCGGCCAGGTGCACGCGCCGGGTGCCGTGCTCGATGAAGAACAGCACGTACAGGCGGCGCAGGAACACGGTATCGACGTGGAAGAAATCCGTCGCCAGGATCGTCTTGGCCTGGGCGTCCAGAAATGCCTTCCAGGTCTGCCCGGACCGCCGGGGCGCTGGGTCGATGCCGGCGTCCTTGAGGATCTGCCACACCGTTGACGGCGCCAGCTTGTGCCCAAGGCCGACCAGCTCGCCGTGGATGCGCCGGTACCCCCAGCCTGGGTTATCCCGGGCCATCTCCAGCACCAGCGCCCGCACGGTGGAGGCGGTACGCGGTCTCCCGTTAGCGGCGCGCGGGCAGGTCCAGTGCCGCCGGATCAGATCGGCGTGCCAGCGCAGCAGGGTGCGCGGGGAGACGATCAAGCGCAACTGGCGGAGCTGGCTTCCTGACAGCGGCCGGGCCAGCGCGGCCAGGATCGCCCGGTCGGCCCACGAAAGTCTCGGGGTCTTGACCTGGCGCTGGAGCACGGCGACCTGGTGCCGCAGGATCAGGATCTCGGCGTCCTTGGCACGGTCGGAGCGGGCGAGCAGGGCAAGGCAGCCGAGCACGCGCAGCACCGCCAGGTAGGCGAATCGTAGTGACATGAGTACCGAATGTGCCTGACTGCGAGATCCTCACGCAGTCAGATGCCCAACTTGACAACCCCTCATCAAGCACAAGGCACCTGGTCAGCGGCCGTGACAGGGTTACCGGCCCCCACAGACTGGTGGAGCGGGCCAACGGCTACCTGGAGACCTCGTTCCTGCCGGGCCGCGTGTTCACCTCGCCGGCGGACTCCAACGCGCAGCTGGCCCGGTGGCTGGAGCAGGCGAACCGCCGCTGGCACCGGCGGCTGGAGGCCCGCCCCGCCGACCGGTGGGACGCCGACCTGGCCAAGATGGTGCCGCTGCCGCCGGTGTCGCCGCCGGCCTGGTGGCGGTCGCAGGTGAGGACCGGCCGCGACCACTACGTCCGCGCCGGCACCTGCGACTACTCGGTCCACCCGCAGGCCATCGGCCGCACCGTGACCGTGACCGTCACCGCCGGTCAGGTCAGCGCCGTCGCGGGCACCACGGTGGTGGCCAGGCACGACCGCTGCTGGGCACGGCACCAGACCGCGGGATAGGCGAATCGCAGTGACACGAGTACTGAAGGTGCCCGATCGTCAGGCCCTCCCGCGCCCCAACGCGCGAGTTACCTCTCCGTAGTCCACCAGAAGACACCAGGTCAAGGGCTATGACAACGTTTCCGGCACCTACACGCGATATCTTATTACGCGCCGAGCATTGCTACCTATTCAACAGATGGCCGAAGCCTCACTGGCACGGCATACGGCAGGCGAATCTTCCGGATGGGCGAGTCAAGGACCGACCAGTGGCGCCAGGTGCGCCAGATACTCGATCAGGATCGCGATTCCAAGCGAGCCGTGATGCAAGTCTTCGATGCCAGTGAGTTGACGGACCTCACGAACATCGACGTAGCGTGTACGCTGGCGCTGCAATTTTTTGTCCGCGAGAACAAGCTCAGTCTCGTGACCTACATGCGGGCCAACGACTGCTACCGCGGTATGGTCAGCGATGTATTTTCATTCTCCTTCATCCAGGAACTAATGGCTCGTGAAATCGGTATTGAGGTAGGCCCGTACTTCCACTGTGCCGGCAGCCTTCACCTGTACGAGGACGACTTCCTCTCCGCCCGCAGAATTAGTGCGGACGGCGCGGTAGACAGCTCGCCGAGTGCACCGTCGGTGCTGTTTCCCAGCATGCCGTCCGGCAACAACTGGCCGCATCTCGAAGCACTTTTCGAGCTTGAGCGCCGCCTGCGGCTCAATGCCGCCCCCTTGTCCGCGCGAGACCCCGATTTCGGCTCCCTGCCGCAATACTGGCAGCAGGTCGCCATGCTCCTCGAGGCCTACCGGGCCGTCGTTTACCAGGATGCGGTCAATGAAAGCCTGCTGGCCGAACTTTGGCCGCTGTACCGCCGGGCGCTGTGCTGGCGGTGGCCTGATCGTTTCTCCGAACTGGCTCCGGCGGTGAGCAGCGCCCGCCCGGGGGCGCGACTCAACCGGACGGAGGGATGAGCATGCCGCAGGCAGTCGCCGCGGCCCCGGCCCCGCCAGCGAAGGTAGCGGATCAGTTGGCAGCCCGCTTCGGGAAGCGCCTCGGCTTCTTCGTCGTCTCGGGCACGGCGGCACTGGAACTGGCGCTCGGGGAACTCGGGCTGCGCCCGGGCGAGGAAGTGCTGGTTCCTTCGCTGAGCTGCCCCGCAGTCGGAGTCGCGGTGCTGCGCGCCGGCGGGTGTCCGGTTTTCGTCCCGTCCACTCCCGCGCTCACTCTCGACTTGGACTGGCTGTGCGAGCGCGTCGCCGGGAGTGAAATCGTAATCGTCGACCATCTCTACGGGATGACGGTGGATGTCCGGACACTCCGGGAGCGCTTTCCTGCGCTGCGGATCATCGAGGACACCTCGAAGGCCTGGGGCGCCACCTGGCAGGATATCCCCGTCGGCACGGCGGGGAATCTGGCCGTCTGCTCGTTCGGCCGGAACAAGCCACTGGACGCCGGCGGGGGTGGCGGTGTCTTTGCCATGGACGATCACGCTGGCAGACTGCTGACTCCTCACGCCGTCGAGACCGGGCAAGCTGATGTTCCATGGCTGCCTTACGGGCTGCCCGACTGGGCGGACGGGACGATTGCCCAGGCGGTCGAGCGCGCCGACAGGAAGCTGGCGTTCCGGACCCGGCGCGCGTCTGAGGTGATTTCCCGGCTAACCAGGATCGGCCTGGCCGCCATGATTCCGGCAGTCGGCACCAAGTGGTCATGGAATCGCATAACAGCACATGTGCCGACGTCTTCTGACATGGGTACAGTGATCACGGAAATTGAACAAATGGGTTTGATCGTACTGCGGCCTCGGGTTCACTTGAACTGGGAGCTGCCTGTGTTCAAAGGAGTTTCAAAGCCGCCCCCTGCCCGTGATCGCGAGTATCTTTCTAATATTTTGTTCATCAAGATATGATACCAGAGGCAAACTCATGAGCGAGTCGATTTCATACTGGAGCGAGACAGCTAAGCGGCTGGCGAAAGAGTTCTGGGGAAAAGACGTTTCTGATATTGAGCGCGTTCAACTGGGACATAACCACTGGACATGGCGGCTCGGTTCCGATTTTTACCTGCACTCAGCAGCCGCGGAAAGACACGCGCACACGGAGCGCGAGATCGAGATCCGGGCTTTCCTGGCTCATCAGCGGTTTCCCTGGGCCGTGCCGCGCACGGTGCCGGCCATGAACGGCGGGAACCTCGTGAATGAGGCTGAGCGCGACTGGTGGATCACCGTGCGGGTCCCCGGCCGGCACCCCGATCCCGCGTCCGCCGCCGATACCGCGGCCGTCGCCCGTGCGATCGGCGCGATGCACGCCGTGCTCGCCGACGCGGTCCTCGGCGACCTACGACTGCCGGAAGGGCCCTCCATGACATGGGCGCCCAGCGCCACGGAGTTCATCACACGGCATGCTCATCGTTTCACCCAGCGGGACCTGGATCTGGTAACTGCGGCGGCAGCTGAATTCAGCTCCCGCTGGGCCGCGATAGACCAGTCAATGCAGCCAGTGCACGGTGATCCGGCGTTTCCGAACATTCTGGTCGAATCCTCTCCGGGACCGTCGGCGGTGACCGGGATACTGGACTGGGAGCAAGTTTCACTCGACTTTCCCCTCGTCGATCTCGCCACGGTAGGGACGTCGGTCATCTTCTGGTCAGGGTTGCCGGATGCGCGTTCGCAGTTGGATCACGTACTGGCTAACTACAAGAGCGTTAGGGACGTTGACTGGACTGTCGCCGACCTGCTGGCCGGCATGCTCGGCTGCAAGCTCGAAAGCCTGGTGCATCATGGCCGGCGGTACCTGTCTGGTCAAGGGCCGCAAGACATGATGACGGGGCAGCCGGAACTTATCTCACGTGTTCTCAGCCTCCTCCGCAAGGCAAGCTGACCGTGCGGGAGCTAACACGATGACCAGGCTGCTCACTCCCCAAGCGCAGGGGCCTGCCAGCGGCTAGGGCCGGGAAACCAGGAGTAACTAAGTGATGGCAGCGCATGACCCCGCCGGCGCCCGCGCGGGTGCGGTGCCGGGAGAGGCACTGCTCGCTACAGTGGTCACTGGCCTACCACAGGACGGTGACGACGTGCGACGCCGGGACATGATCACCAGCATTGCGGCCCTCGCCGGGGCAGCCGC
This sequence comes from Actinomycetota bacterium, assembly GCA_027314595.1. Taxonomy (GTDB): domain Bacteria; phylum Actinomycetota; class Actinomycetes; order Streptosporangiales; family Streptosporangiaceae; genus Trebonia. The sequence continues at coordinate 23,265 of DAHVAN010000047.1, read as the reverse complement.
ACTGAGCAGGGCACCAGGCGCCACAGGGAGTCCCCGCAACCCGGCGGGCGGGCTGGAGGACGTGCTTTACGGCCACGTGGAGGCCGCGCCCGTCGATGCGGGCAAACTCCGCGCGGCGGTCACGGCGGTGCGCGGCGACTTCCGCGACGCCCGCTACGACCGGGTACCCGCCGCGCTCCCGAAGATCATCGCCGCCGCCCAGGCGACCCGGGACAACGCCGGGGCCGGGGAGCGAGCCGAGGGTGGACAGAGCCGGGCTGAGGCCGGTCGGGTGGAGGATTTCCGGTTCGCGGGACCACGACCATTCAGGCGGGGCAAGCCGGATCCTGGGTGCTGTGCCCGGACATGCTTCGCTGCTGGACTAGCCCGGATGAGTGCCATAGGGTTCAAGCACATCGCCGCCGCATGGCGCGACCAGTCCATGCCGGCCGCGGTCGGGCTGGAGCCGAACGGGGCGCTCGCCTACGCGCCCGGCCCCGGCGGCTACTTCGAGCGTGACGCCCTGGCCGCCCTCGCGCTCGTCACGCGGGCGCTGCCGTCAGTCCGCGAGATCGGCGACGCGGTCACGGCCCTCCGCGACCGCTACCCGGCCAGGACGGAGATCATCACCTCGCCCCTGGAGACCACCGATGTCCTGGCCCGGCTGGAACTCGCCCTTCCCGGCTGGGACCGCGCCGACAGCGGCGGGCTGGCATCCTTCACCAGCGGGGACCACCGCTACCTCGTCCGGCGGTCCGGCACCGAGGCGGCCACCCGCGTCTACGCGGAGGCGCCGCCGGACAGCGTCCGGCAGGTCAGGTCCGCTCTGGGCCAGTCCCGGTCTCCTGGAGGCGGCTCAGGCACATGAACGCGATGTCCGTGTCCGTTAGCTGGCCGCCGGACACGTGGGCACGGAACTCGTCCATGCTGAGCAGCGCCGGCTCGATGAACTCCAGCGGATCCTTGTGCGCGGCCCGCTCCGCCTCCGGGACCGGGCGGCAGCCCGTCGCGATCACGGCATGCCGCTCGGCCGTCGAGTACGCCGCCAGCCATGTCTGCCCGACGAGCCGGACCTCCCCGGCAGCGTAGCCGGTCTCCTCCAGCAGTTCCCTGGCCGCGGCCGCCTCTATGTCCTCGCCGTCGCCGACACCGCCGCCGGGCAGTTCCAGCAGGACCCGGCCGGGGCCAGGGCGGTACTGCCGGACGAGCAGCACCTGCCCGTCCTCGGTAATGGCCACCACCGCCACCGTCCGCCCGCCCAGCAGGATGTCCCAGTCAGCCACCTGGCCGTCGGGCATGACGTACAGCCTGTTCTCGACCTTCAGCCACCCTGGCCGGGCCGGGCGGGTCTCCTTCAGCGCCCATTCCAGGGTTTCCGCGCCGTCCGCTTGCGTCATGCCGGCCACCGTAGCAGCGGTGTGCCGCTGCTGTAGACAGAAGCTGAAACCCGCCCCAGGCTTCCCTCGCGGCCGACGACGCCACCGGCCCCGGCCGGTACGCCAGAGAGAAGCGAACTGGATTAACGCGGCTCTTGCTGCACTCTGCGGACAGCACGACGGCTGATGAGCTTGCTCTGCGGATGGTCAGTTCCGGGGCCGGACAGGAGCCCGGCCCCGGAACGGGACGACGCTGCTGCCGGGACTGCCGTGCATGTCTCGGAGCTGCTGGTTCTCCATGGTGAGCTATAGCCCGAGCGCGGCGGCGCATGGGGCCGGAGGCGAAGAACGCCCTTATGGATCTGCGCAACCCGCGCTCCCTGAACGGAGTGCTCTTGGGGCTGGTGACACCGAATCGCGGAAAGCTGCCAGGAACCTGCTCGCCAGCACGGTACGCTGCCACCAAGCGTGTGGAGCAGCGTACTGCCGGTCACGGAACTACCGCTCTGCCGAGGTGGCTTCGGCGTTCCTGAAAGCGGTGCACTATCCATGACCGGTGTTCCCCTCCTGCTTATCGACGGTTATGCACTGCCGGTCACTGTCCGCCTCCATGTCGAGCATGATCCGCGGCAATGCCCCTCAGAGCGCGCAGTTCTGCGTGCCCTGGTCCGCCCGGGGCTGGTCGCACGGGCTGTCTTGTTCTGCGCTCAGCGGTAGCCGGTCGTGTCAGCGGGCTTGCCCGCGTGCTCTACCTCGACTATGTAGCGCATGGCATCAGGGCGGGATCCGTCGAGGTCCGTGAAGCCGTACTCCTTGGCGAGGCCGCCGCTTGACAGGGACTGGCCGTTCCAGCGGTGCATGTCCGGGTCGGAGGCTAGCGCGGCGACGGCACGGCCGACGAAGCGGGGAGTCTCAGAGATGGCGAAGTGCGGTTGCGCGGTGGTGGCGTCGCGCCAGTTTTCCTCGGTGACACCGAAAAGGTCGAGCATCATCTCCGAGCGCAGCCAGCCGGGCGTCAGCGACACCGCGGTCGCTTGGTGCTTGGCGAGGTCCTTCGCGTGCGCCCAGGCCATCCGGTTCACCGCTACCTTGGACAGGTCGTAGTACGGCGACAGACGGTAATTCGCGGCATTGTAGTCGGCGGTCCCGTCGGTGACCTCGACGAGCAGCCCGCCTGGCCGCTGGATCAGCAGGGGAAGCGCGAAGTGCGCGGTGATGAGGTGCGTGTCGATCGCCAGGTGCAGCATGCGCAGGCCGTTGTCCAGGTCGTGCTCCCAGACGGGCTTGCCCCATTCGACGAGCAGCTCGCCGCCCCAGATATCGTTCACGAGAACGTCGAGGCGCCCGTGACCGGCGCGGATGCGGTCGGTTAGCGCACGCACCTCAGCGGGGACGAGGTGGTCGGCGGGCACGGCGATGCCCTCGCCCCCGGCGCGGTTCACCAGCTCCGCGGTCTCCTCGATGGTCTCCGGGCGGTCGTACTCCGACCGGCGCTCGCCCGTCGTCCGCCCGGTGACATAAACCGTGGCACCTGCGGCGCCGAGTTCCACCGCGATCCCGCGTCCCGCGCCGCGCGTGGCGCCGGCCACCAGCGCGACCTTGCCTGCCAGGCTCATCTCTAGCTCCGTTCCCTGTCACATATATAAACGAACAGTTGGTTATAATACCTGCCATGCCACGTCCCAAGTCCCAGTCCGATGAGCAGGTGCTCGACGCGGCGCTCGCGATCGTCCACTCCAGCGGCGTCGACCGCCTTACCTTCGCGGCGCTGGCCGATCGCTGTGGCCTATCTGCGGCGACGCTCGTGCAGCGCTTCGGCACCAAGCCCGCGCTGACCCAGCGGACCCTGCTGCACGCGTGGGACAAACTGCAGGCGCGCACCCTCGAACTGGCCTCGTCCGTGCCGAAGACCCCAGACGGCGCTGTCCAGCTTCTGGTCGGCCTGTCGCACTATGACGGCACCGTCGAGGACTTCGCGGAAGGGCTCCTGCTCCTGCGCGAAGACCTTCGCGACCCCGCTCTCCGCAGCCGCGGCGCCGCTTGGGAAGCGACCCTCACCACCGCCGTCGGCGAATGCTTCACCTCCGTCTCCGGCGCCCCCGGCGGGATCGGCTTCGCGCTGGCCGCCCACTGGCAGGGAGCGCTGATCTGGTGGGCATTCGGCACCCAGCTCCCGCTCGACGATTACCTGAGCGAAAGCCTGCGCACGCTCATCACAATGCTGCTGCGCTCGGCCCGTCCGCACTCTGCTGTCGCGACGGGGCACCGATAGCCGAGGGGAAGGCCATGGCGGCCAGGCGACGGCTATCCGCGAACACGCATGTACTGACAGTGGCGACTCGTTACGATCACTGTCCGTGGCTGAAGAACGCTGGCGGGTGGAAGTGACCCGCCGGGGGCTGACCCCGCTGTCGGCCCTGCTGCCGGAAGCGTCAGGCGCGTGGGATGACCTGGATGAGTGGCTCGATGGCGAGGACATCCAGGATGGCGTTCCGTTCCTGATCTCGCCGGGCCTTAAGTACGACGTTGAACTGAACAGCTATTTCCTGCGGCCGGCGCTGGTGGGGTCGTCGCGGAACACGCAGCTGGCGGCAGCCGGGGACGTGCGCCGGTTCCTGGACTTCCTGTGGTGCTCGCGAGGCCGCCGGGGATAGGCGGGACGCGACCGAGGACGACCACGACGCCTACTGGTACTGGCGGCGCCAGGATCCCGCCGGACCCCGGGTGGCTGGGGCGACCTGGAACCGGGAGCTGTCGATGCTCAACGGGTTCTACGGCTGGGCCACCAGGCGCGGGCTGATGGCGGCGAACCCGGTGGCACAGCGGCAGCGTCGGCCAGCCCCCGCGGGCCGGGGACGCGTCGGCCAGGCCGAGACGAGCCCGGCGGCGCAGGCCAGGGACGTCCGCCGGGACCTGGTGGAGTGGCTGACGCCTGTCCAGTACCGGTCCTGGCGTGACACGGGATTGCGCGGCTACGGCGCGGACGGGCTTCCCGGCCGGCGGTTCCGCGGCCGGTGGGCGGCCCGGAACGCGCTGTTCGCCGACCTGATGGTCAGGACCGGGCTGCGGCTAACCGAGCAGGCCAGCCTCGCGGCGCTGGAGGTCCCGCAGCGTGGTGGCGGGCAGGCGCATCACCGGTTCTGGCTGCCCGCGGCGATCGCCAAGGGCGGCTCCGCCCGGTGGACCTACGTGCCGGACGGCATCGCGCGCAAGATCGGCGAGTACGTCGAGACCGACCGCGCCGACGTGATCGAGCAGGCCCGTGCCAGGGGCGCCTACGACCGGATCACGGACCCGCTCATCATCGAGGACCCCCAGGCACGCAACCCACGCGTCACGATGCGCGGACAGGCAGGGAGCACCTCCCTGGTCCCGGTGGGGCAACTGGAACCGCACGAGCGGGCGCGGCTGCTCGTCCGCACGGCCGGTGGCCTGGAGCCGGCGAGCCTGTGGCTCGGCGAGCACGGCATGCCGATCACCGTGTCAGGCTGGAAGCAGGTCTTCGCCTCGGCGAACGAGCGCTGCGAGCGCGCCGGGATCAAGATCGCCTGCCACCCCCACCTCCTGCGCCACACCTTCGCGGTCGTCACCCTTGAGCAGTTGCAGCGAGGCCACCTCGCCGACCTGGCGGCGATGACGCCAGCGCAGCGCGGCCACTACCAGAAGATCTTCGGTGACCCGCTGGACTGGATCCGCCGTCGCCTCGGGCATAGCTCGATCGTATCGACCATGACCTACCTGCATGCCTTGCAGGAGCTGGAGATGCAGACCCGGATGGAGCTGGTGCCTGACGACTGGGACGCCCCGGCACCTGATGAGCCTGAGGCCGGCGAGGTCGCGTGACGGCCACCGCGCTCACCGGCCCTGGCCGTCCGTCGGCCCTGCCTGCGGGCTGGTACGCGCCTCCCCCTGCCGTCCGGGAGGAGGACGCGGGGCCTGAGATCGCGTTCGCGGGCGACGACGGCCGAACCCGCGTTTTCCACGCCGGCGAGCTGGCGCTGCCCGGCTGGCGCGGGCCGGTGGCGGCGGCGTTCGCGGCCCGCGTTAGCGCCGCCGGCGGGCTGCGCACCCTGGCATCGGCGGAGGGGGCATGGCAGACGACCCGGCGGTTCCTTCACTACCTGTCCGTATCGCAGCCCTCGCCAGCCGCACCCGGAGAGCTGACCGCGGCTCACCTGGACGGGTTCCATGCCGACCGGGCCAGGACCCTGACCGGGTCCGGGGCGCTGGGCGAGCTGCGCCGGGTGCTGCACCTGCTCGGCCAGAAGCCGCTGAAGGGCGTGCTGGCACCCGACGTGCTGGACTACCTCGGTCGGCGATGGCCCGATCCCCGGAAGGACGGCGTCCCAGGGTATTCCGACGGGGAGCTGACCCGGATCCTCGCCGCTGCCCGGTCGGACGCGGTGGCCATCTGCGACCGCATCGAGGCCGGGAAGAAGCTCGCCGACCGTTACCGGAACGCCCCGGGCACCATGACCGCAGCCGAGCAGCTGCGGGCGCGAGAGCTGGCAGAGATGGCGGAGACCGGGATCGTGCCGCATCCCGAGGGGGTGCTCACGGAGGTGCTGCACTGGCGGTCGGAGCTGGCGCAGCGGCTGTTCCTCACCATTCAGGACATCGTCCCGCTGCTGGTCCTCGCGGTCGCGCTCACCGGCCGCAACGTCGAGACGGTCAAGGAACTCCCTGCCCGGCACCGGCTCCTGGACGGCAAGGCGGTCGAGGTCACGGCGGTCAAGCGGCGGCGCGGGGCCGGGCGCTGGCATGACCAGGCGACCTGGGAGATCGGGCCGCCCAGCCGGCGGCTGCACACGCCGGGCGGGATCTACCTGCTGCTCCTCCGGCTGAGCGCCTCCAGCCGGGCATTCAGCGGGTCGGCCACCATTTGGTCGGTCTGGCGCAACGGCAACCGCGCCGGGGTCACCGGCACCGCCGAGCACTGGGACCCGTTCGCGGGCACGCTGAGGGTCCCGCTGCGGCTGGCCGGCTGGGCGCCCCGCCACGATCTGCACGGCGACGACGGGCGCCCGCTGAAGCTGGACATGAACCGGCTGCGGACCAGCGCCGAGGTCCGCCGCACCAGGCAGATCGGCGGGCACCTGCCCTCAGCGGCCCGCACCAACACCATGCAGACGCTGTGGTCCAGTTACCTGCGCGGCGACCCCGTGGTGACCGCCTGGGCCGAGGAAGTCCTCGACGAGGCATTCGCCGACGCCGAGCGGGCCGCGCTGGAAGCGCACCAGCGGGCACTGGCCGGGCACTCAGGCACGCTCCGGATCGTGGCAGGCGGCAACGACAGCACAGGCGATCTCGCCGCGGTGGCCGGCGTGGACGAGGCAACCGCGCGGAAGGCCTCCGAGGGCAAGCTCGACACGGGGTGGACCGCGTGCACCGGCCACGAGCACGGCCCGTGGAACACCGGACCGTGCGCGGTGTCGTTCCTGGACTGCTTCCACTGCGGCAACTGCCTGATCACCCGCGACCACCTGCCCCGGCTCCTCGCCCTCCTGGACGCCCTGGAGCAGCGGCGCCAGGAAATGCCGCTGCCTGCATGGTGGCAGCGGTACGGGCCGGCCTGGGCGGCCATCCGCCACCAGGTGCTCCCCGAGTTCAGCCCCGCCGAGGTCAAGGCCTCCGAAGCCGTCAAGCCCAATGACGCGCTGCTGGACCTGATCGAAGGCCCCCGGCAGGAATCATGACCGTCCCCGCGCACGCATCCCCGTCCCCGCCTGCCCCCGTCTGTCACCCGGCCGGCGACCAGGACTACGTGCTCAGCGGGCGCCCGCTGCGTCCCGGCACGTCCCTGGAGGAAACCTCCCGGTCCGGCGAGGACCGCTGGGACCTGCGGGCGGCCATCTTGCAGAAGCAGGGCAAGGCCCTGGCACTCGACTTCGCCACCGTCCCGCCCCGCTATCAGGCGACCGCTAAGGAACTGTTCTACCTGCTGCTGGCGGGACCCCACCCGCACGGCGTCGCGGAACTGAGCATCAGCACCATCCGCCAGAAGTTCAGCGCGCTGGCCAGCTTCTGGCACTGGCTCGACGCCCGCCCGGCGAGCGCGGCGCACCCCGCCCCCGTCCCGGCCGTGAGCGACCTGGAGGACTACCACCGTCACCTACTCGCCGCCACCAGGACCCGCGGGCCGAGAGTCACCCGCAAGTCGGCCATCCGCCTGCTGTGGTTCTACCGCCACCAGCTCAGCCACGGCCTGCCGTTCGACCCCGGCCACCTGGAAGACTGGGCCGAACCGCACCCGGACCGGCCAGGCGAGAACCGCACCGACCGCATCCCCGAACCCGTGATGGGGCCGCTGCTGGCCTGGTCCCTGCGGTTCGTCACCGACTTCTCCGGCGACATCCTCGCCGCGGTCAGTGAGGCAACGCCCCTGCACGCCGCGGAGCATCACACAACCGAAAAGCACCTCGACACGCGCGCCCTGGAGGCCCTGCTCGCCCGGCACGAGGCCGAGCGCCGTCCGCTGCCCGGCTTCCACGGCAAGGTCAACATGACGTTCCTGGCCCGCAAGCTGGGCTGCCATCGCGCCTCCCTGGCCCGGCACGCCGACCGGATCAGCGCCGCCGCGGCCACCGCCGGGATCGACGACGGCACCTACCTCGATACCCGGCCGACCGCGAGCCTGGACGGCGAGGCATGGCTGAGCAGGTTCGACTACAGCGGCAAGGGCTACGAAAGCGTCGGCACGCTCACCCGTATGATGCAAACTGCCTGCTACATCACGATTTCCTATTTGTCCGGGATGCGTGATGCCGAGATTAAGCACCTGCGGCGAGGCTGCCTGGTCACGCGCCGCGACCCTGGCGGGGTCCCTTACCGGTGGAAGGTTACCAGCCTGGCGTTCAAGGGCGAGAACGACCCGGCCGGCGTCACGGCGACATGGAGCGTGGGCCGCCCGGTCGCCGAGGCCATCACCGTCCTGGAACGTCTCCAGCCCGCCGGCGAGGACCTGCTGTTCGCGCGTCTCGCCTTCCGGGAAGGCGTCCGCCCCGGGTCGGCTAATGCCGCCGTCTCATCGGCGGCCACCAGCTCCGCGCTCGCCGCCTTCACCGCCTGGGTCAACGACTACTGCGGCCGGCAGCACCGCCACGACCACATCCCCGTGCACGGGGAAGCACCCTGGCTATTCACGACCCGGCAATTTAGAAGAAGCCTGGCCTGGCATATCGCCCGGCGCCCCGGCGGGGTGATCGCAGGAGCGCTGCAGTACCGTCACCACGCTATCCAGCTTTTCGAGGGCTATGCCGGGACCAGCGACAGCGGGTTCCGCGCCGAGGTCGAGAGCGAGCAGGCCATCGCCCGCGGCGAGCACCTGCTCGCCGTCATCGACCAGCACCACCACGATCAGCTGACCGGCCCGGCCGCCGACGAGGCCCTGCGGCGCCTGGAAGAACTCGGCGAGCACCAGCGGCTGGCCGGCCAGGTCGTGACCGACCCACGCCGCCTCGAACGGCTCATGAAGCGGCACGACCCGGCGATCTACCCAGGCAAGTACGTCACCTGCGTCTACAGCCACGCCAAGGCTCTATGCGGCGGCAGCACGCAACCCGACCTGTCCGGCTGCCAGCCCCTGAGGTGCCGCAACGTCGCCCTCACCCCCGGAAACCGCGACGCGCTCGCGGAGGAAATCGCCGACCTGGACGCCACCCTGAGCACTAGGCCCGCCCTGCCGCCACTGCTGCAGAGCAGGCTCCGCGACCGGCACCAGGCCATCAGCGCCTTCCTCGCCAGCAACCAGCCAGGCCCGCCATGAGCCACCGCACGCCCCTCCCCGGCGAGCAGGAGGTCCGCGACGCCCTCGCCCAGATGCGCACCGAGGCCGCTGATGGCGGCGCCGCCGTCAGCGTGCTCGGCCTGGCCCGCCGCCTCGGGATCAGCAACGCCACGTTCTGGCGCAACTACCGGGGGATCGCCACCGAGATCCGCCAGCCGCCCGCACCCGCCGCCCAGCCAGCCGCAGGAGGCCCGGTAGCCCGCGACCCGGGCGTGGAAGAGCAGAATTCCCGGCTCCGCCGCGAGCGTGACCAGCTAGCTGGGCAACTCCAGGCCGCGCTGGCCCACCTTCGGCGGCTGACTACCGATAATGCCCGGCTGCGCAGCGAACTGGAAGCCGCCCGGGGCGTCAGTCGGCTCGATACCGCCCGCGCCGCACGCAAAGAGGACTGACACCCCCATGCCCGACCCCCGTCCCGCCAGACTGACCTGCTTCGATGCCCACCAGCTCCTGTTCAGGGCCTGGTACGTTCTATAGCCAGCAGCCTGTTGTTGTACCGTCAGCCGCGTTTCCTGAGACCCGTCTGGCGTTCAGAGGCTCGCGGCAAGGTCGCGATGCGCTTCGGGCATCCCGTCTGGCAGGTTGCCGGGGCTGAACAGTCGGGCTTCGAGTACTTCCTTCGGATCGAGTGCCAGGCCGTCCAGTCCGCCGACGAGGACGGCCTCGTAGTGGACCTCGCTTCCCTGCAGACCAGCGTCGCAACCGACCGGTCACTGCCCGCAGCGGGGGTGTCGGGGTCCTGGGTATGGCGCGCGCCCTAGCCGCCGTCATGCGTCCCGGCGGTCCAGCAGCGTCCAGGCGATGGCGTACACGATGGCGGTGAACAGGCACATCACGCCGAAGCCGGTCCAGGGCTGGAGGGTGTGGGCGGAGTGGTGGACGCTGGCGAGATCGCCTCCGGCCTGGGTCGGCCAGAACTCGTTGACCGGGTTCCGCCACGAGTCCGGCAGCGCCTGGGCGATCGCGGGCAGGACGAACAGGACGGCGATCATGGCGGCGATGGCGGCGGCCGGGTGCCGGAGCAAGGTGCCCGCGGCGACGCTGAGCACCGCCAGGGCGGTCAGGAGCAGCCCCGTTCCCGCCACCGCCCGGGCTACCCCGGGATCGCCGAGCGCCGCGTGGGGGGCATGGCCGCTGATGAGGGCCTGGCCCGCGAAGAACGCCGTGAAGCTGGTGGCCTCGCCCACGACGAAGGTCACCCCGGCGAAGACCAGCGACTTGGCTGCCAGTACCCGGCCGCGCTTCGGGACGGCGATCAGGCTGGTTCGGATCATCCCGGAGGAGTACTCGGAGCTGACGCAGAGCACCCCGAGCACGGCGATGGCCAGCGAGGCGATGGCCATCCCGTCCAGGCTGAGCGCGGTCGGGTCCCAGCTCAGCTTAGCGGAGACGCTCATCTTGGCGTAGCCGTGGGCGGTGGCCGCGCTGATGGCGGCCCCCAGGCCGATGCCGAGCACGACGGTCACAGCCAGCGCCCAGAAGGTCGACCGGACCGAACGGAGCTTGGTCCACTCCGAGCGCAGCACGTCGCCGAAGGTGGCTGCGCGGAAGGCCGCCCGGTGGTCCGGGCCGACGGGGGCGACTGCGGTGCCGGTCACCGGGTCGCCCCCGTCGCCTGGTACTCCACGCTGTCCCGGGTCAGTTCCATGAACGCCTCCTCCAGCGAGGCCTTGACGGGGGTGAGCTCGGACAGGGCGATGCCGTGGGCGGCGGCCAGCCTGCCCACCTCGGCGCTGTCCATCCCGGTGATCTCGATGACGTCGGGGCCGGTCCCGGTCTGGATGGTGGCGCCGGCCTGGCGGCAGCGGGCGGCCAGTTCGGCCGCCTGGGGGCTGCGGACGTGCACCGACTGCCGGGAACTGGACCGCGTGAACTCCTCCACGCTGGCATCGGCGATCAGCTGGCCCTTGCCGATCACCAGCAGGTGGCCGGCGGTCAGGGCCATCTCGCTCATCAGGTGGCTGGAGACCAGCACGGTGCGACCCTCGGCGGCCAGCCCCCGCATGAGGGTCCGGATCCAGAGGATGCCGTCGGGGTCCAGGCCGTTGACCGGTTCGTCGAAGATGAGCACGGCCGGGTCCCCCAGCAGCGCCGCGGCGATGCCGAGCCGCTGGCCCATGCCCATCGAGAAGCCCTTCGCCCGGCGCCCGGCCGCGCTCTCCAGGCCGACGGTGCGGAGCACCTCCTCCACCCGGCTGCGGGGGATGCCGTTACTGCGGGCCAGGCACAGCAGATGGTCGAAGGCCCGGCGGCCACCGTGCACCGCCTTGGCGTCGAGGAGGGCGCCCACCTCGCGCATCGGTGCCGGCAGGTCGCGGTAGTCGCGGCCGCCGACGGTGACCGAGCCCTGCGTCGGCGCGTCCAGGCCCAGGATCATCCGCATGGTGGTGGTCTTCCCGGCGCCGTTCGGGCCGAGGAAGCCGGTGACCAGGCCGGGCCGGACGGAGAAAGACAGGTCGCTGACGGCCACGGTGGAGCCGTAGCGCTTGACCAGGCCGCGGGCTTCGATCATCGCTCTACGGCGAACGGGACGGCGACGTCGCAGTCGGGGACCGGGTCGGTGACGGGTCCGGTCGCGAGATAGGTGATGCGCAGGCCAAGGTCTTCGGGCGTGGGGGCAAGACGCTCATGCTCCTGCTCCTGCTCCTGCTCCTGCACCCAGGCATCCAGGGACTCCATAGCGAGCTGCCAGTGCACCGCCCCGTACCCAGCTGGCAGCGCGACGTACGCCTCCCGGTGCGCCGGCTCGGTTCGCAGCGTCAGCTCGGGATAGTGCTCTGCGAAGGCACGTGCCTCCGCCTGCGGAACCGGCTTGCACCATTCGACCGGGCCGTCGCTGTCAGCGCTCACCCAGCCCCACTGGATGCAGAAGGCCGCGCCTGCTCGTCCTTCGATCTTCGGCAGCGGGCGCTCGCGCAGGATCGCGATGAACTCCTTACCGAACGCCCACTGCCCCTGATCGTCGACGTTGCGCTTCAGACAGAGCAGGCTCCGCTCGGGCATCTCCCGCGTGGCGACTTCGTACATGACAGACCTCTTTCCGCTCAGTCGGCTGATGAGGTAGTCGGCCAGCTCGCGCCGCGCGTCGTGTGCCGCTTCGGCGTCGCGCCAGTGCTCGGCGATGCGCGCCGCCGCGTCGGCCGGATCGCACGCGAGCAGCTCCCTGACCGCCGCGAGCGGCAACTGCAACTGGCGCAGCATCACGACCAGGCGTGCCTTGTCGAGCTGGGCTGTGTCGTAGTAGCGATAACCGCTTGCCCGGTCGACCCGCGCGGGCACCAGCACCCCGCGTTCGTCGTAGAGGCGCAGTGCCTTCAGCGACAGTCGGGACCGCCGTGCGAACTCTCCGATGCTGATCTCTTCCACGCTGGCTCCCTCGTCGCCGGGCCGGTCCGGCCCGGCAAGATGAGTGTGCGGGCTCACCCAAGGTGAGAGTCAAGGCTGCCGGCCGCCAGCCATCTCCCGGCAGCGGACGGGGGTTCCGCAACGGCGGGAACGCTACGCGCCCAGCGACCTTTAATTCCCGCTGTCCCGCGATCGGCACCGGCCGGGTGGCCCGGGGGAATCTTCGTCCTCGGACGGCCAGCGCGCTGCAGGACCAGGACGACCGCGCGCGCCGCTCGATAGCCAGGTGCCAATAACCGTGCGCTGACGCCGGCGGCCTATTACGATTACCCGCCGTGGCTGAAGACTGCTGGCGGCTGACCACGGACCACTGCGTTTCCGTTCATGGCCGCCGGTGGCACCCGGGTGGAGGATCACCGCAGGCGAGACGTCTTGCGGAAGCTGATCTGCCCGGCACGGGCATGCTGCCTGCCGGCACTGGCCGGCATCTCCTCTCTTGCCGCCTGCCATGTTCTCCAGCCCGGCGCGCACCGTTGCGGACGGCCCGCCTGTGACGGGAAGCGTGACGGACGTGTCGTGCTGGCAGGTGCACCGCTACGATTTCGCGCGGTGGAAGGACCGTCCGGCAGAGCTGGACCACTACCCGGGAGATCTTGAGTCCTGGGTCGGGGCGTTCGGGGAGAGGGACGGCCAGCGGTTCCTGATCGGGCCGGACGGCCGCCCGGACGAGCGGGTGAACGCTTTCCTCTCGTCGCCGAGGATGCGGAACCGGGCGGACAACACGAGCAAGGCCTACGCCTACTCGCTCGGGGTATGGCTGAACTTCCTGCTGAGCGCCGGCCTGAACTGGCAGGAGGCGACCGAGGACGAGGTTGAGGCGTTCCAGTTCTGGCGGCTGACCGACCCGCGCAACGGGCAGCCCGTCGAGGCGTCGTCCTTCGCGCGCGACGTCGCGGCGTGCAAGTCGTTCTACCGGTGGGTCGGGAAGCGGCACGCGGTCGTGAACCCGTTCGAGGATTACGAGCCGCCGCGGAGCCGGAAGGGCGCGGACGTCAAGTGGCTCGACCCGGCGGCGGTCACCCGCTAGATCGACGTCGGGCTGCGCGGGAGGGACCTTTCCGGCAGGCCGGACCCGTCCTGGCAAGGCCGGAACGAGCAACGGGACGCGGCGTTCGCGCAGGGCCTCTACGGCACGGGGCTGCGGCTGGGCTCCTGGGCCAGCGTCGTCCTGCCCGAGCTGCCCGGCATGGCCCGGGGACGGGGCTTCTTCCGGTGCCAGCTGGCCAGCGCCTGCGCCAAGGGCCGCAACGGCTACCCGTACTGGATGCCGCTGGCGGTGCTGCACGGGATCCTGGGCTACGCCGAGGGCGCCAGGGCAGCGGCAGTACGACGGGCCCAGGCCGCTGGCCGCTACGACAAGGCGGACCCGGTGCTGCTGGCCGGGGCGACCCGGACGACAGCACTGCTGGAGACGAGCCAGGGAGGCACCCGGCAGAAGGCGTGGAACGACCTGGGACCGGACGAGCGCATGCGGCTGTTCCGCCAGGCGCCGCAGGGCCTGGAGCCGGTCGCGCTGTGGCTGAACGAGGACGGGCTGCCGCGCGACGGGCACGGGTGGCACCACACCTTCGACACCGCCAACGCGCGGGTCGCCTCGCTGGGCCTGGACGGCTTCACCTGCTCGCCGCACCTGCTGCGGCACTCGATGGCCCTGAAGTGGTTCGCCATCGGCAAGCTGGTCCACGTGGCCCGGCTGGAGCACCTGACCCTGGATGAGGCCAGCGACTTCCGCGCCCAGTTCGGCGACACCTGGCACCTCGTGCAGACAATGCTAGGCCACCGGCGGGTAGAGACAACCAAGCTCGTCTACCTGGAGCCGTTCCAGAGCCTGGAAGTGGAGCTGCTGCTCGCCCACGCAGACGGCTTCCCCGCCGCCCAGTTCATGGCCGACGCCTTCGCCGGGCACCCCCGCGTCCGCACCGACCCGCTCGGGAGCGCCGGATGAGCCCGCGCGGACGCAAGGCAGCGCTGCCGGACGACGGCCCGAAGACAAGCCGGGGCCTGCTGGACCGCGACGGGACCCGCATCGTGGTGCGGTGCTTCGACGAGCAGGAGCGCACGCACAAGGACTACGACTTCACCGGCCCGCCCGTCGCCGAGGAGCTACGGCGCGACCTGGCCGCGGCCTTCGAGCGGCGGACCGCGCCCGGGGCCGGGCTGACGTCACTGGAGTCATTCGACAAGCCGTACTTCGCGGCGTGCCAGCTCGCCCGCTACCTGGCCACCTTGCCCTGGCCGCCGGCACGGATGGCGGACCTGACCCCGGAGCACCTCGACGGCTTCTACGAGAGCCGCAGCCACCTTCAGAGCAGCGTGACCGAGCTTGGCACCCTCAAGCGGCTGCTGGCACGAGCGGACGGGCTGAGCGACGCGATGGCCGGCAAGGTCCGCGAGGCGGGACCGCCCAGCCGGCGCGGGGAGCCAAAGACCAGCTACACCAAGGACGAGCTGCGACGGATCACGGAAGCCGCACGAAGCGACCTCCGGGCGGCAGCCGCCCGGATCCGGGCCTGCAGGGAAGAACTGCGCCGGGCACGCAGCGGCGACCTCGACCCGGGCGGGGACCGCCGGCTGGCCCGGCGGTACGAGCTGCTGGACTGGGCGGACCGGTTCGCCGACGTGCCCCGCACCCCGCCCGTCCGCACCGGCAGGACCGCCGGCAAGTGCTTCCGGCTCCCGTGGGTGCAAGACCACGGCACGGTCTCGGAGGTGGTGTCCTGGCTGCACCTGACCGGAGACGAGGCAGCCGCCGGGGCCATCCTCCTCGCGGCGCTGACGGGCCAGAACCCGGGAGTGATCCTCCAGGTTGCCGCCGTCCACCACCGCGCGGACGGCTACGCCGGGGCCGCGGGCACGGCGATCGTCGGCCTGAACAAGCGGCGGCGGGGACCACGGGCGCATATGAGCCTGGCGCTCGCCGAGGTCCCGGACTGGATCAGCATCCCCGGCAACCCCGAAGACGTCCCGGCCCGGGACATGCTCCACACCCCGTTCGGGGTTTACCTGCTGCTGCACGAGCTGACGGCCCGGTCGCGCGAGCTGGCCGGCGGGAACCGGCTGCTGGTCGGCTTCTCCGACCGGGGCGGGAGAGGCGCCGGAGGGGGCGTGCGGTGGATCGGCGAGGCGGACTTCCGGATCCGCCGCTGGGCCACGCTGCACGGGCTCACGGCCGACAACCTCGACGCGGACGGGAAATCGGTGCCGCTGCGGCTGACCCTGGGCCTGATCCGGCTCACCTACCTGGAACTGCACCAGAGGCCCGTCGCCCACACCGAGCAGACGCTCGCCAGCGACTACCTGGGCCGCAACCGCGGCAACCTCGCCGGGTACCAGAAGGTCGTCGCGGCCACCTTGAAGGACGAGGTCGCCAAGGCCCGCGCCCGGGGCGCCATGACGCTCCTGACCGAAGATGACCTCCGTCGCGCCCAAGAGAGCCCCGAGGCGGTCGCGGGTGAGCACGGCGTGGACACGGCGACGCTGAAGCGGATGATCAGCGGCGAGCTGGACACGGTGATGAACGCGTGCGCCGGCAACCGCCGCAGCCCGCACGCCCCCGCCGGGCAGCCCTGCCCGGCCTCGTTCATGCTGTGCCTGGAATGCCCCTGCGCGCGGGCGCTGCCCCGGCACCTGCCCCTCCAGGTGCTGGTGCACGACCGGCTGGCCGAGCGCCAGTCCCAGGTCACGCCGCTGCAGTGGGCGCAGCGGTTCGCCGCGCCGCATGCCCAACTTGCCGACATCCTCGCCCGCCAGGGCGAAGCGGCAGCCGACAACGCACGGAAGAACGCCACCGATGCCGACCGGGTTCTGGTAGAGCGGTTCCTCAGCAGGGAGCTTGACCTGCGGTGACAGCCCTCGCACCTGAGATCCTCCCCGCCCAGGTTCCAGACGGAACCGAGTGGCCAGGCCCGGACACGGTGGTCCTGCTGCGCCGGGCGCTGCGTCCCGGCACTGATGCCGCCGGGCTCTCCCGGTTCAGTGACGACCGGTGGGCGCTCGACTCTGCGGTCTTCGAGGACCACGTCAAGGCCCGCAGCCTGAACTTCGCCCTGGTCCCCCGGTGCCTACGGCTGGAGGCCAAGCACTACCTCTGGCAGCTGCTCAACCACGAGGAACCTAGGGCGATGCCGAGGGCGGCCGCCGCCAGGCCTGCTGTGTCCACCGTCCTGGCCAGTTTTCCCCATTTCAAGGCATTCGCGACCTGGCTGGCCGGCCTGGGGGTGACATCCTTCGGGCAGGTCACCCTGGAACTGCTGGACGATTACCTCGGCGCGATCGCCGACGAAGGCCCCGGCCTGGAAGAGTCGTACCGGCGGCTCGCCGAAGTCCGCAGGCTCTGGGCTTACCGCGCGGTGCTGCCGCCGGGCATGAGGCTGCCCGCGCCGCCGCCCTGGGGCGGGGAGGACTCGCGCGACCTGCTGGGCCGCATCCGCAATGACACCGACAACCGTACGCCCCGGATCGGCGAGCGGACCATGCAACTGCTGCTGCTGTGGGCGATCCGCTTCACCGAGGACTTCGCCGACGACATCCTGGCCGCCCACGCTGAGTACCTGGACCTGCACGAGAAGAACCCGGAGAACCGCCGCCGTCCCGGCGCGCGCCAGGCCGTCGCCCACCGCCCCGGGGAACTCGCCGCCAAGGTCTCTGCCTACCTGCAGGACCTGCGCGACCGCGGCGAGCCGCTGCCCGGCAAGCGGGACGAGACGGGAACCTGCCTGATCGACTGGCGGCACCTGAGCAGGATCATGGGCTGCAACTCCATGGAGCGCACCAGAACCGGGCGCATGATCAGGGAATCCGGGCTCCCGGTCGGCGGCGACGCCCTGCTGGACGCCCCCGTCACGGCCAGGATCGACGGGCATTCCTGGCTTCCCGGCAGGATCGGCTACCACCAGGCACCCCAGTTCGCCAGGCTGCTGTCCACCGCCTGCTTCACGGTCATCGCCTACCTCAGCGGCGCTCGCGCGGGAGAGATCCTCAACGTGCGGCGCGGCTGCATCGACCGCGACGACGACAACGACCTGTGGCTCATGCGCGGGCTCTTCTACAAAGGCGCCAAGGACAAGGACGGCAGCAAGCTGCCCGAGGGCGAGACCCGCCGCGACCCGTGGGTCGTGACCGAGACCGTTGCCCGCGCGATCAGCGTCCTGGAACGCCTGCACCCGCACCAGCTGCTGTTCCCGGTCCGGATCGAGCCTTACCACCTGCTGTCAGGCAGGACTTCCAAGCGCAGCGGCAGCGCCCGCACCGACGGCTCGATCACCGAGGACCTGGCCGCCTTCACCGCCTGGGTCAACGACAACTGCGACCGCCTCGGCCGCGCCGACGCCATCCCCGACGACGAGCTGCTGCGCGTCGCCATCCGCGACGAGATCCCCGCTCACCCAGAGATAACCGTCGTGTTCGACGGCGAGCTGGGCAGCGCGGCGCGGCGCGCAACCGACCCCGGCTACAAGGCCCACCGCCCCGGCGGGGAGGCCGCACTGGCCCCGATCAGGGCGCTTCCCGACGTCAAGCGCGGCCTTGACGCCCTGAAGATCAGCTGGACCGAGATCGAGGACGCCGAGGCCGACGACGTCATCGCCACCCTGGTGAGCAGGGTGCCCGACGGGCGGGACATCCTGATCATGTCCGGGGACCGGGACATGTACCGGCTCGTCACCGACCGCGTCCTCGTCCTGAACACCGCCATGCGCCCCGGCCAGCGCCTCATCGGCCCCAAGCAGATCGAGGCCCGCTACGGGGTGCCGCCCAGCGCCTGGTGCTGCCGGGCCGGCCTGGCCGGAGACCCCTCCGACGGGATCAAGGGAATCCCCGGCATCGGCCCGGCCACCGCCGCCCGCCTCCTGCACGGCGGCCTGCGCCTGGAGGACCTCCCCGCCTCCGGCCGGCTCACCGGCCGCACCGGCCAGCGCGTCCTCGACAACATGGCCGCTGCCATCCGCTGCCGGGACCTCTCACGCATGCGCACCGACGTCCCCGTCGCGCACGCCCCGGACGGCCAGCCGTCCCCCTCGCTGCCCGCACCCGCCGACGTCATCACGCTGCTGGACCTGTGGTGACAAGGGCACTTCCCGCGTGGCGCAGTTCGCGGCAGCCGCACAGGGGTGATCATGCAGGCTCAGCAGGTCTGCCGTTTTAATGATTCGGCGTGCCTGCGGCGATGCGGCTATCGTGTTCGCATGAACGCGTTCCGCCAGACTCAGATGATGCCCCGCTCGCGGGGCTGCTGACGCTGCACGGACGTTCGTTTCCGAGGCCCTGCTCACGGGGCCTCGATTCATTTACGCAGTCGGAGCCCCTCCTCTACCTGGAGGTTCCGATGACCAGTACCTACATCACCACGACGATCCCGTACGTTAACGCGCGCCCGCACCTGGGCTTCGCGCTGGAGCTCGTGCAGGCGGACGTGCTCGCCCGCTACCGCAGGGGCGCCGGCGAGCAGGTCAGGTTCCAGGCCGGGACCGATGACAACTCGCTCAAGAACGTGCTCGCCGCCGAGGCCGCCGGGATCGGCGTGCAGGAGTTCGTCGACGCGAGCGCCGCCGCGTTCACGGGGCTGGCGGAGCCGCTGAGCTTGTCGGTCGATGACCTGATCCGTACGAGCAGCGACTTGCGGCACCGGGCCGGGGTCGAGCGGCTGTGGCGGGCCTGCGCCGCCCGCGGCGACCTGTACCGCAGGCATTACGAGGGCCTGTGCTGCACCGGCTGCGAGCAGTTCTACACCCCGGCGGAACTGCGCGACGGGCGCTGTCCCGATCACGGCACGGCGCCGGACCTGGTGGTGGAAGAGAACTGGTTCTTCCGCCTGTCCCGCTACGCCGGCCAGCTGCGCGCCCTCATCGCCGACGGCACGATTCGCATTGAGCCGGCCGGGCGCCGCAACGAGGCCCTGGCCCTCATCGACGGCGGCCTGCACGATTTCTCCGTCTCCCGCAGCACCGGGCGCGCCCGCGGCTGGGGCATCCCCGTCCCCGGCGACCCCGGCCAGGTCATCTACGTGTGGTGGGACGCGCTCGGCAACTACCTCACGGCGCTGGACTACGCCGGGCACGGCGAGAACCTCAGCCGCTGGTGGACCGGGTCGTCACGGCGCATCCACCTGCTCGGCAAGGGCGTGCTGCGGTTCCACGCCGTGTACTGGCCCGCGATCCTGCTGTCCGCCGGCGAGGCCCTGCCCACCGACATCGCCGTGCACGGCTACCTCACCGAGAACGGCCGCAAGATCAGCAAGTCCAGCGGCGCCACCGTCGACCCGTACGACGTGGTCGCCAGGTACGGCACCGACGCGGTGCGCTGGTGGCTGCTGCGCGAGGTGCCGGCGGGCGCGGACGCCGACTACACCGCGCGCCGCCTGGTCGCCCGCGCCAACGAGGAACTCGCCGAAGGCTTCGGCAACCTGGTCAACCGGGTCGTCTCCCTGGTCCACCGCTACCTCGGCGGCCACGTCCCCGCCGCCGCCCCGTGCGTACCCGGCGCAGCCGCTCTCGAGGAGGCCGTCGCGAGCGCTCCCGGCCTGATCGCCACGGCACTGGAGGACTTCGACTTCCGCCGCGCCACCGAGGCGGTCTGGCAGGTCGCGCGGGAGGCAAACCGCTACGCCACCCATGCCCGCCCGTGGGACCTGGCCAAGGCCGACGACCGCACGGATCTGGCCGCCGTCCTGTCGGCGCTCCTGCGCGCCTGCCAGGCGGCCGGCACGCTCCTGGCCCCGTTCCTCCCGGACGCCTCGGCCCGCATCACCCGGCAGTGCACTCCGGAGGCGACCGGGCTTCTCCCGGAGCCGACCCCGCTCCTGCCCAGGATCGCTCTGCCAGTTCCCGCACCCGTACCCGCATAGGACCGGCCGGCACGACATAAACGCGGGACGCAAGAAGGCTGCATGTGCCGCCGTCCTCGTCGTCAGATGGCGATAGCCGCGAGTGCGCCAAGAAGGATAAAAGGCCCGAGCGGCAACTGGCTGGTCCGGGTTGCCCGGTGCGCGGCCAGGAGAACGCCGCCGTAGACGGCAGCCATCGCGAACCCGGCGAAGGTGCCAATGACAAGCGCCTGCCAGCCGGCCCAGCCGAGCATAAGGCCGATGCTGGCGGCGATCTTCGCGTCTTTCCTGAACTAGATCACTCGTCTTACCCGACGAGGCACCGAGTACTCCGCTACGGAAAGTAATCAAGAAGTTTTCTGGATCACGCAGGCCCGGGCGTGTCAGGAGACTGCCCCGTTGGTGATCCGCCAGCAGATCAGCGACACATCTCCGCCAGCTGACGTGCGACAGATTTAGAAGCATATCGGCCACATGACAGGCTGCAACGCACCGAGCTGCCGGTGTCTGTTTCTGGTAAACGCTTAAGCAGAAACGCTCGCCTCAGTCGTCCCCGATGTATCCCGTACTGGGATCGATCATGGCGAGGAAGGCGCGAATGCTCTCACGGTGCTCCTCCACCGGCCGGTTCGGTGTCCCGCTCGATGCAAACCCGTAGCCTCTGTTGCGTCCGCTCAGCCAGTCGTAGGCGGTGCCGCCGCCTTCAGCTCGCCGAACGGCGAACCGCTCGCCATCGATGTCGAGGGTGAACAATACCGCCCCGGACCTTGCCGCCGTTCCGACGTAGGCGGCCGGAACGGCGGGGGAACCGTCGCCATCACCGCTGGGGCTTCCGTTCATGGAGGACAGCATCCATGAACGTCGGCGTTGGTGTCCATCACAAAGCGCTCAGCTTACGCACACCTCGGCCACGATCCGCATTGCCGCTGTCGCAGGTCACCTGGTGTCCTGCGCCGGCTGACGTGCGGCACTCGTCCGCCAAGTGATCTGCGACAGTCAATGGACCAGGGGCGCTGAGGTCGTTCCGTTCGTGAACGTTCAAAGCTGCGTGCAGGCGGCAGTTACGGTCTCGGCCCAGCGCTCAGGATCGGTGGTCCAGAAGTTGTGATCCACTCCGTCCACCAACTCGAACGATCCGGCAGGCATGAGCTCTGCAAGCTGGCGCAACGGCCAGTCCGGGCGGATGTCGTTAGCTGCCGCGATGAACCGCATCCGAACGGGCGAGTCCGCAAGCGAGCGAAAGAGCCCGGGCTCGTGGATCCATTCCAGGAACGACTGGCT
The DNA here is from genome assembly GCA_027314595.1 of Actinomycetota bacterium. Taxonomy (GTDB): domain Bacteria; phylum Actinomycetota; class Actinomycetes; order Streptosporangiales; family Streptosporangiaceae; genus Trebonia. The sequence goes on along the minus strand of DAHVAN010000047.1, from coordinate 1,619 downwards.
CAGGGCGGCGTGAACCTCTTGACTCCAGTCGATGTGGACCGCATCTTCGGTGTGCCGTCGGGCCTCGTAGACCGTCGACCAGCTTCGGTCCTTGTGCAGCCCGTGACCTGCGATCCCCACAACTGCCGCAACCCGCCCGGGGTGGTCGAGCGCGTACCTGACGGCAAGATCCGAGCCCCACGAATGGCCCAGCACGATCCACCGCTCCACCCCGAGCGACCGGCGGATGTCTTCTAGGTCCGCCACAGCTGTCGCCATGTCATGAGGGCCCCCGCCAGAGCGGCCGACACCGCGCGGTTCCGGAAACCACGCCCGCAGACCGGAAGGTGCAATCGCCTCGTCCGCGAGGTAGTGCACGCACCCAGGGCCACCGGAAAGGACCACCACGTCAGCGCCCTCGCCGGTACCACTGACGTGCAGGGGTACTCCGTCTGCCGCGGGAACAGTTAGTTCATCCACATCTACGATCCTGCCAGGAAGGCCCAGAGATCACGCGCCAGTAAGGATAACCAGGAGCGCCCCGACGATCATGAAGGGGCCGAAGGGCATCTGGTACTTCCTGGTGGCCCGCCCGGAGATCATCAGCGCGGCGCCGTAGACGGCGGCGAGCAGGAACCCGGCGAACCCGCCGGCGATGAGTGCGGTCCAGCCTTGCCATGCCATCATGGTCCCCAGGCCCGCTGCGGCCTTGACGTCGCCCATGCCCATCCCGGACGGGCTGACCAGCGCGAGCACCAGGCAGAAGCCGGACAGGGCGACGCCACCCAGGCCAGCCCTGGCCAGGACATGCCAGTGCCCGTCGGCTGATGCTGCCGTGAGCAGGAGCAGCGCGGTGCCAGCGAAGGCCGGGCCGGTGAGCACGTCCGGCAGCCGCCGCACCGCGGCGTCGATGAACGCGAGCGGAACCGAACACAGGGCGAGCCAGCAGGCCGCGGCCAGGACCAGGCCGGGATGAACCCGCGCGGCGAGCGCGCCGAGCAGGAGCGCCGTGGTGACCTCGACCGCCAGCGGAGGCGGCCCGGTCCGTGAGCCGCAGGCACCGCACCGGGCAAGCGGGGCCAGACCCAGCTGCCGGGCGTCCAGCAACCGGTGGCCGCAGTCCGGGCAGCAGCGGAGCGGCGGATCGCCCGCGGGAACGGCGTAACGGACGATGACGGCGCGCTGTCCCCAGCCGGCCACGAGGCCGGCCGCCGCCAGTGATGTCGCCAGGATCAGGTTCACGGCCCGCCTCCGGCACCGGACGAGCGGCCGGTGCCGGGCCGGAAGTCGGGCATGCCCAGGTGGGTGACCTGGTGCCGGGCTGCCATCTGGCCCATGGCCTGCAGTTTCTGCCCTGCTGCGGCGATGCTGACTTCCAGCCCGGCGATCTCCCCGCCCCAGCCCTGCTCGCGGGCCTCGGCCAGGCGGGCGCGCAGGCTGGCCAGGATGTCCTCCAGCCGGTGCCGCTGGGCCGGGTCCGGGCGCAGAGCCGGGCAGCGGATGCCCTGTTAACTGAACTACAGTGCGTTGCTGCAGGTCAGAAGGTTGAATGATCGTGGCGGCGGGCCACTACGCTGTCCGCAATGCCGGAATTCGCAGGCCCGGGCCAGTAAGGCCCCAGCTGGGCCGCTACGGAAAGC
>DAHVAN010000046.1 GCA_027314595.1 Actinomycetota bacterium | reverse complement strand
ACCGATCCGGGACACTCGCACGGCCGGCAGGGCCGTATTCGAGGGCCGCGCGAAAAGTGTCCGGAACCAGCGGAAAGAATCCGGCTCGATCCTGTCAAACCGGCACGCACCCTGCGACAACTCAGGATGAATGAAGCTCATTCAGGTCGTCGCGGTGCCCGTCGAAGGCGTCGTAAACGGCCACCAGGCGCGGATGGGCAAAGATCGCATCGGGCACCCGCCAACGCTATACCCGCCTGCCTGCGCGGAACCGGGCCTGATCACGTTACCCGGCCGCAGGCCTGCGGCCCAGCTCGCAGACGAAGCCCATGGCCCGGCGGACCGTGCCGTCGTCCGCGAACGGCCCGAGGGTGCCAGCGAGGTCGGCGTCGAATGCGGTGCCCTGGTCGGCGAGGACCGGGGCCGGGAGAAACGATGTCGACCGGATCCAGCCGGCCAGTTCCGGCAGGCTCCACCGGTGCTCGACGGTAAGGTCCCAGCGTCCGGCCAGCTCGAAGCCGGCCTCGGACAGTACCTGATGATCGGGCCGCCGGCGCTGCGGCTCCTCCCAGTTCACGGGAATCCTGTGCTCGGCCCCTAGAATCCTTCGCCATTTCCCGAGAAGGTCCGCGAACGCTAGCTGCCATTCCTCGTTTCCCGACTGAGGCGCGTCCGACCAGCACAGCGCCACGCACCCGCCCGGGCTCAGCCAGCCCAGGAGCCTTCCGGCGACCAGGTCACGGCGGAGCCGGTGGAAGGCGTTGCCGATGACGGCCAGCTCGAAATACTCAGGAGGTGCATCGAGAGTCTCCGCGTCCGCCGTGACCGTGCGGATGGTCGCCGCCTTCAGGGCATCCGCCTTGGCCTGGACCGCTTCCACCATGTCCGGTTCCCGGTCCACGGCCCAGACTTCGGAGAACCACCGGCGCAGCGGGAAGGTGAGCTGTCCGGTCCCGCAGGCCAGGTCCAGCAGCCGGCCCTGACCGGAAACCGCAGCCTGATCGGTCACGTACTCGATCATCGCGTCCGGGTAGGGCAGCCGGTAACTGTCGTAGTAGCCGGCGGCCCCGTGGTAGAGGTCTGCCGCGAACTGCAACTCGTTGTCCATCAGGCTCAGCCCTTCGTGAGGCGACACCGAGGACGTTACCGCCCCGGCCCGCCGGCGGAGCCGACGGCGTATCGCCGCGTTCCTGTCCGCGCGGTCAGCTATCCAGGGCGGACCTGCTGACGCGGCGGGGGCTAACCGGCGGTGCCGGGCGGCGAGAAGAATCCCTCCCCGTCGCTTTCGCCGAGCAGGAACATGAAGCGGGCGAGGTCGCCGCGGAGCGATTCGAGGTCGTAGGACTGGCAGCCGACGAAGCGGGTCAGGGACTCGCTGAACCGAACGCGGTCGGCCGAGAGCCAGTCGTCCAGGAACTGGAGGAGCTGGCCGAGTTCCGATGTTATCTTGAGCTTTCGTGTCAGCCGGTGCTGTGACCTGCGGCGTCCCGTCGTGGACAGTGTCGCCGACGGGACGCTCGCAGCCTGATCCCGGTGGTTTCAGCCTCCTTGATCGTTACCTGATCGGGTCCGTGCCGGCCGCTGGTCGCCGAGTGCGCGGGCGAGTTGGCGGCGGAGCCGGGCGTTGTCGTCGGAGAGCTGTTTGTTGCGGTCGAGGGCGGTGGTGAGCCTGGCCCGCAGCGATGCCTCGGTAGCCCGCTGGCCGGCTGGGATGGTACCGGCGGAGCCGGTGCCATCTGTCTTCTCGCGCAGCCTGCGGATGTGGCTGTTGATGTCGGGCTGGGTGTAGAGCCATGATCGTGAGATGCCCTGTTAACTGAACTACAGTGCGTTGCTGCAGGTCAGAAGGTTGAATGATCGTGGCGGCGGGCCACTACGCTGTCCGCAATGCCGGAATTCGCAGGCCCGGGCCAGTAAGGCCCCAGCTGGGCCGCTACGGAAAGC
>DAHVAN010000401.1 GCA_027314595.1 Actinomycetota bacterium | reverse complement strand
GTAACTGGATAGGTCGTCAGGCGAGCTGTTGCGGCCTGGCGCGCGGCTGATGACTGTGAGCCGGCCCGGCGTGGCGTCTTGATTACGTTCCGCCGGCGGTGGTCGAGTATGGTTCGTGCCCGATGTCCCGCCTGCCCCGGATGAGATAGCCGCGCTCCGCGCGGCCAATGCCCGGCTGCGCGAGGTGATCGAGGCTAAGGACACCGAGGCCGGGGTGCTCCGCGGCCTGGTGGAGGCCTATCAGGTGCAACTGGAGGAGCTTCGGGCCGAAGTTGAGGCGCTGCGCGCCCGGCTGCGGCAGAGCCCGCGGAACTCTTCCAGGCCGCCATCAGCGGAAGGACTGGCGAAGCCGGCGCCGAAGTCGCAGCGGGGCAAGTCCGGGCGTAAGCCGGGCCGGCCGAAGGGCCAGCCCGGGGCGACGCTGGAGCTGACCGATCACCCCGATGACGTGGTCACCCACGAGCCGGGACGCTGCTCCGGGTGCGGGACCGGGCTGTTCGGCGCGAAGGTGACCGCGACCGAGCGCCGGCAGGTGACCGACCTGCCGGAGGAGATCCGGGCGCTGGTCACCGAGCACCGGATCGTCTCCCGCCGCTGCGGCTGCGGCACGGTCACCAGCGGGCCGGCGCCGGCCGGGGTGAGCGCCCCGGTGCAGTACGGGCCCCGGCTGTCCGCGGCCGCTGCTTACCTGTGGCACGGGCAGTTCCTGTCCCGCGACCGCACCCGCGAGGCGATCGGCGACTTGTTCGGCGTCACCATCTCCCCTGGCGCGATCAGCGCGATGACGGCCAGGATCGCCGGGGCGGTCACGTGCTGCCTGGAGGCGATCCGCGGCGCGCTGGCCGCCGCCCCGGTGGCGCACTTCGACGAGACCGGGTTCCGCGTCGCCGGCAAGCTCGCCTGGGTCCACTCCGCCTCTGCCGGGAAGCTCGCGCTGATCACCGTCCACGGCAAGCGGGGACGGGCCGGCATGGACGCCGCCGGGGTGCTCCCCGCGTTCGCCGGGATCGCCGTGCACGATTGCTGGGCACCTTACGACGGATACGACCAGGTCACGCACGCCTTGTGCAACGCGCACGTGCTCAGGGAACTCCAGGCCGTCACCGACGCCGCCCCGCCAGGCCAGTGGTGCTGGGCCACCCAGGCCAGCGACGCCCTGCGCGACCTCAAGCGCCTCGCGGACGCTTCCCTGGCAGTCGACGGCACCCTCGCACACATCGACCAGGCCAAAATGGCCGAGATCCGGCACCACTGCCACTCCGCCGTGCTGATCGGCAAGAACCAGACCGCCGCCCGCGCCGGCCCCCTGATGCGCAAGCACCACGCCCTCGCCAGACGGCTCCTGGCCCGTGAAGACGACTACCTCAGGTTCACCACCGACCCCCGCGTCCCATTCGACAACAACGCGGCGGAACGCGAGGTCAGGATGGCCAAGCTCCGGATAAAGGTCTCTGGCTGCATGCGGTCCATGGCCGGAGCCGAGGTCTTCTGCGCCACCCGCTCCTACCTATCCACCGCGGCCAAGCACGGAATCGGCAAATTCGACGCCCTCACGCAAGCCGCCAGCGGAACGCCGTGGATACCTGCGGCCGCCTGACGAAGGCATGCCGACCTATCTAGTTACCATCAGCGTGCCGGATGGAGCCCGGCGCGCAGCCGTTGGGGACATCATTCGCCATTCTTCCGAACCGGCCAGCAAGCTGCTGCATGTGACAACCACTATCCACGCGCCGCACTATCTACTACGGGTACTCCGAGAATGACGCTATGTGGGCAACCGTTGTACATTTCACAGTCATATTAGTGTTGCATTGATGCGACAGGAACGAGATAATTGAGTCAGGTAAATGGAGACATGAAGGTTATGGCAAACAAGCACTCACCATCAAGACGCTCGCCGCGCTCACTTGGGGAAGCCATCCGGGCACAGCGTCAGCAGGCCGGGCTGTCCCAACGCCAGCTCGGATCAATGGCTGACCTGCACCACTCGCTGCTGGCCCGGATCGAGAATGGCGAGGTGGAGAAGCCCTCGGCCGAGCTGTTGCAGCGGCTGGCCGACACACTGGAGATCGACGCTACCGAGCTGCTGACATTCATTGGCGTCAGGCCCA
>DAHVAN010000399.1 GCA_027314595.1 Actinomycetota bacterium | reverse complement strand
GCGCCGGCGGCCAGCCGGCGACGGGTGAGGATGAAGCCGCTGCGGACGGGCGTGGTGAGCGTGGCCAGCAGGTCGGCGAGGTCGCTCACGGCCGCGGCCGGCGGCGGGGCGGACCGCAGCGCAAGCGGCAGCGGCAGCGGGCTCGCGGCGTGATCGGGCGCCCGGGCCTGCGCCTGAGCCTGAGCCTGAGCCTGGGCCTGGGCCTGGGCGGCCAGTGCCATGCGCTCAGCCTGCACCGCTCGCATCGTGAGCCCCGCCCACTCCGTCAGGGCCGGGATCCCCAGGTCCGCGACGGCGTCCAGGTAGGAGGGCAGCCATGGCCACAGGTGCTCGTGGAACAGGGCGTGCCGGGTCCGGGTCAGCGCGACCGCCACGGCCGGGCGGCTGTGCTGGCCGGAGCGGCTGTGCTGGCCGGGGTCTGCGGGCTGCGCGGACTCGCCCAGGCTCGCGTACAGGCTGAGCAGCGCGGCGAGGTGATCGGGCTCCGCCGGCGGGGTGAGCCCGATGGCCCGCCAGAATCCGGCCACCCGGTCGGCGCCCTCGCCGCCAAGCCCGCCGTCCTGTCCGAGGTAGACCGCCGCGTAGGGCGGGCAGTTCAGCACGAAGGCATCGGTATGCGCTGCCGCGCCCGGGTCGGCCAGGCCCAGGGCGGGGCAGGCGCTGGCAGCTCCGGCCGGGCTGTCAGCGACCGCGGCGAGCGCCCTGAGCAGCTCATACCGCTGCGCCGAGCCTGGCGCGGCCGTCAGGCTCATTCCCGCGGCACCCGGAACAGGTCACGGGCGGGCTTGAGCGGGCGCATCAGCCAGAACGGCCGGCGCAGCCCGTCCGGGGAGCCGCTGCCCGCGGGGCGGGCCAGCTTCAGCCACTGGCGGTAGACCTCGCGGGCCCTGCCGGTGTCCACGCTGATGTCGCCGTGAGCGTCGCTGGGCCGGGCCGGGCTCACCCGGACCGCCTGATGCCAGCAGTGCATCCCCGAGATGGGATCGGGGTGAACGGGGAAGGTCAGGTTCTGGTGGACTCCGGTGTCGCTCCACCAGATCCGCTGGGTGTCGGGATCGGCCGACTCATAGGGCGCCACCGAGGCGCGCCGCTGCATCCGCCAGCCTTCCTCCCCCTTGCGCAGGTCCACCGTGGCCATCATGCCGCCCACGCCGCCCGGGGCGTCCGCGAGCCGCCAGCGTCCCATGTGGTGGCTGCATGCCACCACGCCGGGCCGGATGCCTTCGGTGATCCACGCCTTGGCGACGAAGTAACCGATCTCGGTCTCCACCCGCACCAGGTCGCCTGTCTTGGCGACCCCGAGCCTGGCGGCGTCGGCGGGATGGATCCAGACCGGGTTGGTGTGCGCGAGCTCGTCCAGCCACTTCGCGTTGGCCGACCGGGTATGGATCTGGGTGGGCAGCCGGAACGTGGACAGCAGCACCATCTGCCCTGGCTCCAGGTTGTCCCTGTGGACATGACTCTTGATGTAGCCGGGCAGCGCGTGCTCCGGCCAGCCCCAGCCGGCCAGGGTCGAGGACCAGAACTCCAGCCGCCCGGACGGGGTGGGGAAGCCCCGCAGCACCGTGCCGTCCACCTCCACCCCGACCGGGCGGCGGCCCCGCTCGTCCGGCTCGGGCGCGCCCATCGGCACGATGTTCGGGCTGGCCGGCTTGGCGGTGGCGGTGTAGACCCGGCCGGTGTCGGTGACGGCGACGTCCGCCAGTTCAGCCGCGGGGATCTCCTGCCGGTACAGCGCGCCCTGGCCCTTGGTGATCTCGAACGCGCCGTAGCGGCGCATGAACTCCAGGGGCGTCAGTCCCTCGGCCGCCGCGCGCTCGGGAAGCCCGGGCACCGAGTTCTCGAACATCCAGCTGTAGTACTCGTCCACCGTGAGCTTGCGGCCCGGGTCGGCCCGGGACTCGTAGTGCTGGCGGATGCCGAGCGAACCGTCCGGATCGATCCGCCACGACAGCTCTATGTAGAACTCGTTCTCCTCCCAGACCTCGCCGGGGTTCACCTGGCGGGTGTCGGTGACGGCCTGCCCGCGGCGCTCGCTGGCGGCGCGCAGCACCGGCTGGCGGAAGCCGATCCACTGGCCGTCGTACTGCTCATAGGAGTGGGTGTCGTGGCGTTCGCTGCTGTGGCCCATGGGCAGCACGTAGTCGGCGAAATACGCCGACTCGTTCCAGGTGGGGGTGAGCGACACGAAGCAGCCGACCTTGCTCTCGTCGGTCAGGACTTCCATCCACGACAGGCCGTCCGGGTTGGTCCACACCGGGTTGTAGACCCGGATGAAGTAGGTGTCGAGCCTGCCACGGCCCTCGGCGAGGAAGTGCGGCAGCAGGAAGGACATCTCGTTCTGTGCCAGCGGGTACTCGATCGGCCAGGACAGGTCCTGCCACACGCCGGGGTGCGGCGGGGTGTGGATCGGCTTGGGCACGAACTTGTTGAACCCGTTCGGGAACACCCCGCCCTCGGTGGCGACCGCGCCGAGCAGTGCCGAGATGAGGAACAGGGTGCGGGCGACCTGCCAGCCGCCGAGGTTGGCGGCGGCCGCGGACCGCCAGACGTGCGCGGAGAACCGGGTGCCCGCACCGGCTACGATGCCGGCGACCTCGGCGATGACGCTGGCGTCCACGCCCGACTCCGCGGCCGCGTACTCGACGGTGAAGCCGGTGTACAAGGTGGCGAGGATCTCTTCGAACGTCTCGAAGCTGACCGGCCGGTCCGGGTGGCAGGCGTGCAGGTACTCGGCCCAGTTCCACCAGTCGCGGACGAATTCGCGGTCGTAGCGCTTCGTCGCGATCAGGTGCTGGGCGATGGCGAGGTTGATCGCCGCTTCGCTGCCCGGGTGGGGGGACAGCCAGTGGTCCGCGTGCGTGGCGGTGTTGGACAGCCGGGTGTCGAGGACGATCACCTTCGCCCCCCGGGCCCGGGCGTCGGTGATCCGCTGGGCGTGCGGGTTGAAGTAGTGCCCGGTCTCGAGGTGGGAGCTGATCAGGTAGATAACGTCGGCGTTGGCGTGATCCGGGCTGGGCCGGTCGGCGCCCATCCAGAACTGGTAGCCCGTCCGGCCTCCTGAGGAGCACACGTTGGTGTGCGAGTTGTGGCCGTCCACCCCCCAGCTGGCGAGCACCCGCTCGGTGTACCCGTCCTCTCCCGGCCGTCCGATGTGGATCATGATCTCGTTCTGGCGGTGCTCGACGAGCGCCTTGCGGATCCGGGCGGCCAGCGTGTCAAGCGCCTCGTCCCAGGTGATGCGCTCCCACTGGCCGCTGCCCCGCGGCCCGGAGCGCTTCATCGGGTAGAGGATCCGGTCGGGGTCGGTGATCTGGTTGATGGTGGCCGGGCCCTTGGCGCAGTTGCGCCCGCGGGAGCCGGGGTGCTCGGGATTGCCCTCGAACTTGCGGACCTGGCCGGTGTCGCGGTCCACGTAGGCGAGCAGCCCGCAGGCGGACTCGCAGTTGAAGCACGTGGTCGGGATCAGCTGGTAGTGCTTCTCCTTCCGGGCCGGCCAGGCCCGGGAGGAGAGCTCGACCCAGTCGTCCCAGCGCTCCTTCGGCGGGAACGAGGCCAGGTGCACCCGGCTCGGGCCCGGGTAGAACGTCTCCCCACGGGCCTCGGTCGCCGCCCTCGCGGCGGACACCCGAGCCGCCAGGGCATCCAGGCTGGTTTCGTCGGCGGGCATGGCAACCACCTCTACGCGAGCGGGACGGATTGGCCGGCCTGCACGTAGGCGTGCTCGTGGGCGAGCAGGCCGAGCAGGGCGAGGGGGGTCGCGGCGACTCCGATCCACGGAGCGGCGACCGCGATGGCGACGAGGATCAGGCCCGGCCAGAAGAACCGGGCGAACCTGCCGCGCGTCATCTCGCGGTTGGCCAGGTGGGCGTGCGCGGTCACGTGCGGCAGCGTGTCCTCGCTCACCACCTGCAGGATGTGGATCGCGGCGGCCACGGCCAGCGTTATCTCGGTGGCGGTGACCGCCCGGCCCGGGGCGAGCCAGGCCGCCAGCGGCAGCGTCACCGCGGCCCCGGCAAGCGCCGCCTGAACGGCCAGGTGGGCGTGCAGTTGCGGGCTCTGCCACAGGTCGCGCCCCTTGGCCTGGGCGAACAGGTAGCCGGTGTACACCGCGCTGGCCAGCGCGAGCGGGATCCCTGCCCCGGCCAGCACCTGCCGGGCAAGGGTGGAGTCCGCCACGGCGGCCAGGAAGAAGGCCGCCGCCACCGCGCCGTAGCCGCCGATGATGAACGAGCCGCGCACCAGCCAGCTTTGCCAGTGATGGCGGGTGAAGATGAGGTAGAAGCGCATGGGGTGCTTGAGGTCGGCGATCAGCAGCACGCCAGTCAACGCCAGGAAGGCAAGCGCGAGCACCGGGGCGGCCCACCGGACGACTGAGTTGCCCCAGTTCAGGAACCCGAGGAAGGCCAGGACGGCCGGCACCGCGAGGGCTCCGGCGGCGATGCTCTTGGTCCAGGTGTACAGGCTGACCCGCCAGCCCCACGGAGCATGGTGCGGGACGTCGTAGGACAGCAGGGCCGCCGCCGACGAGTTCGGGTGGTCCGGGTGCCCGGAAGTCACCAGTTGCGGGCCCCGCGCGCCCTGGGTGGCCCAGGCGAAGAGGCCTCCATCGGGCCGCCGTGCCGCGAGCGGGTCCAGGGTGGCCTGGTGAGCGCCCTTGTAGAACACCCCTGGCCGGGTCTCCTTTTCCGGCCGGCGGACCTGCACCGGCTGGCGCTCGATGATCTGGGCGACCTTCGAGTCCGGGTCATTGAGGTTGCCCACCAGGATCGCCTCGGTCGGGCACACCGTCACGCAGGCCGGCTCAAGCCCGATGTCCAGCCGGTGCGCGCACATGTTGCACTTCTCGGCCGAGTGATCCTCGGGGTTGATGAAGATCGCGTCATAGGGGCAGGCGGCCATGCACGCCTTGCAGCCGATGCAGATCTCCTTGTCGAAGTCGACGATGCCGTCATCCCGGCGGAACATGGCCTGGGTAGGGCAGGCGGCCACGCACGGCGCGTCCGTGCACTGGTTGCACCGGGTCACCTGGAACGCGCGGCGGACCTGGGGGAAGACCCCCACGTCCACCGACTTCACGTAGGTCCGGGTGACGCCGAGCGGCACCTCGTTCTCGCTCTTGCAGGCCGTGGTGCAGGCATGACACCCGATGCACTTGGACTGATCCAGCACTTTGACCCACCGGACGTCGCCCGGCGGCGGGGCGACGACAGGCAGCGGCTGGCGGTCGACGGCGGTCATACCCGAGAGGGTATCGGGCGGACCGGCGCCCAAGTAGCCCTCAGCTGCTTAGGAACTCATAAGGCAGGCTTATGAGCCAACGGGATCGGGGCCTAGGACACCGCCGCGTTGAGCAGCCGGTTTACCAGCGGGGCGAGCGGCCGGTCTTCTGGCCACACCGCCCGCAGAACCCTAGCCAGGTCGATGCCCTCGGTCGCCACGAGGACCAGGCGCCCGGCGTCCACGTCCGTCTGCACCGCCAGCGCGCTCAGCACCGCCGGGCCCTCGCCACGGCGTGCCGCGGCCAGGATCGCCGCCGACGAGCCGAGTTCCAGCCGGGAGCGGATGCCTCCCCACGGCGCCAGCCCGGCCGCCAGGATTTCGCGGGTGCCCGAGCCTGCTTCCCGTACGATCAGCTCGGTGGCGGCCAGTTCCGCGCCAGTGAGCGGGGAGGTGCGGCGCGCCCAGGGATGCGCCGGATCGACCACGACCACCAGCCGGTCGCCGCGCAGGGGCACCGTACGCAGGCCGGGCAGCGCGCGCTCGTGCCCCTCCACGAAGCCGACGTCCGCCAGCCCGTCGCGGACCCGGTCCAGCACCCTGGCCGAGTTGGTCACCTCCACCGACAGCACCACGTCGGGGGACTCCTGGTGCAACGCGGCGAGCCAGCCGGGCAGCAGGTGCTCGGCCACCGTCAGCGAGGCGGCGACCCGCAGGTGCGAGCTCTCGGCCGCCACCAGCGCCTCGATGCCTCTCATCATCGCCTGGGCTTCGGCCAGCACCCGCCTGCTCAAGGTCGCCACGCGCTCCCCCGCGGGGGTGAGCCGGGTGCCGGACGGGGTGCGCAGCAGCAGGCTGACGCCGAGCCTGCGCTCCAGCTGGCTCATCCGCATGCTCACCGCGGGCTGCGACATCTGGTGCCTGGCGGCTGCCCGGCCCAGGCTGCCCAGCTCGGCGATGGAGTCGAGCAGTTCCAGCGCGAGCAGGTCCGGCGTAGACGGCGGCAGCACGGGACCAGGCTAGTGCGCGGACGGGCGCCCGGCACGGCCGGGCCCGGCGGCCTGGCCCGCCGGCCTGGCGTGAAACGCGGTGCCGTGCCGCGCTGGCATGCAGCGGGGGGTGCCGCCCGGACGGCAACGGACCGCCCGCGCGGGCGGCGGCCGGCAGATAAGCCCGCCATGCCAGGACTGGGCTGCGCTGTCGCGGCAAGGCCGTTACGGTGAAACACCGCGTCACCCCCGGGGTGCGTCGACCTGCGTCCGGCCATCTCGGGCGTGCCCGCATCGCGCTAACCGGACATTTCGCTTCGCGCCCGCGCCCGCGTGACGGGACGGGACCGCGGAAGGCCCGCGTGACGGGACCGGCCCGCCGCAAGGCGAAGACCCCTGTCGCAGAGGGCGCGGAACGGGCACGTCCGCGCCTGGCCCGGGCGCTGCGCACGGGCGGCCAGGGCCGGCGGCCAGCCCGGGCAGCCCCGCGTCGCACCGCCTTGCCCGTGCGCCCCCGCAGCCACGAGGACCTGGCGCCTGCCGGGCGGCTCGCGCCGCCCGGCAAAGATAATGGATCGGTTGTCATCCTATAGGGTGACAACCGATCCACTATCACCGCGGACAGGCCATGCCGGCGGCCGCGGCGGCCTGCGGGCGGCGGACCGGGACCGCGGGCGGGCAGGTGCCAGGCGGCCGGCCCGGCAAGACCCGGGCGGGAAGCCGGGCGACAGCACCGTCTGACCGCGGGACCCGGGTGTGCGCCGGACGCCCAGGCCGGCAGCCGCGCGGGCACGGCCGCCCGGGAGGGGGAAGGAACGACCGCGGGAAAGGTCATGGTCATCGGCACAGCCAGGATCGAGCACCTGGCCGGGCGTGTCGCGAATAAGACACCCCCGCCGCGCGCCGGGCGCGCGGCGGGGAGTGCCGCGGGCAGGGCCGCCCGCGGCGCGGCAAGGCCGCCGGGGACTCAGGAGGCGCGACGCGGACGCCCAGGAGACGCGGACGCTCAGGAGGCGCGGACGCCCAGGAGACGCGGACGCTCAGGAGGCGCGGATGCTGGGCGCGCCCGGCCAGCCGTGCGTCCGGGACGCCAGGGGCGCCCGGGGCGAGCCCTGCGCCAGGGACGGGCGCGCCGTGCGCCGAAGCTGGGCGGTGCGCGCGCGCCTGGCGCGAATGCGCTCTTCCGGGGTGGTGCCGCCCCAGATGCCATGGGCCTCCGGCATCCGCATCGCCCAGTCCAGGCACTCCTGCTGTACCCGGCAGCCGGCGCAGACCTGCCGCGCCATGGTGATCTGCTTCATCGCGGCGGGGCCAGTCGCGATGGGGAAGAACAGGTCAGGGTCGGCGGACAGGCACGAGCCTGCCGCACGCCATCCGGTGCTGAGATCACTCATGCCGCTGCCTCACAGGTCTGGTGATTCCGTTATCCGCCGGCATCCCGGGCGGGATCATGACTGGCTCAACGTGCCCAGGACAACCGCTGGCAGGTCCGCTTCCCAGCCGTGGCGCGGGTATTCGGCCCGTGTCCAATCCGCCGGTGATGATCGTGCCAGGCCGTCCTGTTTGGCTTCAGGTCGCAGGGGTAGCCGCGGTCGAAGTTCGACGTCAGACCGAGGGAGGAGCGATGCCCGACGTTTTCCAGGTCCTCAAGCAGGACCACGACGAGGTGAAGGCGATGCTCGCCCGGCTCGAAGACGGCCCGAAGGCCACGGGCGGGGCCACCGCGGACCAGCTGGCGGCGCGCCAGCGGCTCGCGGAGGAAGTGATCATCTCCGAATCCAGGCACGAGACCGCGGAGCAGCAGCACTTCTGGCCCGCCATCCGTGACCTGGGGCCCGAGGGGGACCGGGTCGCCGACGCGGCGCTCGACCAGGAGCAAGAGGGCGAGCAGGTGCTGCACGAGCTCGGCAAGCTGGACTCCAGCGACGGCAGGTTCGAGGAACTGCTCGCCGCGTTCACCTCCGCCGCCCGCGCGCACATCGCCTTCGAGGAGGCGCACGCCTGGCCGCTGCTGCGGGCCTCGATCACCGCCGGCCGGGCCGAGCAGCTCGGCGACAAGATCACCCAGGCGAAGAAGCTGGCACCGACGCGCCCGCACCCGCACACCCCGCCGAACCAAGCGGCGGTCAAGACCGCGGGTCCGGTGGCGGGAGCCGCGGACAGGCTGCGCGACGCGGTGACCGGCCGCGGCCGGACGGAGTAAGCCCGGACGGAGTAAGCAAGGCCGCGGCGGTCGCCCGCATCGGCAGGCCGCGCCCCGGCGGTCCCTCGCCGGGGCGCGGCTCCTTTGTCTCGGCCGGGGAGGCCGGCCCCGAGCATGGTGACGCACATCACACAAGGTCACGTTTAGACGCCCCGGTGCGGGCACAACAGCCTTCGTCCGTCATTCCATGCCCCCGGAGGCGACCATGACGAAGGAAACGAGTTACGGTCCGGGCTTCCGCGAAGAGCTCAAGCCGCTGCCCGACGACGAACTGCTGCGCCGCTTCCGCGCGCTGCCGCGCGACAGCCAGGAACGTGCCGCCGTCTGCGAGCTTCTCGTGACGCGGCACGAGAAGCTGGTCCGCTCCTGCGTCAGGCAGTACCGCGGCAGCCCCGAGCCGGCCGAGGACTTGATGCAGGTCGGCTACCTCGGCCTGCTCAAGGCGATCAACAACTACGATCCGGCCGTCGGGAACAGCCTGACCGCCTATGCCGCGCCATGCGTCAGCGGCGAGATCAAGCGGCACTTCCGCGACAAGCGATGGCAGGTCCACGTCCGCCGGTCGGCGCAGGAACTGCTGCTGGAGATGCGCAAGGCGACCGAGGAACTCACCCACCAGCTCGGCCGGTCGCCGACCGAGGACGAGCTCGGCGAGCAGCTCGGCGTAAGCGCCGAAGACCTGCTCGAAGCCCGGCAGGCGGATCTGGTCTTCAGCGCCTACTCGCTGGACGCGCCGCTGTCGGAGCGCGACGACCCGGCGCAGCTCGGGGACGTGCTCGGTGACGAGGACGCCGGCGTGGAGCACACCATCGACATGGAAGCCGTCGCCACGCACTGGGACGAGCTTCCCGAGCGCGAGCAGCGGATTCTCGTCATGCGCTTCTACGGCAACCTCACGCAGGCTGAGATCGGAACGCGGCTGGGCATCTCGCAGATGCACGTCTCCCGGCTGCTGGCACGCGCACTCGGGCACCTGCGGAGCAGGCTGCTTGACGTGGCCCTGACCTCCTGACGCTGACCTGCGCAGGGCTTTCCGCGAGCCCTCCTGCCAGCCCTGACCGTCGCGGGCGGCGGGCGGTCAGCCCGCCGGGCCGACCTTCACGGCGAGGATCGTGACGTCGTCCCTGAGTTCGCCCCGCGAGAACGTGGTGACAAGCTCCTGCACGGCTCGCACCGCTTCGGCCGCCGAGCGCCCGGCTACGGCAGCGAGCTCGTCGACCAGCCGGTCCTCGAAAAACTCCAGCTCGGCGCTCCGGGCTTCGGTCACGCCGTCGGTGTAGAAGAAAAGCAGATCGCCCTCGTCAAGCTCCAGTTCCGCGCGGCTCGGGCGGGCGTCGTCGAACAGGCCCAGCGGCAGCCCGTCACCTTCGAGCAGCTCGACCCGGCCGTCGGCCCGCACCACGGCGGGACCGGGGTGGCCCGCGCTGCCGAGGCGCACGGTCAGCCCGCGTCCCTGCTGCCGGACGAAGGCGAGCTTGGCGGTGACGAAGCGCTCGTCGTAGTCCCCGGCGAGCAGGACCTCGTTGGCGGCGGCGAGCACGTCGGCGGGCGAGGAGTGCACGTTCGCCAGGGCGCGGATGGAGTGCCGCGCCGCGGCGGTCATCGCGGCCGCGTCCTGGCCCTTGCCGCAGACGTCCCCGATCGCGATGGCCCAGCCGTCCCCGCGCCTGAACACGTCGTAGAAGTCACCGCTGATCTCTTGGGACTGGCTGGCGCCAACGTAGGCCGGGGCGAACTCCAGGCCAGGCACGCCGGGCAGCCGTGCGGGCAGCAGGCTGGCCTGCAGCGCTTCAGCCACCTCGGAGCGGCGGCGGAACATCCGGTCCACCCTGATCGCGATGGCCAGGTGCTCCCCCAGCTGTTCGGCGAGGCTGAGGTCGGCGATCCCGAACTGGCCCATGCCGGGAAGCCGGGCCAGCGTCAGCGCCCCGTAACTGGCCGTTCCGTCCGAGATCGGGACGCAGATCAGCGACGACGCGCCCAGCTTCATCAGCAGCGGAGTGCCGCCGGGTCCCGCGCCGAGCGCGGCCGGCTCGTCGGCATGCGCCAGCAGCACGGACTTGCGCGTCGTGTGCACCTGCCAGGGCAGCGACTCGGGCTGCGGATCGACGTTGCGCACGGCGCGGGCGAGGTCCTCCGCCTGCCGGTCCCGCGGGCCGGCCGCGACTTGCCGTCGCAGCCGCCCGCCCCGCTCGATGTCCACCACGACCCAGTCCGCGAGGTCGCCGGCCAGCAGCCGCGCACATCGCTGCACGGTGACGGCCTCGCTGAACGTGCTGTTGTCGAGCAGCAGCCGGGTCACCGAGGTGACCATGTCCATCCGCCGTGTCATGGCCGCGATGGCATGGCCGGCCCGTGCCTCCGCGTCCGTCCCCTCGGGCCTGCTCGTGCCGAGGCCGGCCTGAGAATCCGCGCCAGGCGCGGTCGTGACCACGAGCAGCGGCGGGTCGCCAGGCAGTTCGATCGCCGCGGCGGTCAGCGTGACGTCGAGGGTCCCGCCCGGCGTGAGCAGCCTGCAGCCGGCCTGCCGTGCCTTCCCTGTCCGCGCCACGGCGGCGAGCTGCGTCTGGACGGCCGCCCTGGACGGCATGTCGACGAATGCCGTCAGCGGCTTGCCGGTCGCGTAGCCCGCGGGCGCTCCGAGCAGCACCGCTGCCGTGTTGTTAGCCCGCCTGATCGTGCCGTCCTGCTCGAGCAGGAAGAGCGCGACGGGCGTCTGCTGGAAGGCGGCATGCAGCAGCCGCCGCTCCGTGCGCACGGCCTCGGGAGGGCCCTCCGCCGCGGAGATGTCCGCCGTGCCGCCCGCCAGCGCGCCCACGAGCGCCTCGATGGCGCCGTCGAGCTCGGTCAGGGCAGCCTCCAGCAGGGCCCGGGTATCCGCCCCGGGGATGCTGGCCGCGTGGTGGAGCGCGTCACGCCGCTCCGCCACGTCCGCGAGCGGCTCGCTCGGCCGTCTGTCCGGCATATTCCCGTAACTCCATGCACGTCGCTTCGAGCGCCGGCGCCGGCCCGACGCCCGCGCCGACGGCATTAACAATCCAGCGCTAGCACAATATGGCACCAAACCACCGCAAGCGCCGCCCCGATATCCCCACTGCTCACGCTAGTCGCGAGAGCTGGGAAAACAAGCACGGCGACGCCGCGATCGCGTTTACCGGGCCGGGGCCGGCCATCAAGGCCGCGGGCTAGCGCTGACGGGCACCGCGGCCGCCGGCTCCAGAGGACGCGACGATCTGCGCCGCGACCTCGGTGACCTTGATGTGCCGCCGCTGCGATTCCCGGCGCAGGTGCCGCAGAGCCTCCTCGGCATCGCAGCCGAGCGCGTGCATGAGGATGCCCTTGGCCTGGTCCGTGACGGCGCGAGCGGCCACGGAATCCTTCAGCTGCGTCGCGGTGCGCTGGGCCTGGCCGTAGGCGAGGGTATTGGCGAACACCGTGCCGCCGAAGCGCGCGAGCATCTCCGCCATGGGCGCGGAATCGGCGACCAGGACCCCCGGCCGGACCCCGAGCAGCGTGAGGACCAGCGTCATCGACGGGAACTGGCGGACTATGTCCGCGGAACAGCGCACGCCCCGGCGCAGCGCGTCCTGCGCCCAGGCCGGCCACCTGGTCTCCTGCAGCGTGTCCGGGCAGCTCACGCTCCTGCCGTCATGCAGGGCGGCGATCAGCGGCCCGTTCCCTGTCGCGATCGCGAGGTCGGCCAGCGCCGCCGCGTCCGGATGGGTCGCGGCCACGCCGGCCAGCTCGCCGTCCCGCCAGATGGCCGCGTGCGCGGCCGCGCAGCCCGGGACCTGCCTGACCGCAAGTTCGGCCAGCTTGTTCAGGGACTTCGCCTCGCCGTTGGCAAGGCTGACCAGGTCAGCTGCCTCGTGGCCAAGGTCCTCGACCGGCACTGCCGCCTCCGTCCTGTGGCGGCCTGTGAGCCGAGATGACGGCCTCACCTGCTGCCTAGCCGTAGCATAGGCCGCTCTGGCGGGGCCGGGAGAGCTCCGTGGCGGCTCAATGGCAGGACACCCTGGGGTTGACCCCGGCGTAGTTGAGCGGCCCGGCCAGGATCGCCGCGATGACGGTGCCGGCACCCGCGCAGCTCGGCAGCCTGGTGTAGTAGCCACGCTGGCCGGCCGCGATCGCGCCGATGACCAGCCAGATCACCAAGACGATGGAACCCAGTCGCATGTCATCCTCCAGTTCTGTCCTCATCCGCGGCGGTCAGGCGTGCCGCTCCTGCCGTTCGGAGAGCCTGATGATTTCCTCACACCGGACGCGGACCGAGGTGGCGGCCGGGCGTCCAGCAGCGCGGCACGTTTCCCCGGCGGGCGTGTCCTCTCGCGGACTGCCAAGGCCGTGTCTTTCCGTCGGCCCGCTACGCCGCGTCAGGCACCGGGCGGGCGGCGGCGGGCGGGGCCTCGGCAGCCAGCAGGACGCGCAGGCGCCTGCGGGCACGGTGCAGCCGGGACATCACCGTGCCGAGCGGCACCGCGGTGATCTCGGCGATTTCCGCGTACGTGTACCCGTGGGCATCCGCGAGGTAGACGGTCGCCGCGAGATGGCCCGACAGTCCCCTGAGCGCCTCGACCAGGCCCTGGTCCGCCATGGCGCCGAACGCGACGTCCTCGGCCGAGCTGACGACCGTGCCGTCGCGGGCCACGTGCTCGAGCGAGTCCACCAGGATCTCGGGACGGCGGTGCCGTGCGCGGTATCCGCTGAGGAACGCGTTCGTCTCGATCCGGTACAGCCAGGCACGCAGGTTGCTGCCCGGCCTGAACGCGCCGAAGCCCGCGTACGCCTTCGCGTAGGTCTCCTGCACGAGCTCCTCGGCGTCCGCCAGGTTCCCGGTCAGCCGCAACGCCTGGGAATGCAACTGCCTCGCGTACACCAGCACCTGATCGGCGAACGCATCCGCTGAGCCGACGGTCTCGCTCACCTTCACCTCCCGGGGGTAACGGACCCACCCCCTACCCACGTGCCGCGGCGGAAACGTCGGGAGGGCGGCGGCCTGGTCAGGCAACGGTGATCGAGAAGCGCACCGTCACGCCGTACGGTTCGGCTTCGACGCGAGCGTGGTC
Organism: Actinomycetota bacterium; assembly: GCA_027314595.1. Classification (GTDB taxonomy): domain Bacteria; phylum Actinomycetota; class Actinomycetes; order Streptosporangiales; family Streptosporangiaceae; genus Trebonia. The sequence continues at coordinate 4,067 of DAHVAN010000399.1, read as the reverse complement.
GCAGATCCGCCGCAGGAGATGGCGGCGCAGCGCTTCCGCGCCGGCTTGCCCGGCCAGGCGCGGCCCGTGCTCGAGCAGCATGCCGTCACCGCGGATCTCGCAGAACACCCGCGCTCCCATCGTCCACAGGCGCAGCCTCGCGGTACACGGACCGTGGCTGACAGCGCAGGCGGCGGCCTCGTTAACCGCGAGCACGAAGTCCGCGAGCCGGATGCCTCCCATCCCGGCCCGAGTCGCGAACGCGGTCGCGAAGCGGCGGACGGCCGGCAGGTCCGCGCGCCGGAACGCGAGCCTGGCCAGCGAGTATTCCGCCGAGAGCAGGTGCTCGCCGCCGGGGTTCAGGCCGTGCATCTCGCGCTCGCCATGGCCTCAGCCGTCCTCGAAAGACGCCGGCCGGGGCGGCTCGCCGCTGACGCTGGTCACGATGGTGACCGCGAGGTCGCGGAGCTTGACGTTCGTGTTCTGGGACACGGTCCGCAACAGGGCGAACGCCTTGTCCTGCGCGCAGCGCTCCGTGGCCATGATGACGCCGGCGGCCTGGTCGATGACCGAGCGGGAGGCCATCGACGATCTCAGCTGGTCGTTCAGGTCGGTGCAACCGGTGACCGGCGGGCGGCCTCGCTGCCGCAATGTCATGCCGCAGGACAGCCCGCCGGTCGCGACCCGGGTGCAGAGCACCGCGAGCTCGTGCAGGAACTGCTCAACGCCGTCGATGTTCAGCAGCGCGTTCTGCAACCCGATGAGGTCTGACTGCGCTTCCTTGGACACCTCAGTCCCCTACCCGTGACCAGCAGACAAAACCGTCAGCCGTCGGCACCCGCTTCCACGCCCACGAGCTTGTCGCTGCACAGCGGGCCCACGGGCTGCTCGGGACTCGCGCCCCCGGCCAGCCCGCGGATAACGAGGTCCCGGTCGGTCACCACGCCGCCGAGCCAGTCGTCCCTGACGACCAGGATCGCTCCGACGCCCGTGTCGCGCATCGTCCGCGCCGCGTCGCCGATCGCCTGCTCGTCATGCACGCCAACCGGGTTGGGGGTCATGATGTCGCGGACCTTCTTGTCCATGATGTCCCTCCTGTCTCGCGGTTCCCTCCCTGGGCTACCGGTCATGCGCGTCTGGCCCAATGGGACTGGGGTAGCTGCGCATCTGGCCCAGAACCCGCCGGGCCGCGCCCGGGCGGATGCGCTCTTGAGGGGCTGGCACGCGGGCGTCCGCCTGGCGGCCGGGAAAGGCTCGCGACGCGGCGCCGGGCCGGCACCGGTGGCAGCAGGTGCGGCGCTGACAGTCGCCACGGACCCGTTCGGGATGGTGCTGGGTTTTGTTATCTGAGCAGCCTGCGGCGGCGGTGGCTGGAGTACAGGTACCGGCGCGAGCGCGGGTGGGAGACGGCGCTGATCAGCACCGCCGCGACGACGAGCGCGACGATGAAGGAGATGATCAGGTGGCCGGGGCCGACCAGGGCGGCGGTGATGATGCCGCCGAGCAGCGCGCCGACCATCCCGATGAGGACCGTGAGCAGGACCCCGATCCGCTGCCGGCCGGGTACGAGCAGATGCGCGACCGCGCCGATGACCAGGCCGGTGATGAGCCACGCGATGATGGCGGGAAGAGTCATGGGGCACGGCTACCCAGGACCGCCGGGTTTACTCGCGCATAGAACACATAAACGGGCAGCCCGCGAACGCGGCTGCTGACGGCGCGCGCCCGTAACCCGGCACGCCGCCAATGTTGACACCGGTTACATCAGGTATTTACCATCAGCCATTGAGCGGGAATGTAAGCGGTTACAAAGACACGGGACTTTGTGGTGACGACTGTTTACGATGTCGCTCGCGTGGCAGGGGTTTCCACCGCCACGGTCTCGCGGGTCATCCGCGGGTCCAGCCTGGTGAGCCAGGACACGCGCGATCGCGTGCTCGCCGTCATCGAGGCGCTCGGCTTCGTGCCCGACGCCTACGCCCAGGGCCTGAGCAGCCGCCGCAAGAACATCATCGGCCTCGTGGGCCTGGAACGAGGCGGCGCCGAGATCGACATCGAGCACAGCAGCGTGCTGTTCGTCGACCAGATCGTGCACGCCGCGGAGGCGGTGCTGCGCGGCACCGGGTACTCGCTGCTGCTCACCTTCGGCAGCCGCGGCCAGGAGCTCGAGCGGCGCGTGCGCTCATTGTCGGGGAAGGTCGACGGCCTGCTGGTCGCGGAGGAGGTCATGGCCGCCGGCGAGCTGCGCGAGCTGGCGAGGCGGATGCCCGTCGTGATCATCGCCGGCCGGCGGGACGAGACCGGCCTCGACGTGTTCTGCGTGGACAACCTGACGGGCATGACATCGGTTGTCGCGCATCTCCTGCGGCGGCATCGGTACCGGAGGCTGTGCTTCGTGACCGGCCCGAAGGACGCGCCGGACGCGCGGGAGCGGCAGCTCGCCTTCGAGGCGGCGGTGCTAGCCACCCGCGACGGTGTCATCGAGCAGGTCATACACGGGGACTTTTCCGAGGGCAGCGGCGCGGCGGCCGCCCGGGTCCTGATTGACCGCAGGTCACTGCCCGAGGCAGTCGTGTGCGCGAACGACCAGATGGCCATCGGCGTGCTCCGTGCATTCCAGCGCGCGGGCATCGGCGTTCCGCGGGATGTGGCGGTGACCGGGTTCGACGACATCTACCCCAGCCGCCTCGTCGACCCGTCCCTTACGACGGTGAGCCAGCCCGTCCGCGAGCTCGGCATGCGAGCCGGCCAGCGGCTGCTGGCCCGGATCACCGAACCCGCGCTGCCGGCCGCCGCGCACCTGCTGCCGACCAGCGCCGTCATCCGCGCCAGCTGCGGATGCCGGCCTGCCCAGGGGGGTCCCTTAGCGAGCGGAGGACCGGGCGGTCAGCCCCCGAAAGGAGAACATCGTCATGCGCAAACATCCCAGCTGGCTGACGGGTACGGGGAAACGGAAGTGTTCGGCGAGCAGACGCGGGAGGGTGGCCGCCGTCGCGGTGATCACGGCACTCGCCCCGGCGGCGGCGTGCCTGGCTATCGCTGTCGCGGTCGTGCCGGCCGCGTCTGCGGGCACGGTGCCACCTCCGCCTTCGGGGTGGACCACCGCGTTCAGCGACGGCTTCTCCGGGTCCGCGGGATCCGGGGCGGACCAGAACTGGACCTACGACCAGGGCACCCAGTACTCGGGCACGGGCTGTTCGGCCAACTGGGGTACCGGTGAGGTCGAGACCAACACAGCCTCGACCGCCAACGTCTCGCAGGACGGGAACGGCCACCTGAACATCACCCCCGTGGACAACGGCGGGTCCTGGACGTCGGGCCGGATCGAGACGGTGGCCGACAACTTCGAGGCCCCCGCGGGCGGCGAGATGGAGGTCAGCGCCTCGATCAAGCAGCCCGGCCCGGCCAGCGGGCTCGGGTACTGGCCTGCGTTCTGGATGCTCGGCGCCGGCTTCCGCGCCAGCGGAGCCGGAACCTCGGGCACGATGGACTGCTCGAACTGGCCGTCGACCGGTGAGATCGACATCATGGAGGACGTCAACGCGCTGTCGGAGGTGTCCGGCACCCTGCATTGCGGCATCGACCCGCGCGGGCCGTGCAACGAGACGGACGGGCTGGGCAGCGGGCTGGTCTCCTGCACCGGCTGCCAGAGCGGGTACAACACCTACTCGGTCATCGTCAACCGGACGAACACCAGCGACGAGTCGATCACCTGGTACCTCGACGGCAGCCCGTATTACACCGTGACCGAGAGCCAGGTCGGCACGTCTACCTGGCAAGCGGCCGTCGACCACGGGTTTTTCCTGATCCTGGACGTCGCCGTCGGCGGCGGCTACCCGAACGGCGTGTGCGGGTGCTCCACGCCGACGGGTTCCACCAGTTCGGGCGCCGGGATGAGCGTCAGCTACGTCGCCGTCTACACGACGCCCGGGAGCGGCGGCGGTTCTGGCGGTTCTGGCGGTTCTGGCGGCGCGTCGTGCACCACGACAGCGACCTCGGACATCTCCGCGGACTGCTACGGCGCCAGCCAGGGCACGATCAGCGTCACGGCCGCGACCGGTGACACCAGCCCGCCGGGCGTGGACGGC
>DAHVAN010000392.1 GCA_027314595.1 Actinomycetota bacterium | reverse complement strand
GGGTGTAGGTGCGTCCGCTGTGGGCGGATGCGCCCGGCGTAGCGGCCGATAAGCCGGCTGGTGACTGCGGGTGCGGGCAGTGATTCCCCCGCGGCGACCGTGCGGATGGCGCCGACCAGCTCGGCGGGCGGCGCTTACTTGAGCAGGAAGCCGCTCGCGCCGGCGCGCAGCGCCTGGTACACGTACTCGTCCAGGTTGAACGTGGTGACGATGAGCACCTTGGGCACCGCCGGCCCGTCCACCGTCGGGCCGGCAAGCCGGCGGGTCGCCTCGATTCCGTCAACCACAGGCATCTGCGGCAGCGGCGCCCAGCGACCACCAAGGCGAATCGCGGGCGCAATCCGATACCACCCCGAACAGAGCGCCAGCACACGGCAACTCTAGCTGACCATCCAGGCGTCGCAGGTTTGTCGCGCGCCGCGCAAGGACTCGACTATGCGCCGTTTGCCGGACCTCGGCCCCGGCTCCCGCCGGCAACTGACAAGGCCGGCCCACTGCGCCAGCCGCCCGAGAACGCGGCGCTTCGCCCAGCTCGTCACGGACGACATGATCACCGCGCCGCGCGGGCCGGAACCGGAGCCGTACCGCGACGCGATCAGGGGCCTACGAGGGGGCCGGCTTCGACGAGGTGTACCCGGGGTAGGTCGGCGGCCGGCTTGAGGGGGCGTTCGAGTTCTACTCGACCCAGGTGCTCCCGCGCGCACGAAAGCACTGAGCCTAGCCCGGACCTGCGGCGCTGAGCACCGGCCCAGCACAGCCAGCACACATCTATTCTGACGCTTTTCGTTTTCGCGCCATCACGATGGGTAGCCGGCTGAGGCATCGGCGGCACTCAAGCACTCGAACTCACGAAAACTGCCGAGTTGACAGCCGTTGCCCCGGGGGGGCGGATTGACGCCGATCATGGCAGGTCAGCTCGGCTGAGGAGGCCGAAATGAATGGCAGCGCACGAGCTGCGGCGGCACTGGGCGTCGGCTACGTGCTAGGCAGGCGCCGGAAGCTGCGCACGGCTGCCCTCCTAGCCGCCGCAACGGCCGTCGGCGGGAAGGGCATCGGCGGGATGGCACTGCAACGGGGCATGAGGATGCTCGGTTCCACCGAGGCGATCGGCAAGATCGCGCCGCAGCTCGGCGAGATCACCGACACCGTGCGCGGTGACCTGCTGCCGGCCGGAAAGGCCGCGGTCAGCGCCGCGGTCACCAGCCGGGTCGACTCGCTGGCCGGTTCGCTGCATGACAGGGCCGAGCAGCTGCGCAATCCGGCCGGCACCGTGGCCGCCGGCGCCGAGGGCGCCAAGAAGACCACGGGGCGCGCGACGTCCTCCGCTGGGCGGGCGGCGTCATCGGCGGGGCGGGCGGCGTCAGGGGCCGCCAGGGGCCGGCGCCTCGGCGGACGCGGCACGGACGCGGAATCCGAAGACGAACGGGACGTGCGGGACGTACGTGACGAGGAAGAGGACGAGTACGACGACGGCGACCTCGACGACGGCGACCTCGAGCACGGTGAGCCGGACGATTACGAGGAGGGGGAGCCGGCTGATGACTACGACGAGCCGGACGACGATCACGACGACGGCGACCGGGACGACCGCACCGGCGACCGGGACGACCGCACCGGCGAGCAGGGCCAAGCCGGGGTGCCGAGGCGGCGCCCGGCGCGGCGCACCTCGCCGGTCAGCCGGGTGCGGAGGTGAGCGGCATGGCTGAGGAGACCAGGGCAAGCGGGCCGCTCGCGCGGCTCAGGAACGAGGCGGGCGGTCTTGTCGACGCGGTCACCGACCGGGCCACGTCAGCCCTTCGGCAGAAGGTGGCGGGCGCGACCGGCCGCCTGGCCCGCTATGCGGAAGGTAACGGAGGACCAGGCCTGATCGCCGCGGTCACCGGGGCGCAGAGCGCGGCCGAGGGCAAGGGCCCAGTGCGGTCGGTGCTGAGCGCTGGTTTGGCTGGCGCCAGGGAAAAGGTGGCCGGCATCGTCGGCGGCAAGGGCAAGAAGGGCGCCGGCCGGCAAAAGCTCAAGGTCACCAACATCGTCGAGTCGATCGACGTGGGTGTCCCTGTCCGGGTCGCTTACAACCAGTGGACCCAGTTCAGGGACTTCCCGACCTTCACGAAGAAGGTCGGGAACGTCGACCAGACCGAGGACGAGAAGCTGCGCTGGAAGGCCCAGATCTTCTGGTCGCACCGGGAGTGGGACGCCACGATCCTCCAGCAGCATCCCGACGAGAGGATCATCTGGCGCTCCAAGGGCCAGAAGGGGCACGTCGACGGCGCCGTCTCGTTCCATGAGCTCACCGCGAACCTGACCAGGATCGTGCTCGTCATGGAGTACCACCCGCAAGGCATGTTCGAGCACACCGCGAACCTGTGGCGCGCACAGGGCCGTCGCGCCCGGCTCGAACTGAAGCACTTCGGCCGCCATGTCATGGCGCACGCCATGCTCAACCCCGACGAAATCGAGGGCTGGCGCGGGGTGATCGAGGACGGCGAGGTGGTGAAGGACCACGAGACCGCGATGCGGGAAGAGGGACGCGAGCGCGGCGAGGACGTTGAGGACTACGAGCCGGACGAGCCCGCGGATGAGGGCGCGGGCGAAGCCAGCGACGATCACAAGCAGCCGTCTGCCCGGCGTCGCGCCGGCTCCGCCGGCCGGCCAATGGCCGGCGGCGGGGCGCGGCATGAGCCGGCCGGCCCGGACGGCATCACACGAGGAGCGAGGAAATGACCACAGCAATGCAGCCGGGGGCCGGCAGCTCGACTCGTCCGCAGCCGTCAGGGCTCGCCGACGTCATCGACACGATCCTGGACAAAGGGCTGGTCATCGACGCGTATGTGCGCGTCTCGCTGGTCGGCATCGAGGTGCTGACCATCGACGCGCGCATCGTGGTGGCGAGCGTGGACACTTACCTGCGATTCGCCGAGGCCGTCAACAGGCTCGACATCTCGCAGGAGAAGCAGGGCCTGCCCGGGCTCGCCGGAAGCCTGCAGGAGGACGGCGCGAAGCAGAAGACCAAGGGCGCCCTCGAGGCGGCCGGGGACAAGCTGCGCGACTTCGCCGGCGCAGACGACGGGGACGACAGGGAACGCGCGCCGCGGCGTTCCAGGAGGGAGAGCTGACATGGCTGCTCAGACGCAAGACAGCAAGGGCCGTGCGGCGCGGACGGCGGTTTACGTCTACGGGATCCTGCCCGGCGACATCGAGCTCGAGCCCGGCGCCGCCGGCATCGGGGACCCGCCCGCCGAAGTCAGGGTCATCCGCGAAGGGGACCTGGCGGCGCTGGTCAGCGACGTGGACCCGAGCCAGCCGCTGGGACGGCCCGAGGACCTGGTCGCGCACCAAGAGCTGCTCGACTCCGTCGCCGACGAGGTGCCTGTGCTGCCGATGCGCTTCGGCGCCGTGGTGGCCGGGGACGACGGGGTGACCCAGGAACTGCTCGCGGCGCATCACGACGACTTCACCGAGGCCCTTGCGCAGCTGGAGGGCCATGCCGAATACGTGGTCAGGGGCCGCTACGTCCAGGACGCGATCCTGCGCGAGGTGCTCAAGGAAGACGAGCGGGCGGCGCGGTTGCGCGACGAGATCAAAGGCGCGGACCGCGACGCCACCCGCGAGCTGCGGATGCAGCTCGGGGAGCTCATCAGCACCGCGGTGACCGCCAGACGGGAACAGGACACCCGGGCTGTCGGCGACGCCGTGGCAGGGCACGTGACGGCCAGCGTCGTCCGCGCGCCGAGCCACGAGTTCGATGCGGTGTATGCCGCTTTCCTCGTGGCGAACGACGCCGCGGACGACCTGGAGAAGGCCGTGCGGCGGCTCGCCCGTGACTGGGAGGGCAGGGTCGAGCTGCGGCTGATCGGCCCGCTCGCGGCGTACGACTTCGTGGGCCCCCCCGCCGCCGCGGACGGTCCGGCCGCCGGGAGCTGACGTGAACCCGCTGACGCTCCCGTTCAAGCTCCCCCTGCTGCCGCTGCAGGGCGTGATCCGGCTCGCGCAGCTCATAGGCGATGAGGCCGAACGGCAGCTGCGTGACCCGGCCCGGGTCAGGCGAGACCTCGAGGAGGCCGAAAGCCGGCGGCAGGCCGGCGAGATCTCGGACGAGGAGCTGTCCCAGGTGGAGGACCAGGTCATGAGCGCCCTGATCACCGGCAAGGCAACGGCGGAGGATGACGGGAGCTGACCGGGATGGCCGAACGACGACAGCCCGCCCGCCCGCGGACGGCGGGCGGCCATGAGCTCACCGCGGCCGAGGCGGGACGCCGCGCGCTCACGGAGATCGCCGGGCTCACCGGCAAGGAGCCGGAAGGCGTGAGCGGCGTGGAGCCGCTTGACGAGGGCTGGCTGGTCACCGTCGAGATGCTCGAGGACCGGCGGATTCCGTCGACGACCGACTTGCTGTCGGCCTACGAGACCGAGCTCGGGCTGGACGGTGAACTGATCTCATGCCGCCGGGTGCGCCGGTACGCGCGCGGCCGGGAGGAAAGCTACAGGGACCGCTCATGACCCAAGGTGACATCGTTTCGGCCAGCGCGGGGGCCGCGCAGGCCTACGGGACCGGGGGCGGCGGGCGCGAGCCCGCCAGCCTCGGCGACATTCTGGAACGAATACTGGACAAGGGCCTCGTCATCGCGGGCGACATCCGGGTGAACCTGCTCGACATCGAGCTGCTCACCATCAAGCTCCGGCTGGTCATCGCCTCCCTGCAGACCGCGAAAGAGGTCGGAATCGACTGGTGGGTGAACGATCCGTGGCTCAGCGCCGACGCCGCGCGGCGCGCGGACGGGCAGGACCTGCAGGAGGAGAACAGGCGGCTGCGCGCCCGCGTCAGCGAGCTGGAAGCGGGAGACGGGCAATGAGCGGCCGCTGCGTGTGGGTGTACGCCTTCGCCGATCACGGTGAAGGCGAGGACCTTTCATGGCTGAGCGGCGCGGGCGGCGCGCCGGTGCGCTACGCCACCGCCGCCGGGCTGGCCGCGCTGGTCAGCCACGTCGATCTTGCCGAGTTCGGCGAGGAAGCGCTGCGCGCGAACCTGGAGGACATCGCGTGGCTCGAGGAGGCCGCACGGGCCCATCACCACGTTATCGAGGCGGCGGCTGGAATGTTCCCGCTGCTGCCGGCGCGGTTCGCCACCGTTTACAGCAGCGAGGCGACCATGGCCGCCGCGCTCGCCGGCCGCGGCGGGGAACTGCGCGCCGCGCTGTGCCGTATCGGCGGTTGCGTCGAGTGGGGGGTCAAGGCCTACGCCGCGACGGCCCCGGCCGGCGCGGGCGCGGCCAGCGGAACGGGCGGCACCGGCGCGGCGGACGCGGCGGGCAGGA
>DAHVAN010000384.1 GCA_027314595.1 Actinomycetota bacterium | reverse complement strand
TCCCGGATCTCCACGTACCGGGCGACCGTCTTCGGGTCGCAGCCGGCCAGCTGCGCCGCCGACCACGCCGTCCGCGTGAGGTCGTACGCCTCGAAAATCTCCATGATCTCCCTGTCAGACTTGGTCACAGGTCCCTCCGTGCCGAGCGGGGTAAGGCGAACCACCTCAAACCCACTCACACCGGAGGGACCGCCTGCATCACGACACGCCGTGACCCGGCGGGAGAACCGGCCATCAGCCTGGACCTCAGATGGCCACAGGCCTGGAATTCTGATGACCGCGTACCTGGAGTTAACTGACCGCACACCTGTATTTTCTCGTGGCCGCTAGCAGCAGGACTGACCACCACGCGTGTCGAGGTCTTCGTCGACGACCCCGGCCAGCTCATCGAGCAGGCAGCCCAAGCCGGCGCCACCGAGGTTCAACCCCTCACCGACCATGAGGCCCCGTGGGGAACGCATCAACAGGGCGGCTTCACTGATCCGTTCGGGCACCGATGGTCAGTCGGAGACCGGACACCACTACAGCCTTACCCTCCGGAGACCTGATAGCGCGCGGTGGCGGGAGACCTGGTCAGGTTGTCCCGACGCCCGGTGGCAGCACGTGGCGCGGCACGCCCGCATGTTCCTGTTCTCGATGGGGCAGGGGCCGCGCGGCCGAGAAGATGACCGCTGACCAGGTGCGCAAGAGCCCGCGTGACGCCGACAATGCCGCCCGGCAGGCCCCAGGGCGAGAGCGGGTCCGTTTCCGTGGGGCTCAGCGCCTCCGGCATCCTCATGGGCTCCTGCAGGCCACCAGACTCCGGTTGGCGAAGTTCAACTCCTCGCTGTCTTGCGGCGCCCTCGACGAGGTCCTCGCCACCGCTGCGCTGTCGCGGGCAAAGGAGATCTTCCCCGGCCCGTTGCGCGTCCTGTGCCGCCTGACCAGCGGAAAGTGTCATCACGCAGAGCGTGCAGGGGCGATCGGCAGCGCCGGGGCCAGCTGCGGATCGTGCGCCGCGGCCGGTCGCCGGGCGGCTTTCCTTGACCTAAGGCATTTTCTCCGGCGGTCGGCGGGCTGGTCAGGGACAGGCGCAGCCAGCGCAGGAGTTCGGCGAAGTCCTGGTCGATGACCGTCTGGTGGTGCTGCCGGAACCGGCCGGCCGCCTCGCTGGCAGCGAAGCCGAGGACGGCGGTGCTGAGCAGCCGCTCGGCACGGCTGGCTGCGGTGTCGGTCAGGCCCGTGTCCCGAAGCGCGGCCACTACCGCGTCGCGGACCCGCTGCGCGGCAGGTGTGGCGGCTGGGCGGGTGAGCAGGAGCGGGAACACTGCGGGATGCCGCCGGGCGACTTCCCGGATGCCGCTGGCCATGGCGGTGAGCCACTGCTCTCCGGGCTGGCGGGCCTGTCGCGCAGGGAATGTGGTCAGCAGCCGTTCGACCAGGCCGTCAAGCAGCGCGTCCTTGCCGTCCACGTGCCGGTACAGCGCCATCGTGCTGACGTTCATCCGCCGGGCGACTGCGTGCATGGTGACGGCGTCCAGGCCTTCCTGGTCGGCGAGTTCGAGGGCCGCGTCCACGATCGCGGCCCTGCCGATGCGCGCCGGCCGCCCCATCTGGCCTCCTCACTGCGGTAGCCGTCTTGGTCTGCAGTAAGTATATAGCGTATGCTTATATCGTATACATTCGGAGGCGCCTCGTGCGGGTTCTGCTCAGTGACGGTGCGGGACTGACGGCCGGGCAGTGCGCTACCGTGCTCTCCCGGGCCGGGCACGAGGTTGAGGCGCTGTCCCCCGATCCGCTGTGCCTGTGCCGGTTCACCCGCCGGGTCCGCAGGGTGCATGGCGTGCCTGGCATCGGCACCGACCCGCTCGGCTGGCTGGACGCCGCGCTCGGCGTCGCGGCCCGGGGTCGCGCTGATGTGCTGCTGCCCGTGCAGGAGCAGGTCGCGGTCATGTCGCTTTGCCGCGAGCGGATCACCGGGGCCGGGGTGCTGACTGCGGTACCTGATTTCGCGGCGCTGGCCCAGGTGCAGGACAAGGTCTCGGCCTTCCGCACCCTGGCCAGGTTCGGCCTCCCGCAGCCGCCGGGAGCGGTCGTCACCAGCGCGGCAGGGCTCCTGGCAGCGGCGGAGCCGCCGCTTTACGCGAAGGCGCCGATCGGCACCGCCTCCGCGGGCATCCGGTATATTTCCGCCCCTGCTGAGCTGCGCCAGCTGGCCGCATCCTGGCCTTGGGACGCCACGAGCATGCTGATCCAGCAGCCGGCCCGCGGCCCGCTCGCCATGATTCAGTCGGTATTCGCGCACGGCGAGCTGGCGGCCTTCCACGTGTGCATGCGCGTCCGTGAGGGAACCGGCGGCGGGGCCAGCCACAAGCTCGGGATTGCGCTGCCCGCGGCACGCGAGTCGGTTGCAACGCTCGGTACCGCGCTCGGCTGGCACGGCGCGCTTTCGGCTGACGTGATCGTGACCGACACCGGACCGCTGTTCATCGACATCAACCCGCGGCTGGTCGAGCCCGTGAACGCGCTCCGGTCAGGGGTTGACCTCACCGCCGCCATGCTCCAGGTCGCGGGGTGCGGCAGCGCCGAACCTCAGCCCGCTGGAACACCGGGCGCACGCACCCACCAGCTGCTCCTCGCCATCCTGGGCGCCGCGCAGCACGGCGGCCAGCGGCGTGACGTCGTGCGCGAGCTGCGGCACGCGCTCACCCGCACTGCGGACTACCGCGACAGCACCGAGGAACTCACCCCTGCCTGGTCCCTCCCGGTGGTAGCGGCGACGCTGGCCACCCTGGTCTCACCGCCCGCCTGGCGCCACTTCGCCGACGCTCCCAGGGCCTACTCCCTGACCCCGGCGGCGTGGCAGCAACTCCTTGATCGCGCCGAAAAGGACGGCCAGCTACAGCCAAGCCGGCGCGTCCGGGAAGATGACCTCTGACCGGTGTCATCACAGCGCGGCAGGAGGATCGCGGGTAGCGGGCATGGGAATCGCCGTTCTGGATTGCCGGGGAGGTCTTCGCGATGAGGCCGCGGCCGGGCGAGCCTGCCGCGTTGCCTCCGGGGCGGGTGCCGCGGGCCTTTCCAGCGTGACCGCGACGGCGGCTGCTGCGCTGCTGCCAACGCCGCTGCCGGATGTCGGTACCCGCCGGTACCGTGCGGGCATGCCGAACCAGCCTGGCCCCGGTGACAGCCCGCCGCCCCCGTCCCCATCGCGCCGCAGGGCGCCGGGCGGTCAGCCCACTGCGCACGACTCGGTGTTCCGCCGGGTCTTCGGCGTGCCCGCCAACGCGGCGTCCCAGCTGCGCGCGGTGCTGCCGCCGGGCCTGGCGGCCCGGCTGGACCTGGGCCGGCTGACCCCGGTGCCGGCCAGCTTCGTCGACGAGGCGCTGCGGTGGCGGTACTCCGACCTGCTGTTCACCGCGCCGCTTGACGGACAGGACGCTGCTGCTCAAGACCGCCGCCGGCAACCCCAGGATCCCCGCCGAGCTCCGGCCGTGGGCCGGGCAGCTGCGCGCGATCCTGGACCAGCCCGGCGGCGGCGAGGCGTTCATCGCGCTCCTGACGTACATTGAGCTTGTCAGCGAGGCGCCCGCCAGCGAGCTGCGCGACCTGGCCGCCTCGCTGGGCCCGGACGCAGAGGAGGCGTACGTGACCACCGCAGAGATGCTCCGCGCAGAAGGCCGCGCCGAAGCGCTCGTGCAGGTGCTGACGGTCAAGTTCGGCCCGCTTCCCGACAGCGTGTCCCAGACGGTGCGCGGAGCCTCCAGCGACCAGGCACAGGCCTGGACGGCCCGCGCCGTGACCGCCGAAACGCTGGACCAGGTCTTCGCCTGACCAGCTACCTTGGCTCAGCCCCCGCGTGGGTGACAGCGTTCGGAGTGAGCGGCGGAACGGCGCCGGGGGAGTGTGCCGAATCCCGGCCGGCCGGGCGTTGTCCCGGACCCCGGTGCGGACCGCTTTCACTTGCGCGCTAACCTACGCTAACGTAGCTTACGTAACCGTAGGTTGGAGGTTCGGTGCCGGAAAACGAGGCCGTCGCGTTGCCCGCTCTCATCCAGGGCGGTATGGGGGTCGCCGTCTCATCCTGGCCGCTCGCGCGGGCCGTGTCCGCGGTCGGCCAGCTTGGAGTCGTGTCGGGCACGGCGCTCGACGCCGTGCTCGCCCGCCGGCTGCAGGACGGGGACGCCGGCGGTCACGCGCGGGCGGCGCTGGCCGCCTTCCCGGTGCCGCGGGTCGCGGCGCGGATCCTTGAGCGGTACTTCCGCCCGGATGGCCGGGAACCGGGGATGTCCTATGCCCCGGTGCCCAGGGTCAGGCTGCGCCAGGACGGCCACGTCCAGGAACTCACCGTGGTGGCGAACTTCGCCGAGGTCTGGCTGGCCAGGCAGGGCCACCAGGGCCCGGTGGGGGTGAACTACCTGGAGAAGATCCAGATGGCCACGCCCGCGGCGGTCTACGGCGCGATGCTGGCCGGGGCCGACGTCGTGCTGTCCGGGGCCGGCATCCCGCGGGAGTTCCCCAGGCTGCTCAGCGCGCTGGCCCGGCACGAGCCCGTCAGCCTGCCCGTCGATGTGATCGGCGCGCCCGAAGGCGAGCGCCACGCCGTCGACCTGGATCCGGCCGCCCTCCTCGGCGAGACCCTGCCCCCGCTGCGCCGCCCGGCCTTCCTGGCCATCGTCTCCGCGCACGTCCTCGCCGAGTACCTGGCCCGGGACCGGCTGATCCGCCCCGACGGGTTCGTCGTGGAAGGGCCGCCGGCCGGCGGCCATAACGCGCCGCCGCGGGGCCGGCTCACGCTGGACGAGCACGGTCAGCCCCGCTACGGCCCGCGCGACGACGCGGACCTGACGCGGCTGTCGGCGATCGGCCTGCCGTTCTGGCTCGCCGGCTCCCGCGGCACCCCGGTCAGGCTCCGCGAGGCCCTCGCCGCCGGCGCGGCCGGCGTGCAGGTGGGCACCCTGTTCGCCCTCTGCAGCGAATCCGGGCTGCGCCCGGACCTGCGCACGCAGTTGCTCGAACAGGCCCGTGAGGGCACGCTGCGCGTGCGCACCGACCCGGTGGCCTCCCCCACGGGGTACCCGTTCAAGGTCGCGCAACTGCCGGCCACCCTGGCCGATCCGCAGTGGTACGGCGCGCGGCCGCGCCTGTGCGACCTGGGCCACCTGCGCGTGCCCTACACGCGGTCCGACGGCGCCATCGGCTACCGGTGCCCGGGCGAACCCGTCCACACCTACGTCCGCAAGGGCGGCGAGGCCGCGGACACGGCGGGCCGGACGTGCCTGTGCAACGCGCTGCTGGCCGCCGTCGGCCTTGGCCAGACCCGTCGGGCGAGCGGCTACACCGAGGACCCGATTGTCACGCTCGGGTCCGGCCTCGACGGCGTGCGCGAGATGCTCAAGCGCCATCCCGATGGCTGGTCAGCCGCCGAGGCCGTGGCCTGGATGCTCGACGGCTAGCGCTAGCGCTAACGGCCGCGGCGGCCGTCGCCGGGCCATTCGCGCGGCTGGCCCGATAGGACCGGGCCAGCCGCGCATCGGTACGCCGCCGGCGCTCTAGTAGGGGACGCCTATCTTGCGCCAGCGGCGGCCGCTGGTGCCGGGCTCGGCGGGACGGGCGGCGACGCGGCCGCGGTAGACGATGTACGGCCGCCACAGGTACCACAGCGGGGCGCTCCAGGCGTGCACCAGCCGGCTGAACGGCCACACCGCCCAGATCAGCCACGCGGACGCGGCGTGCACCTGGTAGCCGACGGGGGCGCTGGCGATCGCGGTGACGTCGGGGGAGCCGCACCGCCGCCGCAGGTCGAAGGTCTCCACATAGTGCCGCGCCACGGTGTCCGGCGGCGTGCGGCTCAGCCAGTCAATGAATATCCCGAACGGTGCCCTGCTGGCTCTGGGGACCGCACTGGCTGCCTCGGCGAGCGCGCCGAGGCCGTCGAACAGCGCGGTCGTCGGGTACTGGAGCAGCACCGAGGCCAGCTTGTACGGGCTCACGCCGGTCACGATCTGCTCCGTGGTGACACGTCCAGGTGCAGCCGGCCGTCGCCGTCGGTCGATCGTGGTGAGCAGGTCAAGCTTCCCGCGCGGCGCCTGCTCGCGCCAGGTGACCTCGGCCGGGCGCAGATCCGGAGGGGACTCCCGGGCCCGGGCGGCGTCGTCGGCGCCGAGCAGGTGCCGCATGAAGTACTCCATGCCCTTGCCCGACGAGCCGAGCAGGTTGGACCGCCACACGGTCAGCACCCTGGGCCAGTTCGCCGGGTCGTCGGGATCCTCGGCGGCGAACCGCAGCCGGCCGGCCCGCAGCTCGCGGACAATGTGGTCCTGGACAGTCAGCCCCGATCGTTCGGACTCATCGAAAAGATCAAGCGGGTTGCGGTCGAATGCCGGGTGCGACGGGGTCCAGCCCAGGCGGGACGCCTGAGCCAGGCAGTCGATGAACGACCGGCCGGCCAGCAGCCCGGGGCCGAGCGGGCTGGCCAGCTCGTCCGCGCGCAGACGCTCGTACCGCCACTGGTCGGTGTGGGTGTAGTAGAACGAGGTCCCGGTCATCTGCCGGGCCGGCCGGCACCAGTCGGCGGCGAACGCCATCGTGGACCAGCCAGTGAACGGGCGGACCTTTTCCTGCCCGACGGCTCAGGTCGGCGGCGGTCAGGAACCGGTCCGGGACGTGGGCGCCGCCGCGCTCGCGCAGCGTCACCAGGAACGGCGCGTCGGTGTAGGTCTTCACGTAGTCCGTGAAGTAGCGCACCTGCCTGTCGCGGAAGAACTCGGTCAAGATCACGTGCCCCATCGCCATGGCCAGCGCGCCGTCGGTGCCGGGCGCCGCGGGGAGCCAGTCGTCGGCGAACTTGGTGTGGTCGGAGTAGTCGGGAGAGACCACGACCACCTTCTGGCCCCGGTACCGGGCCTCGGTCATGAAGTGGGCGTCCGGCGTCCGCGTGATAGGCAGGTTGGTGCCCCATATGATCAGGTAGGCGGCGTTCCGCCAGTCGCCGGATTCCGGTACGTCGGTCTGGTCGCCGAACACCTGCGGCGAGGCGCACGGCATGTCCGCGAACCAGTCGTAGAACGACAGGATCGTGCCGCCGATCAGCGACAGGAACCGGGTGCCCGCGGCGCACGGTTGGATACCAGTTCCGGGAAGAACGCTAGGAGTTCAGGTAGCGCACGACTGCCATGACGCGCCGGTGGTATTGCCCGGTGTCGGGCGGGAGGTCGAGCTTGAGGAAGATGCTGGCGATGTGCTTTTCGACGGCGCGGGCCGAGATCACCAGGGCGCCGGCGATGGCGGCGTTGGAGCGGCCCTCGGCCATGAGCGCGAGGACTTCTGCTTCCCGGGTGGTGAGGCGGCCGAGCGGGCCGGTCTTGCGGCTGCGGGCCAGGAGCTGGCGCACGACTTGCGGGTCGAGCACCGTGCCGCCGTCCGCTACCCGCTGGACAGCCCCGATGAACTGCCCGACGTCGGATATCCGGTCTTTGAGCAGGTACCCGATCTTGTCGGTGCCGCCGGCCAGGAGCTCGCTGGCGTAGCGTTCCTCGACGAACTGCGACAGCACGACCAGGGCGACCTGCGGCCAGCGGCGCCGGATCTCGATCGCCGCCCGCAGCCCCTCGTCGATGTAGCCGGGGGGCATCCGGACGTCGATGATGGCCAGGTCGGGCTGGCAGTTCCC
Organism: Actinomycetota bacterium; assembly: GCA_027314595.1. Classification (GTDB taxonomy): domain Bacteria; phylum Actinomycetota; class Actinomycetes; order Streptosporangiales; family Streptosporangiaceae; genus Trebonia. The sequence continues at coordinate 5,646 of DAHVAN010000384.1, read as the reverse complement.
GACGGCGGCCAGCAGGGACGGGGCGTCGCCGGCTCCCGCGGCCACGTCGATGCCGCCTTCGGCGAGGATGCGGGTGATGCCCTCGCGCATCAGGACGCTGTCGTCGGCGATCACGGCTCGCACGGGATCACCGCCTCGATCCTGGTGGGGCCGCCGGGCGGGCTGGAGACGGTGAAGGTGCCGTCGATGGAGGCGATCCGCGCCGCGAGCCCGGCCAGGCCGCCGCCTGGTTCCAGGCGGGCGCCCCCGCCGCCGTCGTCTTCGATCACGACGTGCAGGTCGCAGGAACCCGGTGCCGAGCCCGGCGAAGGCCAGCGGCGCGATCAGCGCCAGGACCAGCCCGGTACCGGCGAGCGGCAGCTGGCACAGGGCCAGCCCGCGGGCGGCGGCAAGCGCGCACTGGGCTGCCCGGGAACGGATCCGGCCCCGCCAGCCTGGGCCTGCGCCGTCCCCTCGCTGTTCCTCGCCTGGCATGCGGCTCACACCGGCAACGATATGCAATGGCGGCGATGATGGCGTTCGTGCCCGCACGGGGCCGATGGTGGGGCTGACCGAACCCCTGATTCGGGTGCGCGGCCCACCGATTCCGGCCGCTGCGGACGGCACGCTTGGCGGCATGACCGTTCTTGAGCTAGTGAATGTCTCGAAGTCATTCGGCGAGGGTCCGGCGGCGGTGACTGCTCTAGATCAGGTGACCCTGTCCGTGGGACCTGGCGCGATGGTCGCGGTGATGGGTCCGAGCGGGGCGGGCAAGTCGACCCTGCTCACCCTCGCCGGCGGCCTCGAAGAACCCGACGAGGGCGAGGTGCGCGTCGGCGGGGCACCGCTTTCCCTGCTGTCCCGTAACGACCGGGCACGGCTGCGGCGCCGCGTCATCGGCTACGTCTTCCAGGACTACAATCTCCTGCCCGGGCTCACCGCGGCGGAGAACGTATCGCTGCCGCTGGAACTCGACGGTGTCCCGGCGCGGAAGGCACGGGCGGCGGGGACGGCCGCGCTGGAACGCCTTGGCCTGGCCGGCCGGGCCGGGCACTACCCGGACCAGTTGTCGGGCGGTGAGCGCCAGCGGGTCTCCATCGCCCGCGCCGTCGTGGGAGAACGGCGGCTGCTGCTGGCCGACGAACCCTCCGGCGCCCTTGACTCGGCCAGCGCAGAGGCGGTCATGGACCTTATCCGGGCCGCCTGCGACCGCGGTGTCGCCGCTGTGGTCGTCACCCACGACCCGCACCTGGCCGCACGGGCCAGCAGGGTCGTCGCCATCAGGGACGGCCACCTCGTCAGCCAGGCACGCCATCAGGCCGTCACGCGCAGCGAAATGCCCGCCTGGGAGGACCGGTGACCGCGATGGCGCCGGTGCCCGCCGGCCTGCGGCGCCCGCCGAACGGCGGTACCCCGGCCCGGCGGGCGATCGTCCGCTGGGCCTGGCGGCTGTTCCGCCGGGAGTGGCGCCAGCACCTGCTCGTCCTGGCCCTGATCGCCGTGGCGGTGGCGGCCACCGTCCTCGGCGCGGGCATCGCCGTGAACACCCCGCCGCCGCAGGACGCCGCCTTCGGCGGGGCGCAGTACGCGGTCACCCTTCCCGGCAGCGACCCCCGCCTGACCGCCGATGTTGCCTCGGTCACCTCCTATTTCGCCGCTGACCGCAGGCGACGTTGCAGACCCCGCCGCCGGGAGGGGGCGGGTTCAGCCCCGCGGCGGTTGTGCTCGTCCTGGCGGTCTTCGGGCTGCTGGTCGCGGGGATGATCGCGGCGGCCGGCTTCGCGGTGCTAGCGCAGCGCCGGCTCCGGGCGCTCGGCATGATCAGTGCCCTCGGTGCCACCGACCGGCATGTCCGGCTGGTCATGGCCGCAGGCGGCGCGGTCACCGGCACGGTCGCAACCCTCGCCGGGGCCGGGGCCGGCCTGCTGCTGTGGTTCGGCTACGCGCCGCACCTGCAGGCCAGCGCCGGGCACCGCATCGACGAGCTCAACCTGCCGTGGTGGGTGATCGCCGTCGTCATGGCTTTCGCGATCGTCACCGCGACGCGGGCCGCCCGGCGCCCGGCGCGTGCGATAACCCGGCTCCCCGTCGCCGCCGCCCTGGCCGGCCGGGCGCCCCGCCCCCGGCCGGCACGCCGGACGGCGATCCCCGGGCTGGTCCTGCTGGCGGCCGGCGCCTGCCTGCTCGCCTACGCGGGCGGCTGGGGAGCTGCCGGCTTGACCGCCACCGTGCACCTGCTCGGCGGACTGGCGGCGGTGGCGCTCGGCAGCGTGCTGGCCGGCCCGCTCGCCATCAGCGTGCTGGCGGTGCTCGGGAAACGTGCCCCCGTCGCCGTCCGGCTCGCCCTCCGTGACCTGGCCAGGTACCGGGCGCGCTCAGGCGCGGCCCTGTCAGCGATCAGCGTCACCGTCCTGCTCGCGGTGCTGGTTTGCGTGCTGGCTGCCGCCCGCTACTCCAACGCCGTCGACTACTTCGGGCCGAACCTGCCAGCGAACCAGGTCGTCATCTACACCCCCGCCGGCGCCGCGTCCGCCGGGCTCACCCACGACCTGTGCGCATCCCCAGATGAGCAGCACCCAGCACCCGCCGCGCTGCACCGCTACCAGGCCGGCGTGAACGCCATCGCCGCCGCCCTGGGAACCAGCAACGTGCTGCCACTCGAAACGGCGACCGGGCTGCTGCTCCAGACCACCGACGGCGGCACCGACGTCGGCCAGCCGTACGTGGCCACCCCCGCCCTGCTAGCCCGCTACGGCATCAAGGCCAGCCAGGTCCAGTCAGGCACGACCCTGCTTACGTCCCGCATCGGCCTCGCCGGCGCCCCCGCGCTGCAGCTTCCCCTCGGGTGCACATTCAGCAATGCGTGCCCGCCGGCCAGCTGCATCGCCAGCCCGTCCATCCAGACGCTGAGCGGGCTGCCGGCCGGCCAGGCCGACCCGAACCTCGTCCTCACCGCCTACGCCGTCAGCAAGTACCACCTGCATCCCAGCCCGGCCGCCTGGCTCATCCAGACCCCCCAGCCGCTCACCGCCGTCCAGGTCAACGGCGTCCGCCAGCGTGCCCAGGCGCTCGGCCTCGCCATCCAGACCAAGAACGACAACCCGTCGCTGTCCCAGCTCGACGCCTGGGCCACCGAAGCGGGCATCGCCCTGGCCCTGGGCGTGCTGGCACTGACCGTCGGACTGGTCCGCAGCGAGTCCGCCGCCGATCTGAGAATCCTCACCGCGACCGGGGCCACCGCCAGGACCCGCCGTGCCATCACCGCGACCACAGCCGCAGCCCTTGGCGCGCTCGGCGCACTCACCGGCACCGCCATCGCCTACCTCGCCGCCCTCGCCTACTTCAGAAGCCAGCTCAGCGAACGGCTGAACCACGTCCCCGCACTGGACCTCGTCCTCGTCCTCATCGCGCTGCCTGCCATCGCCGCGGCGGGAGGCTGGCTGCTCGCCGGACGGGAGCCATCTGGCATCACCCGCCAGCCCCTTGAATGAGCGGTGCTGACAGCGGGTACCGCCGCCGGCGTAGTACTGCGGTCGTTTCGGCGCGGCAATCGGCGCAGTAGCCGTCGAAAGGCTTATCGTGTGTACTTTGGCCCCCTGCCGGGGGTCAAAGTACACACGATCTTCTGCTCACACCGGCCCGGGAGTCAGCAGCCCGCCAGTTCGCGCAGCCGCGGCACCAGGGCCGGGTATCCGTCGTTCCGTGCCTGGTCCAGGGCGGGCGGCCGCGGCGGTTGCGCGGCACGCCTGGTCCCGCCGCGCGGCGGGAAGCTCGGCACGCGCCCACCGGGTCGCGGTACGCGGCGGCGGTCCACTCCGCCAGGACCTCGATGTTCCCGGCTGGGTCGGCCGGCGGATCCCGCGGCCACAGCGCGTCGGCGATCTGGTCCTTCGGGACCAGGGTCCCGCGCCGCAGCGCCAGCAGCCGCAGCAGCCGCAGCAGCCGCCGGGCCAGCCGGCCGCCGAACAAGCCTGGCGCGACCTCCCGGCCATCGCGCTCCGCAGCGAACCGGCCGAGCAGCCTGATCCCGATCACCACGGCGCCGCCCGGCGGAGAACTGGCCGCGGGCCAGCGATGTCCGGTGGCGACGGTCATGGCGAGTTCACCGGCCCGGCAGGCCCCGGGCGGCCGCCCTCAGGTTGCCTTTGGCTCGCAAATTCCGCTGCCTCCTTCTTTCCTGCCAGCGCCGGGGCTGTGCCTGGAGGCGGTCCATGCCGCCCTGGGACGGCACCCGCTGCGCGGGCCCGCACCGTGGCCGCCACCCCTCACTAACGACGTTAGGCCCGTTCAGATGCCCGCGCCAAGTGCGGCGCGGCCCGACGCGAGCAGGCCGTCCTCGTTGCGCAGGTGGCGCTCGAGCTGGGTGACGAAGTCGCGGACGGTGGCGGCGAGACGGGCGGGGGCGATGGGCTGTTCCCCGGCGGACGCCCGTGCCAGCAGTTCGGTGGCGGCGCGCAGCCGCACGTGGTCCCTGGCCAGCCCGGCCGCCGTCTGGGCGGGGACAGCGGGGAACACCAGCGCCTCCTCGTCCGACACCTGGCGCAGCACCTCGGCCCGTGCATAGCCAGCCAGCGCCGCCAGTTCCGCGCCGGGCCACCGGTCATGTTCGGTCACGGTCAGCAGCTTCTCGGCGCTTGCCGTGACCTGCCACAGCAAGAGCACGTGCTCCTCGGCCAGCGTCAGCAGCGGCCGTGCGGTCAGGCCAGCGGGCCCCGGCGACTGCCCATGCGGTGGCCTCAGGCTCACCTCAGTCATGATCACCCTCCTCGGTTAATTTTCACAAATTATATAGTAAAAATTAGCCAGAGGTCCACGTCTATCCGCGGAAACCGAGCGCGGAGGCCGCGGTGTCGTTCATCATCGACGGGTCCCACCGCGGGTCCCACACCACGCGGATGTCGACGGGAAGGCTGTCCCCGGTCGCCTGCCGCACGGCGGCCTTCGCTTCTTCAGGCAGGCTTTCAGAGACCGGGCATCCGGGGGTTGTCATCGTCATCTCCACGACGAGGCCGCCGTCCTCGGCGCGCACGTCGTAGACAAGGCCGAGCGAGACCACGTCCAGGTACAACTCCGGGTCGTAGACGCCGGCGAGCGCGTTCCACGCCGCGCTGACCGGGCTGTCCTGGGCGTCCAGGGCGCCCGGGCCGGGGAGAGCCGGCCCGGCGTCCCGCGTGCTCACGGCTCCCGCCTGAAGGTGACCCGCCAGTCGCCGTCGCCCAGGTCGGCGGCGTCGTAGCTGAATCCCTGCGAGCCGAGCACTCCCTCGAGCGGTACCGGTTCGAACGGCGCGAGCACGATGAGTTCCTCGCCGTCGGCCAGGGCCGCGACGGCCGCCATGATCGTGTCGAACGGCTCACCGCCGGCCGCGATGACCGGCCGCGCATCCACAGTCGCCACGCCGTGCCTCCTCTCCGGCCGTCACCAGCCGGGTTTGTTTTTCTAGCAGATACTGGAAAAATATCACACCACAGGAACTGCGTGACGTCGCAGCACCTGGTGGAGTGCCAGGGTACGCGGTCCCGGTATCGCCACGCCCTCTCCGTTAATATTTCTAAGGTCTGCTAGATTTATTCTGCGCGTCATGCGAAGCTGCCCCGCAGCGACGTCATGGAGGGACGATGACAGCACCGCCGCAGACACCAGCACGCCCGACCGTGCCGCCACGCC
>DAHVAN010000381.1 GCA_027314595.1 Actinomycetota bacterium | reverse complement strand
CCTGTGCCGGACCGCGTCCGCCCGCCGCCGCGCCGCGTCCGCCCGCCGCCGGGCCGCCGAACGCGGCGGGCAGCGCCGGAGGAGCCTGCGCGCCCTCGAGCACGGGGCCAGACGGCGCCCAACCCGCGATGACCGCGCCAGAAGGAACCGGTCCGCCTGGAGCCGCCTGGGCCAGTGCCCCACCGGTGCCTGGCGTCACGGCCGGCCCGTCGCCGGGAACCTCCTCCACGATCGGGTTCTCCTGAATCTCGAACTGGAGGTTGAAGAGGTTCCCGACCGACTCCTCCTTGATGCCGTCCATCATCGTGCCGAACATGTCGAACCCCTCCCGCTGGTATTCGACCAGCGGGTCGCGCTGCGCCATCGCCCGCAGGCCGATACCTTCGCGAAGGTAGTCCATCTCGTACAGGTGCTCGCGCCACTTGCGGTCGAGTACCGACAGCACGACGCGGCGTTCGATCTCGCGCATCAGTTCCGGCGTCAGTTCCTGCTCGCGCTTGTCGTAGGCGGCATGCGCGTCCTCCTGCGCCATCTCCGTGATGAGCGCCGCCGTGAGCCCGGCACGGTCGCCGCCGGCCTCTTCGATCACCGCTTCAGTGCGCAGCGAAATCGGGTAGAGCTGCTGGAACGCGCGCCACAGCTTTTCCAGGTCCCATTCCTCCGGGTACCCAGAGCTTGTTTCGCCCGCCACGTAGCTGGCGACGACCTCGTTGATCATGGAGCGGATCTGCTCGTGCAGGTCGGCGCCCTCGAGCACCTTGCGCCGCTCGTCGTAGATGACCGTGCGCTGCCGGTTCAGCACGTCGTCGTACTTCAGCACGTCCTTGCGGATCTCGAAGTTCTGCTGCTCGACCTGGGACTGCGCGGACCTGATCGCGCGCGATACCACCTTGTTCTCCACGGGGACGTCGGCCGGGATGCTCAGCCTGTCCATGATGGCCGCGACCCGCTCGGAGTTGAACATCCGCATCAGGTCGTCCTGCAGCGACAGGTAGAAGCGGCTCTTGCCCGGGTCGCCCTGGCGGCCGGAACGACCGCGTAGCTGGTTGTCGATGCGGCGCGCCTCGTGCCGCTCGGTGCCGAGCACGTAGAGCCCGCCTGCCGCGACAACCTGCTCGTGCTCGGCGGCCACCGCGGCCTTCGCCTTGGCCACCGCCTCGGGCCAGGCCGCCTCGTAGTCCTCGGGGGTGTCCACGGGGGACAGCCCGCGCTGGTGCAGTTCGACGTCGGCGATGAATTCCGGGTTGCCGCCGAGCATGATGTCGGTGCCACGGCCAGCCATGTTCGTCGCCACGGTGACGGCGCCGAGCCGCCCGGACTGGGCGACGATCATGGCTTCCTGCTCGTGGTACTTGGCGTTGAGCACGTGATGCTGTACCCCGCGGCGCTTGAGCATCACCGACACGATCTCGGACTTCTCGACGCTCGTGGTGCCGACGAGAACGGGCTGGCCGGCCTTGTAGCGCTCGACGATGTCCTCGACGACGGCCTCGAACTTCGCCTGCGCCGTCTGGTAGATCACGTCGGTCTCGTCGGCCCGGATCATCGGCTTGTTGGTCGGAATCGAGACCACGCCGAGCTTGTAGATCTGCATGAACTCGTTCGCCTCGGTCATGGCGGTACCGGTCATCCCGGCTAGCTTGTCGTAGAGGCGGAAGTAGTTCTGCAGCGTGATCGTGGCGAACGTCTGGTTCTCGTCCTTGATCTGCACGCCTTCCTTGGCCTCGATGGCCTGGTGCATGCCCTCGTTGTAGCGGCGGCCGTGCAGGATCCGGCCGGTGAACTCGTCCACGATCAGGACCTCGCCGTTCATCACGACGTAGTCCTTGTCCTTCTTGAAAAGTTCCTTGGCCTTCAGCGAGTTGTTCAGGAAGCTGACCAGCGGCGTGTTGACCGGGTCGTACAGGTTGTCGATGCCGAGCAGGTCCTCGACCTTCTCGACCCCCGCCTCGAGGATGCCGACGGTCCGCTTCTTCTCATCGACCTCGTAGTCGCCCTCGCCGTCCTCGCCGCGGCGCAGCCTGGGCGCGATCTTGGCGAACTCGGTGTACCACCGGGAGTTCTGCTCGGCGGGCCCGCTGATGATCAGCGGGGTCCGCGCCTCATCGACGAGGATCGAGTCCACCTCGTCGACGATCGCGTAGCTGTGGCCGCGCTGCACGCACTCGTCGAACGACCAGGCCATGTTGTCGCGCAGGTAGTCGAAGCCGAACTCGTTGTTCGTCCCGTAGGTGATGTCCGCCGCGTACGCGCGCTGCCGGTCGGCCGGCGTCATGTCCGCGAGGATCACCCCGACCTCGAGGCCGAGGAAGCGGTGCACCCGGCCCATCCACTCCGAGTCACGCCTGGCCAGGTAGTCGTTGGTGGTGACAATGTGCACGCCCTTGCCCGCCAGCGCGTTCAGGTATGCGGGGAAGACGGCGGTGAGGGTCTTGCCTTCACCGGTCTTCATCTCGGCGATGTTGCCCATGTGCAGGGCCCCCGCGCCCATCAGCTGGACGTCGAACGCCCGCTGCCCGAGCGTGCGCTTGGCGGCCTCGCGTACCGTCGCGAACACCTCGGGGAGCAGGTCGTCAAGCGACTCGCCGTCCGCGTAGCGCTGCTTGAATTCATCCGTCATCGCACGGAGGTCAGCGTCGCTCATGGCGACGAAGTCGTCCTCGACAGAGTTGATCTGCTCGCTGATCCGCTTGAGGTGGCGCAGGATCTTGCCTTCGCCCGCTCGAAGGATGCTATCTAGGATGACTGGCACTTTTCGTCGTGCTCCTTGCGGATCGGATGGGCCGAACAAGCCTCGCAAGTCATGGTAGGCGAGATGGGACGCGAAACCGAGTCCGCACGGTAATGTCCGGGGGCGACCCCGTGCCCCCTGCGGGGACGACCCCCTGGACGCCCGCACGGGGCAGGTGCGCGGCCCCGTGCACCCGACGGGGGGCGGCCGCCGCCTACCAGGCAGCGATAGGGTATTTTCTTGGCAACTTCAGGATATGCAGCCTGGCGTTGGAGGAGGACAGTAGTGGCGGAGCAGCCAACAGGGACCGTTGACTTGGGTCCCGCGGGAAACCTGGCGCACTACGGCGCTCAGGAAATCCACCACCACGGCAAGCCGATGTCCTGGGTCTCGGTCACCGTCATCATCATCGGCTTCGTTGTCGGCGGCGTCGCGATGGTGCCGCACCCAACCTGGTGGGCGTTCTGGCTCGGCGCCGGGATCGCGATCGTCGGCTGCATCATGACGCTGTTCGCGCACACCTTCAGCGACGACTGGTACTGAGTCAACCGGCGGTAACCGCCGCGGAATGTCAGACCCCCTCGGTACAGTCATGGCGTGGGAGAGACTGCCGGGAGCGTTCGGGATGGCTATGAACTGACCCCGGACGAAGTGCGACGGATCACCTTGCGCGCACAGGGGTTCCTGGGCGCCGGCGGACGTCGGGGCGGGGTCGGCGGGATGCTGCGGCGGGTCGCGGCGGTGCAGCTCGACACGATCAGCGTGCTCGCGCGGTCGCATGAGCTTGTCGCTTACGCGCGGCTCGGGCCCGTCGGCAGGCAGCAGGTCGAGCAGGCGTACTGGCATCCGGCGAAGCCGCGGGCCTTCGAGTACTGGGCGCACGCCGCCTGCGTGCTGCCGCTGGAGGACTGGCCTTACTACGCGGCGCGCAGGCGCGGGATCAGGGCTCAGGGCCAGCGCTGGCACAAGGTGTCACAGCGCGCCTGCGACGAAGTGCTGGCCCGGCTGCGGGCCGAAGGCCCGCTCACCGCCACCCAGCTCGGCGGGGCCAAGGCGGGCGGGCCGTGGTGGGACTGGTCGGAGGTGAAGATCGCCGCCGAGTGGCTGCTCGACACCGGCCAGGCGGTGTGCGTCCGGCGGATCGGCTGGCGGCGGGTCTACGACCTGCCGGAACGGGTCGTGCCTGCGGCACTGCTGAACCACGAGCCGAGCGACGGCGAGTGCCTGAGCTACCTTGTCGCGAGCACCGCGCGGGCCCTCGGCGTGGCCACGCACGCGGACATCAACGAATACCAGCGGCTGAACGGGTTCGGCGCCAAGCTCGGCGACCCGGAGAACCTCGACGTCGCCGCGGCGGCGGCCGGGCTGACGCCGGTCACCGTCGCGGGCGGCAGGCGGGCGGCCCGCGGCTGGGCCGATCCGCAGGCGCTCGCCTGGCTGGCCGCGGGCGGCCGCGGCACGCACCGCACCAGCCTGCTGTCCCCGTTCGACTCACTGATCTGGGACCGGAAGCGGACACTGCGGATGTTCGGGTACCAGCACGTGCTCGAGGCGTACGTGCCGAAGGACAAGCGCCTGCACGGCTACTACACGATGCCCCTGCTGGCAGGAGGACGGATCGTGGGCCGGGTGGACCCGGCCCGCAGCGGCAGGACGCTGGTCGCCAGGCACGTGACGCTGGACAAGGCGGCCGCGGCCGCGCCCATGGCCCGGGCGCTCGCCGAGGCCGCCTCGTGGGTCGGCTGCGACACTATCCATCCCGAACGGACCTCGCCGCCTGCCCTGGCTCAGCCGCTTGCCGCCGCGTTGCAGGCCGCGGGCTTCAGCTGATCTCGATCAGCTTCTCCCTGACCGCGATCATCACGGCCTCCATCCTGGAGTGGATCTGCAGCTTCTCCAGGATGTTCCGCACGTGGTTCTTCACGGTGTTCTCGGAGATGAACAGTTCCTTGGCGATGTCGCGGTTGTTCATGCCGCGGGCCACCAGGCGCAGCACCTCCATCTCCCGGTCGGTGAGCTTCGGCGCGGGGGCGTGCTTGGTCGGCTCCTCCTCGGCGTCGCGCCGGGCTAGCGTGGCGAACTCGCTGAGGAGCTTTCCCGCCATCGACGGATTGATCAGCGACTGGCCGCCGTGCACCGAGCGGACCGCGCCGGCCACCTCGTCAAGCGGGATGTCCTTGAGCAGGTAGCCGCTCGCGCCGGCCCTGATCGCCTCGAAGAGGTCCTCCTCCTCGTCGCTGATCGTCAGCATGACGATCTTGGCGCTGGGAGCGACCTCCTTGATCCGCCTGGCGGCCTCGATGCCCGTCGTCTTCGGCATCCTGATGTCCATCAGCACCACGTCGGGAACCCCCTCGATGGACATCCGCACCGCCTCGGCGCCGTCGCAGGCCTGGCCGACCAGTTCGATGCCGTGCGCCGCCTCAAGGACCATCTCGACCCCGCGGCGGAACAGCGGCTGGTCATCCGCGATCAGCACCCGGATCGGATCGGCGCCAGGCTCCTCCTGGGGCGTGCCCACAGGCACGCTGCCGGGCACCGATGTCACGGGTACGCCCGGTGTCGTACTGGGCCGTTCGGTCACGGCCGCTCCTTCCGCTCCGCTCGCCGCTAACGCTCAGAATAGATTGTGTCGGCTCCCGTGGGACAACCCACCGGGGCCCGCCTGGGGAATGCCCGTACCCCAAGCGGGCTCACCGCTACCGCTCGATGAGGCGGATGACACCGTAGTCATATCCGCGGCGACGGTAGACGACGCTGAACCGGTCGCATTCGCTGTCGTGGAAGAGAAAGAAATCGTGGCCGACGAGTTCCATCTCGAGCAGCGCCTGGTCGATGGTCATCGGATGCGAGACATGGACCTTCTCGCGGACCACAAGCGGGCCTTCGCCTTCCATCTGGATCGGCACCAGCCCGGAGACCGACGCTTCCGCGTCGGTGTCGTCGGCGTAGTCCGCGAAGTCGCGTCCGGAGTAGCCGCCATCCCCGGGCATCTCCGGCAGCGACAGGACCGTCTCCGCACGTGCTCGCCCGTTCATTCGTCCGCGGCGAGCGCGGGTCGCGGTCATGTCGGGGACCGGTTCTTCCTCGACCAGGGTGGCGGCGACGGGACCGGCCGTCGCGCCGGCCGCGCCGCGCGAGGCCGACACCGCGCCCACGGCGTCCGCGGACCGCACGGTCAGGTCGGCGTGGCGCGGCTTGCGCCGCTCCGACGCCCGGCGCAGCCGGGCCTCGAGCTTGGCGAACGCGAGGTCGAGAGCGGCGTACCGGTCGTCCGCGGCCGCCTCGGCCCGGATCGCCGGGCCCCGCGATCTGATCGTGAGCTCCACCCGTTCACTCCGGTCAGACTGCCGCGGGTTGCGCTCGGTCGACACCTCCACGTCGATCCGCATTGCCTTCTGATCGAGCTTCTCAAGCTTGGCCAGCTTCGCGCTCGCGTGCCTGCGGAAGCGCTCAGGAACGCTGGTGTGCCTGCTCTTGAAGGTGATTTCCATCTCGATCCCCCTACGGGTGACTAACCAGTAGTGGGCACTCGCCCGGCCGACCTGGTCTTCGCCCCCACATCCGCCTGCTGAGGGGTTCGCGGCCTTCCGTGGCCACTACTGCCCTTCTCCCGGTGCGGGGAACCCTGTGTTCCCCGTCGAGGCAGGACTTACTTCTAAGCCGCACCGTGATCGGTCGACGAGAAGTCGCCTTACGTGGGCCGTTTCGCCTGCGGCTGGCATCGGCTTGCCTGACGGGACCTCGCGCCGCGGGAAGTTCTCCCGGCACGGCGAGAGCCGGCCAAGCGCAACCACGGACCCGGGCGAGTGCCATGCATGAACGCTAGCTCGCATTGGCGGAAATGTCAGGAGGGACATTAGCTGCTATGCGTCACATAACGCGCACAAACAGCCGGCGTCCGTGCTTGCCGCCCGTCGTCACCACGCCGTCTTCGCTGCTCACACGCGCTCAGCCAGGGTAGGCCGGGGACACGCCCTGCACCTGAGCGTTGTCCTGGCCGTACTCGATCTGTGTCCACGCGCCTGTGAGGGTGGCGTTGGCCATCATGATGGACTTGGCGACGCCGGCGATGAGCGGATAGCCGGCGCTCGCGGTCACCGACTGAAGATCGGACGGCACGGGGATCACGGTGGAAGTGCCGCCGTTGACCGGGTACTCGGTGAGCACCGGAGCCGGCTGCTGGCCGAGCGTGATCACGTTGTCCGGCCCGTACCAGGTCACCGCGGTGAACACCGTGCTGCCCGGCGATTGCACGGAGAGCGGCGAAAGATCGATGATCGTCGCGCTTGCGGGCGCGCCCCGCGGGCGGACGATGGCGCCGAAGTACAGGACCGACATCGAGCCGTTGACGATGAGCGCCACCCGCACGCCATCCGGTGCCACCCGCACCGCGGCGAATGACCCGGAGGCAACGGAGTGCAGCACGCTGACAAGGACCGGCTGGCCCGCCGGCTGTCCCGGGCCGTTGCCCTGCAGCAGGAAGACCTGGTCGCTCGACGTCGTCCACAGGTCGCCATCGGGGGCCCAGCTCATGGACGAGTAGCCGGTGCCCCGCTTCTTCAGCTTGCCGACCAGCCCGTGGGCGCCGAACACCCCGGTGTACAGGGCGCCGCCCTGGGAGCCGCGCAGGGCGGCCAGGTAGCGCACCCCTCCAGGCTGGAGCGGGGAAACGGCGATCTGGGAGTATCCCCTGCCGATCAGGCCGATCCTGGATGGCTTGCCCTGGGTGCTGCCTTGCTGTACCAGGTACCCGTCGCCGTCCAGGTAGTAGAACACGCCGGAGGGGGCGGGCACTGGCGGCGAGTACTGTATCTGAGCCTGACCCTGTACGGCGTTCTGCTGGGCGCCCGGCGGGACCCATGGCTTGCCGTTCAGGACGAGCTCGACCGACTGGACCGCCGGGTTGCCCTGGAGGGTCCACCACAGCTGAGCGGACACCTGCGGCCACGTCGAGGCAGGCACCTTGCTGAACTTGCCGGTGAGGTCGACCGTCGCCGTGCGGGCGCCAAGCGCGACTTCGCCGACCCTGGCCTGCGCCGGGAACGCGGTCGTCGTCGCGTGGTAGAGCCAGTCGCCCTGCGGCGGGCTGATCAGGTCCCCCAGGAGGTTGCTCATCAGGACTGCCGGGGTGGCCTGAAGCGGCACGTACACCGGGTCCGGCACTAGGACGTGGCGGCTGGGGTCGAAGAAGTACAGGTTCCGCTGCTGGTAGTCGATGCTGAACAGATAGCTGGTGAGGAGCAGTTTTTCCGGCGCCTGATCGATGCGCCACTGTCCGCCGGCCTGCTTGACCAGGGTGAATCGCTCCGGTCCCTGCGTCGCCGCCTTGGCCGACGGGACGGCGTAGCCGCCCGCCGCCTGCACCTTCGCCTGCACCACGCCGGTCACGTCGACGACCGCGGTCTGCCGGCCCTTCGCCTTGGGGTTGCTTCTGGGGGCACCCACCAGCTCGACGTCCGGTCCGCGGCTGTACACGGTGGCCGACCATCTGGGGTTCCAGTGCTTGCTGAATCGGGGTGTCAGGTATTCAAGCGCCGTCCTTTGCTGGTCGCCGACGCAGGCGGACGCGGAGATGAAACCCAGCACGATCTGCGACGGCGACGAACCGTTCTGCGGCGGCTGCGGGATGCACTGAATGAAGGCCTGGCTCTGCCCGTCCGGGCCCTGCGTGACCGCGAAGGACCGCACAGGCCCGCCGGTCGGTATCGACACGCACCCCGCCAGGGACGCGGCGAGCAGCAGCCCGAGCGCCGCCGTCCGCGGCCGGCTAGCCACGGCCGCCGCCGGCGATGTCGGCCTCCAGGACACTGGTGACCACCTCAGCCTCGTTCGGCCCGAGCGGCAGCGGAGAGCCCGCGATCGGCTGTCCGGCAGCCCTCGGGACGGTCAGCCGGAAGACCGAGCCCTTGCTCCGCTCGCCCCAGGCCTGCAGCCAGCCGCCGTGCAGCCGGGCGTCTTCGAGGGCGATCGCCAGCCCGAGGCCGGTGCCGCCCGTGGTGCGTGCCCGGGCCGGGTCCGCTCGCCAGAACCGCTCGAAGACAAGCTGCTCCTCCCCCGGGCCGAGCCCGACGCCATGGTCGCGGACCGCCACGGCGACCACGTCGCTGTCCCCGGCCACGGTGACCACCACGTCCCTGCCCTCGCCATGTTCTACCGCGTTCACCAGCAGGTTCCGCAGGATCCGCTCCACCCGCCGCCGGTCCACCTCGGCGATGCACGCCTGAGCGGGCAGCCGGAACTCGATGCGGCAGCCGCGCCGCTCCGCGAGTTGCTGTGCGTCGTCGGCCGACCTGCGCACTATGTCGCACAGGTCCGCGGGCTCGGCGTCAAGCGTGGCGACGTTGGCGTCGTGCCTGCTGATCTCGAGCAGGTCCGAAAGGAGCACCTCGAACCGCTCGGTCTGGCTCTGCAGCAGCTCGGCGGAACGAGCCTCGGCGTGGTCGAGCTGCTCCCTGGACTCGTACAGGACCTCCGCCGCCATCCGGATCGTCGTCATCGGGGTGCGCAGCTCGTGCGACACGTCAGAGACGAACTGGCGCTGCGCCTTGGAAAGATCCTGGAGCTCGCGAAGCTTCTCCTGGAGGCTGTCGGCCATGTCGTTGAACGAGGTGGCCAGTGCGGCGAGGTCGTCCGCGCCGCCGACCGTCATCCGCTCCCCGAGCTGCCCGGCGGACAGCCGCTGCGCCGCCCGCGCGGCGTGCCTGACGGGCAGCACGACCCACCGGGTGACCAGCGAGGCGATGGCAGCGAGCAACGCCACGAGCGCGATGCCGACGCCGATCAGCGTCGTCTGCACCAGTTGCAGCGCCTGCTGCTCCTGATCGAGCGGGAAGACGAAGTAAAGCTGGTACCAGTCGCCGAGCGGCGCGCCGAAGGCGAGCGCCGGCACGCCTGCCTTGTCGCCGCTGAGCGCCAGCGTGGTGGGAGCGTCGTAGAGCAGCCCCTGCGTCTTGCCCGCCGCGTAGTCCGCGGCCTGTTCCAGCTGGACGTCCCTGATGAGCCCGGGCGGGAGGGTGGCGGACGTGGCGGAGCCGAGGCTGGTCACCCACGGCGTGAACCCCGCCGACTCCGTCGAGGTCTTGTTGCCGATGAGGTTCTGGTTCAGCCCGACGACCACGTAGTACGGGGGGGTGGTGCCGGTGCTGACCGGCTGCAGCTCGTTCGCCGCGGTGTTCATGAACAGGAGCGCGTTGCCCGGGGCTGGCTGCACGCTGGTCAGGCCGGGCAGTCCCCTGGCGGTGCTGAGCCCGCCGAGCGTCTGGGCCCGCGCGGTGTTCTCGGCGTTGACCTGCAGGCCGAGGGCGATCTGCGAGATAAGGAAGAACCCAAGTACCGCGATCATCGCCGCCGAGATCACCAGGGTGGTCCCCACGACCCTCAGCTGCAGGCTCCGGTGCCAGCGGAGCCTTACCCTGGCGACGACGGAGTGCTGCCACCGCAGCAGGCCGCGGATCAAGATGGTCAGCCGGTGCGGCAGCCAGCTGACCACCCAGCGCACCAGCCTCTTGCGCCGCAGCGCCATCTCCCACGCCTCGCGCACGTCGCGCTGCGGTGAGGGCGCGGCGGACCCCGGGGCCGGCGCCTGCGCCGACGTCGTCGGCGCGCCGACCGCGGCGGGGTTTACCGCTGACCGCTCCATCAATAAATCAGCCAGGTCCTGCCTTGTATCCTACGCCGCGGACGGTCACCACGATCTCGGGGTGCTCTGGGTCCCGCTCGATCTTGGCCCGGAGCCGCTGCACGTGCACGTTCACCAGCCGGGTGTCCGCGGCGTGCCGGTAGCCCCAGACCTGCTCGAGGAGCACCTCGCGAGTGAACACCTGCCTGGGCTTGCGGGCGAGCGCGACCAGCAGGTCGAACTCCAGCGGCGTGAGGCTGAGCGTCTCGCCGTTCCGCTTGACCGAGTGGCCGGCGACGTCAATGGACACGTCCCCGATCTGCAGCATCTCGGGGACCGGCTCGTCCGTCCGCCGCAGCCGCGCCCTGATCCGGGCGACGAGCTCCTTGGACTTGAAGGGCTTGAGGATGTAGTCGTCCGCGCCAGACTCGAGCCCGAGCACGACATCCACCGTGTCGGTCTTCGCGGTCAGCATGACGATCGGCACCCCCGACTCGCCCCGGATCTGGCGGCACACGTCGATCCCGTCAGAACCGGGCAGCATCAGGTCGAGCAGCACCAGGTCCGGCCGCGTGTCGCGGAAGGCCTCGAGCGCCTTGTCCCCGTCGGCCACGAACGTCGGCTCGAACCCTTCGCCGCGGAGCACGATGCCGAGCATCTCCGCGAGCGCCGCGTCGTCGTCGACGACTAGCACACGTCCTTTCATCGGCCCCATCGTTCCATGTGTCTGGCTCCAAGCAGAGCGGCCACGGCGACAGACAGTGACGCCCGCCGCGCATCCTGCGCCCAGCATGCGCAGGTTACCCCTTTTTACCAGCTCCGCACTACCCGCGAGCCCGTTTAACCAAGCGTAATGCACGCCCAGCGTGACACCGGGCGCACTAGAGTTCGCCCATGCCAGAGCCGTTGAGCAACATCGTGGAGGCGGGCTGGGCCGCCGCACTGGATCCGGTCACGGGCCAGATCGCGAAGATGGGCGACTTCCTGCGCGAGCAGATCGCCGCGGGCAAGAGGTACCTGCCGTCAGGCGACAACGTGCTGCGCGCCTTCAAGCAGCCGTTTGACGACGTCAAGGTGCTGATCGTCGGCCAGGACCCGTACCCGACACCCGGCCACCCGGTCGGCCTCAGCTTCTCGGTGGACCCCAGGGTGACCAGGCTGCCGGGCAGCCTGGTCAACATCTTCCAGGAGTATTCGGCGGACCTCGGCTACCCCGCTCCGGCCAACGGCGACCTCACGCCGTGGGCCGGACGGGGCGTGCTCCTGCTCAACAGGGTGCTCACCGTCGAGCCCGGCAGGCCCGCCTCGCACCGCGGCAAGGGCTGGGAGGAGGTCACCGAGCAGGCCATCAGGGCGCTGGCCGCCAGAGGCACGCCGCTCGTGGCCATCTTGTGGGGCCGCGATGCCCGTAACCTGGCCCCGGTGCTCGACGGCACGCCGCGCATCGAGTCCGCGCACCCCAGTCCCATGTCCGCGCATAACGGGTTTTTCGGCAGCCGCCCGTTCAGCCGGGCGAACCAGCTTCTGCTGCGCCAGGGCGCCGAACCCGTCGAGTGGACGCTGTCCTGAACCCGGCCGCGGGTCCCGGGCCGTCCGCCGCGCGGATCAGGCGCGAAGGCCGGTGCGGGCGGGCGCGCGGTGACATTACCGGCTAAGAGCGTGGATACTGTGTGGGTGGCAGCGGGGAGCGGCGCCCAGCCGACGGGAAGGGAATCCGAGCACGCGGCGTGGCCTAGCCGTCGCGTGGTCGCGGCATGGTTCGCGGGTTTCACGGTCTTCGCGGGCGGGATGGCGGCTTTCGCCGGCCATGAGGACAGCGACTGGGCCATCTGGGCGTTCGGAGCCTACGCGATCACCACGATGCTGCTGTGGTTCACCACCGGGTGGGTGCTGCCCCTGGTCACCGCGGTCGCCGGGGCGCTGATCGCGCCGCTGCTGTGGCTGGCGACCCTGCTGCCCGTCCCCGCTGAGGTTCTGGTCCTCGGCCGCGGGGCGACGCACCTGCTCAAGTACGGCACGCCCTACCTGCCGCCCAGCCAGCTGCTGGACTGGAGGTCCTACAACCCGTACCTGCCGGTGATGGAAGTGTTCGGCCTGCCGCGTTCGGCCGGCCTTTCCGGGGTGCCCGGGGATCCGCGGGTGTGGGTGTCGCTGGCGACCACAGCGCTGTTCCTCGCGGCCTTCAGGGTCATGTCGCCGCACGGCCTCCGCGGCTGTCCGCAGTGCCGCAAGCGCGTCGCGGGGCTGACCGCGCTGGCCGTCGCGTCCCCGATGATCGCGTACCCGCTGGCGCTCGGCATCACCGATCCGCCGGTCATCGCGGCGCTGTGCCTCGCGCTTGCCCTGGCAAGCCGCGGCGCGCTGCTGCGAGCCGCCCTGGTGCTTGCCGCCGCCTGCGCGGCCAAGACCACGGCGTGGGCGCTCGTCCCGGTGCTGGCGATCATGGCCTGGGTCCAGCACGCGCCGCGCGCTGCGGTCCGGTTCACGGCCACCGCGGTGGCGGCGACCGGACTGCTGGCCCTGCTGGCCGCACCCGAGGCGCTGGCCACGCCCGACGCGGTCAGGCAGAACCTCATCGACTTCCCGCTCGGCCTGACCAAGCACAAGACCCCCGCGGCAAGCCCCCTTCCCGGCCATCTCATCGCCCAACTCGGCACCGCGGGCCACTACACGGCGATGGCGCTGATGGCGCTCGCGGCGGTGGCTTTCGCGGCCTGGATCCTGCTGCGGCCCCCGCGCGACGCGCGGGACGCCGCCTGGCGGCTCGCGGTGGGGTACACGGTCATGTTCGTGCTCGACCCGTCGACCCGGTTCGGCTACTTCGTCTATCCGCTGGCGCTGCTCGGCTGGCTGGCCCTGACGAAAACCCGTGATCCCGAACGGACCGAGCCGACTCCCCCCGACGCCCTCCTCGTCCCAAGCGGCGGACCGGCCGGCTAACCCGCCGCGGTGGCGTACCGCCCTCGCGGGAACGGGTGAGGCTCAGGAACCGGAATGCCAGGAGGCCAGGTAGGCGCGCTGGGCCGGGGTGAGCGAGTCGATCTCGGCGCCGAGCGCGGCGAGCACAAGGCGGGCCGCTTCCGCGTCGATGTCCTGCGGGACCGGGTGCACGTCCGCGGACAGCTTCTCCGAGTTCCCCGCGAGCCAGGCGAGCGCGAGCGCCTCGATGCCGAACGCCAGGTCCATCACCTCCGGCGGGTGCCCTTCGGCGGCGACGAGGTTGACCACGCGGCCCTCGGCCAGCAGCAGGAGACGGCGGCCGTCGCGCAGTTCGAACGCGTCCGCGTGCGGCCGCACGTCGGGGTACACGGCGACCGCCAGCGTCTGCAGGGCCCTGACGTCGATTTCCACGTCGAAGTGCCCGGCGTTGGCGAGCACCGCGCCGTCCCGCATCACCGCCATGTGCTCGGCGGTGACGACCTCCGCCGAACCGGTCGCGGTGATGAACACCTCGCCGAGGGGCGCCGCGTCGGCCAGCGTGAGCACGCGGAACCCCCGCAGCACCGCGTCGAGCGCGCGCACCGGGTCCACTTCCGTGATCAGCACGCGCGCGCCGAGGCCGCGGGCGCAGTCGGCGATGCCGACACCGCACGTCCCGAAGCCGGAGATGACCACGGTCTTGCCCGCCAGCAGGATCCCGCTGGCGCGCAGCAGTCCGTCGATGACGGACTGCCCGGTGCCGTGCGTGTTGTCCACCAGGCGCTTGACCGGCGTGTCGCTGGCCGCGATCACCGGGAACGCGAGCGCGCCCTCGGCCGCCATCCGGCGCGCGCGCAGCACCCCGGTGGTCGTCCCCTCGACGCCGCCCCGCACCCGGGGCAGCACGTCGGCCCGTTCGGTGTGCAGCGTGTTCACCAGGTCGCCGCCGTCGTCGATGACCAGGTCCGGGCCGCCGTCGCCGAGCGCGAGCGCGATGTGCTCGTAATAGGCGCGCCGGTCCACACCGGCCCTGGCGAACACCGCCACGCCGTCGGCGGCCGCGAGCGCGGCGGCGATGTCGTCCTGGGTGGACAACGGGTTGGACGCCGCCAGCGCCACGCGAGCGCCGCCCGCCCGCAGCACCCGGACGAGCACGGCGGTCTCCCTCGTCACGTGCAGGCAGGCGGCGACGTTCATCCCCGCGAAAGGCCGCTCGGCCGTGAAACGACGGGCCAGTGCCGTCAGGAGCGGCATCGACCGTTCCGAATACCGGATACGCCGATCCCCGACCTCCGCGAGGCCGGGGTCGGCGATGTATTCGTCCGGCGCGCCCCCGGGCATGCCGTGCTCAGTAACGGTAGTGATCCGGCTTGTACGGGCCCTCGACGGGAACGCCGATGTAGTCCGCCTGCTCCTTGGACAGGACGGTCAGCTTGACGCCGAGCGCGTCCAGGTGCAGCCGGGCGACCTTCTCGTCCAGGTGCTTGGGCAGCGTGTACACGCCGATCGGGTACTGGTCGGTCTTGGTGAAGATCTCGATCTGCGCCATCACCTGGTTGGTGAAGCTGTTGCTCATCACGAAGCTCGGGTGCCCTGTGGCGTTGCCGAGGTTCAGCAGGCGGCCCTCCGACAGCACGATGATCGTGTGCCCGTCCGGGAACAGCCACTCGTCGACCTGCGGCTTGACGTTGACCCTCTTGATCCCCGGGATCGCGGCCAGGCCGGCCATGTCGATCTCGTTGTCGAAGTGGCCGATGTTGCCGACGATCGCCTGGTGCTTCATCTGGGCCATGTGAGCGGCGGTGATGATGTCCTTGTTGCCGGTCGCGGTGACGAAGATGTCCGCCTGCGGCAGCGCGTCCTGAAGCGTGGTGACCTGGTAGCCGTCCATCGCCGCCTGCAGCGCGCAGATCGGGTCGATCTCGGTGATGATCACCCGCGCGCCCTGCCCGCGCAGGCTCTCCGCGCAGCCCTTGCCCACGTCGCCGTATCCGCAGACCAGGGCCACCTTGCCGCCGATCAGCACGTCGGTGCCGCGGTTGATGCCGTCGATCAGGCTGTGCCGGCAGCCGTACTTGTTGTCGAACTTGGACTTGGTCACGGAGTCGTTGACGTTGATCGCCGGGAAGCGGAGCGAGCCGGCCCTGGCCATCTCGTACAGCCGGTGCACGCCGGTCGTGGTCTCCTCGGTCACGCCCATGATGGTGCGCGCGGCCGCGGTCCACTTGCCGGGGGTGTCGGCGAGTGAGTTGCGCAGCCGGTCGAGGATGACCCGCCATTCCTCGCTGTCGTCCTCGACAGGGCTGGGGACCGCGCCCGCCTGCTCGTACTCGGCGCCCTTGTGCACGAACAGCGTGGCGTCGCCGCCGTCGTCGAGGATCATGTTCGGCGCCTCGCCGCCAGGCCAGGTCAGCGCCTGCTCGGTGCACCACCAGTACTCCTCGAGCGACTCGCCCTTCCAGGCGAAGACCGGGATGCCCCCGGGGTCGTCGGGGGTGCCGTCAGGGCCGACCGCGACGGCCGCGGCGGCGTGGTCCTGGGTGGAGAAGATGTTGCAGCTCGCCCACCGGACCTGCGCCCCCAGCGCGGTCAGGGTCTCGATCAGGACCGCGGTCTGGATCGTCATGTGCAGCGAGCCAGTGATCCGGGCGCCGGTGAGCGGCCGGGTTTTCGCGTACTCGGCGCGCACCGCCATCAGGCCGGGCATCTCGTGCTCGGCGAGCTGGATCTCCTTGCGGCCGAAGTCGGCGAGGTAGATGTCGGCGACCTTGTACGGTTCAGGGCTCATGCGCTAACTCCTTCATCGGGCTTCGTCGGATGGGGGCAACGAGGACGACGCTACGGGATGCGCGGGTGGTCTCGCACGCTCAGGAGAGTATTTCTTACACGATAATGTTAAGATTGTCGGCATGCGCATCACGGAGGCGGCGAAACGGCTCGGCATGTCCCCCCGGATGCTCCGCTACCGGGAGGATCTTGGCCTGCTTCCGCAGTTGCGCGACCGGCCTTCGGGACGGGGGCCGTCGCACCGGCAGTTCACCGAGGACGACCTGGCCGCGATCACGGTGGCGGTCCGGATCGAACGCCGCTACGACATCACCCCCGCCGCGCTGGCCTTCGGGCTGCGGGTGCTCACCGAGCCTTCGGTCCGCGCGACGGTCGCCGACCTCGGCCGGCGGACCGGGCACGTGCCTGACACGCCCGGCCGGGCTCTGGACTTCGAGAAGGAGCGCGCGCTGCGCGCCCTCGGCGCGGTCCGCGCCCAAGGCGGGCGCGCGTTAGCC
Organism: Actinomycetota bacterium; assembly: GCA_027314595.1. Lineage (GTDB taxonomy): Bacteria > Actinomycetota > Actinomycetes > Streptosporangiales > Streptosporangiaceae > Trebonia. The sequence goes on along the minus strand of DAHVAN010000381.1, from coordinate 5,237 downwards.
GCCGGCCTAAAGAGCCCGTGTCCTGCTCGCTGCCCGCGGCGCGGCGAGGGTCAGGGTGGCGAGCGTCTGGGCGCCGGTTCACGCGGCTGCGGCGGACGGCCTGGATCGAGGGGTCGGCGACGTCCTCACGTCCTGGTTCGTAGATGTCCGGCTCGAGGTAGATGGTCTCGGCGATCGGCACCGCCTCCCGCACCCGCTTCTCCGCGGCGTCGATCCGCGACGCGAGCGCGGCGGCGGCGAGCGCGGCGGGCACGGCGACCTTGGCCACGACCAGCAGCGAATCCGGGCCGACGTGAGAGGTCCGCAGGTGGATCACGGGCAAGCCTTCCGGCCCGTCCTCGATGGCCGCCACGATCGACGCGGACACCTCGCCGCTTGCCGCCTCGCCGATCAGCAGGCTCTTCATCTCATAGCCCACGATGAACGCCGCGCCCACCAGCAGCACCCCGATGGCCACCGAGCCCGCGCCGTCCCACACGCCCGAACCGGTCGTCACCGACAGCAGCACGCCGGTGAACGCGAACAACAGCCCGAGCAGTGCCGCCAGGTCCTCCATGAGCACGACAGGAAGTTCCGGCGACTTGGTGGCGTGCACGAACGAACCCCAGCTCCGCCCCAGCCGCTCCGCGTTGGCCTCGCGGACCGCGGTCCGCAGCGAGAGCGACTCGAGCACCACGCAGATGGCCAGCACCACGAACGCCACGATGGCGTCGTGGACCGGCTCGGGGGCGAGGATCTTGTGCACCCCCTCGTAGACCGAGAAGACCCCGCCGACGGTGAACAGCAGCACGGCCACCACGAAGCCGTAGAAGTAGCGCTCCCTGCCGAATCCGAATGGGTGCAGCTCAGTCCTCGCGCGCCGCGACCGCCCGCTTCCGATGATCAGCAACAGCTCGTTGCCCGTGTCCGCCACCGAGTGAACGGACTCCGCCAGCATCGACGCCGATCCGGTGATCAGGAACGCGGCGAACTTCGTGACGGCGATGCCCAGGTTGACCGCGAGCGCGGCGACGACGGCCTTCATCGGCGCGCTACACCGGAGGTTCCGTCAGGTCCCGCAGATCCTTGATCGCCGCGATCGCCAGCGGGTCGATGCCGCAGGCGATCCCCAGGTACACGGACGCGTAGTCGAGCAGGTGCACCGCGCCCGCCAGGCGCAGCAGCGGCTCGGAGCCGTCCATCGCGATCTCCGACACGTCGATGCCCCGCGCCGCGGCGAGCGACGCGGCGGCCTCCCGCGCGCGCGTCACCGCGGAGTGCTCCCCTGCCGGGTCGGCGAGCAGGACCAGCCGCAGCAGCGCCTGATCCTCCGGCGCGTCGGCGAGCGAGCCGATGTCCTGCCCGGAAAGCTCGTCGAATGAGTCGCCGGTGAAGTCCTCCGCCGCGGGGAAGTCCGGCTCGGGGGCCGGCGCGAACGGCCCGTCGAAGGCGGCCACCTGGTCGTGTCCGACGTCGGGCAGGACGCCCGCCAGCGACGGGTATTTGGCGTTCGCGGCGAGCTGGGACGCGAAGCGGCGCGCGGCGGCCGCCGCGAGCGGCGACCCGCCCCAGATCAGCGGCAGCGACCCGACCAGGTCAAGCGCCAGCGACTTGGCGGGGTTGACGAAGGACTCGCTGGACGGGCGGCACTGGTGCGAGATGTCCTCCATGGCCGCGGCAGCGGACTCGTACGCCGCCGCTTCGACCCGCGCGACGCCGAGGCGCGTCGCGATCACCAGCAGCGGGACGGCGAGCGCCCACGGCGTGCTCCGGGCCGGCCCGCTGGACGTCACGGGTACGAAAGTGCCGCGCGCGGCCTGGGTCACCTGCTGAAGCGGCGAGCCCAGGGCGCCCACCCCGGCCAGGTCGCAGCCGCGCCGCGCGGCCTCGGCGGCGAGCGCGAGCACCTCGGCGGTCTCCCCGGAGCGCGACACCGCGATCACCAGGTCGGCGGCGCCCACCCAGCCGGGCAGCTGATACCCGGACACCCCGGCGACCTGCACCGGCGATCGGGGCCCGCAGATCGCCGCGAGCACCTCGCCGGCGAACGCCGAGCCGCCGGCCCCGGCGGTGACGATGGCGCGCGGCCGACTGTCCGGCCGCAGCGCGGACAGGTCGGCCTCGTCGCAGGCGCGCAGCGCGATGCGGACCTGGGCGGCTGAGGACGCGACCTGCCGCAGCATCCCGCCCGGGTCACCGGATCCGACCAGCTCCGGGTCGTCGAGCCGGAACGCCGCGAGCGCCACGCCGCCGTGCGGCGTGTTCACCCGGCGCCGCCGGGCTGGGTCTGCGGCCGCCGCGCCTCGTCCACGAGCAGCACCGGGATGTTGTCGCGGACCGGGTAGATCAGGCCGCATCCGGTGCACGCCAGTTCGCTCGCCGCGTCGTCGGCGCGCAGCGACGCACGGCAGTTCGGGCAGACGATGATGTCAAGCAGCCAGTCGTCAAGTTCCATGAAGACCTCTTATTCCGAACGGTCCGCGGCGTCTGCCACCAGGCCGAGCACTTCGTCGCGGAGGGCGGCCATTTCGGCCTCGCTGCTCGCCTCGACGTTGAGCCGCAGCAGCGGCTCGGTGTTGGACGGCCTGAGGTTGAACCACCAGTCGTCGCCGCTGACGGTAAGGCCGTCAAGCTCGTCGAGCCTCACACCGGGCTGGCCGGCGTAGACGTCACGGACTCTGGCCGTCACGGCGGCCTGGTCGTGCGCCTCGCTGTTGATCTCGCCGCTCGCGTGGTACCTGGAGAACTCGCTGAGCAGGGCGGACAGCGGGCGCGTGTGGTGGCCGAGGGCGGCGAGCGTGTGCAGCGCGGCCAGCATGCCCGAGTCGGCGAACCAGAAGTCCCTGAAGTAGAAGTGGCCCGAGTGCTCGCCGCCGAACACGGCGTTCGTCCGCGCCATCTCCGCCTTGATGAACGAGTGCCCGACGCGGGTGCGCACCGGCGTGCCGCCGTGCTCGGTGATCAGCTCGGGCACCGCGCGCGAGGTGATCAGGTTGTGGATGACGGTCGCGCCGGGCTCACGGGCGAGCTCACGGGCGGCGATCAGCGCGGTGAGCACCGACGGGCTGACGATCTCGCCGCGCTCGTCCACGACGAAGCAGCGGTCGGCGTCGCCGTCGAAGGCGAGGCCGATGTCCGCGTGGTTGTCCTTGACAGCCTGCTGCAGGTCTCGCAGGTTAGCCGGGTCGATCGGGTTGGCCTCGTGGTTGGGGAACGTGCCGTCGAGCTCGAAGTACAGCGGGATCAGCGTGACCGGCAGCCCCTCGAAGACCTGCGGGACCGTGTGGCCGGCCATTCCGTTGCCCGCGTCCGCCACGACCGTGAGCGGCCGGATCCCCGAGAGGTCGACCAGCTTCCTCAGGTACTCGGCGTAGCCGGGGAGCAGGTCCCTGCTGGTGATCGTGCCCGGTGTCCCCTGGTAGGCCGGAACGCCCGTCGCGACCATGTCCCTGACCTCGGCGAGGCCCGTCTCGATGCCGACAGGCTTGGCGCCGGCCTTGCAGAGCTTGATGCCGTTGTACCTGGCGGGGTTGTGGCTCGCGGTGATCATGGCGCCGGGCATGTCCAGCGAGCCGCTGGCGTAGTACACCATGTCGGTGGAGCCGAGGCCGCCGTTGATCACGTCCGCCCCCTGGGCCGCGGCGCCGCGGCCCAGGGCCTCGGCGAGCGGCGCCGACGAGGCCCGCATGTCGTGCACCGTGATGAGTGTCTTCGTCCCCGTGAGCCTTACGAACGCCGCGCCGACCGCCTCGGCCACGCTCTCGCTGAGCTCGTCAGGCACGACACCCCTGATGTCGTATGCCTTGAAGATCTTGTCCAGATCGCTCACTTCGGCTCGCTTCCTGATCCTGTCCTCGACGAACATTCCCAGGACCAACCTATCGGTCAGGCGAAGGCTTCGTGATCCGGTGGGTGCGCGCCGGGCGCAGGCCGTGCTAGGCCTCCGGCTGGGCGCTGGGGGCGGAGCGGAGGACCCGCAGATGGCCGCGGCGGCCCACCTCTACGCCCTGACCAACCGGCTCTGCGGCGGCGGGCAGCGGGGAACCGTCCGGCGCGGCGGCCGACCGCTCGCGGCGAAGGCGCTCCGGGCGCTCCGGGCGCTCCGGGCGCTCCGGGCGACCGGCTTCGCGGACCACGTTCGCCAGCGCCTCGAGGTCGTCGGCCCGCTCCCGCGCCGGGTCCGGCGGCAACCGGACCACGTCCCAGCCGCGCGGCACGACCAGCCTGGCGGCGTGCTTCTCGCACAGGTCGTAACAGTGCGGCTCGACGTAGGCCGCCAGCGGTCCGAGCACGGCTGTGGAGTCGCGGTACACGTACGTGAGCGTGTAGACGGGAACCTGCTTGCACGCGGTACGTGAGCAGCAACGGGAGTTCACCAGCCCACCTCGCTCACCTGATCGTTATCGGTCACGATAGCAGTGCGATCGGAGTCGGCACCCTCAAAAGCCATGCGCGCGCGAGTGCCGCCGGCGGGCCGCGCCGTGGCCGTCCCCCAGGCCTCCGGTGCGGATTCGTCGTCGCTCACATCGGCTGACGGTACCTACCCGGGGCCGCAGATGCCACCACCCGGCCCCGTTCACGATCGTGTCGTTTTGTCTGGCCTGCCGGTACCCGCTAGGTGCCCGGCAGCGATACGCTCAGTGACTATGTACGGCGGCGAGAACAGCCCCGCCTCCAGGCGGGATGTCCGGCGGCGGGACCGCAGGGGACGCGGGCTGCGCGGCCGGCTCGTGCCGCCCGAGGTACCGATGTACCGTACCCGGGCGCAGCAGTTCGACGACATGGTGCTCGACGCGGTGGCGCGGCTCGAACCGCGCTGGGAAACCGAGCTGACCGGCGTCGAGTTCGCCGTTCAGGAGGTCCCGGAGGCCGAGGAGCTGGCCGACGACAGCGGCCCGCTGCCGCTCGCCCGGGTAGTGCCGGGTTCGCCGGACCCGGACAGCGCCGCCCGCCCCGCCACGGCCACGCGCATCGTGGTGTACCGCCGCCCGCTGCTGGCAAGGGCCGAGGACGACGACGAGCTCAGCGACCTCATCTTCGACGTGATCGTCGAGGAGTTCGCCCAGGTCCTCGGGCTTGACCCGGAGGCGATCGACCCCGGATACCGCGACGGCTTCGACTGACCCGCGCTACCGCTAGGGGCAATGACGGGAAGTTTAGGTCCGCCTGACGGCCAGGCAGCGGGCGCGGGGCCGCCCGCCCCGCCGGTCAGGCAGCGGGCGCGGGGCCGCCCGCCCCGCCGGCCAGGCAGCGCCGCG
>DAHVAN010000360.1 GCA_027314595.1 Actinomycetota bacterium | reverse complement strand
GACGGGCGGGGCCGGCGGGCCCCGCGCGCCCCTGGCGCCCTGCCAGCCCCGTCTGACGGACGCCGGCGGTCTCACCGGGGGTTACCCGAGTTCCGCCAGCCCGTCCCACGGCCTCCGCTGGATCGCCGCGGCCTGGCCCTCCGGGCAGTGCCGCAGGTAGTCACACCACCCGCAGCCCGGCTCCGGGCGCGGCGGGAACACCTCGTCGTATTCTCGCGGCGGCAGCGGAGCGCGCATCCGCTCGTCGGCGACTGCGCACTCGGCGGCCACGTCTTCGGCCCGGCGCAGGTGCCTGGCCAGCGATTCCTCAGTGTGCTCCCAGCCGAATACCTGCCCGGTCGGCAGGTGGTGCAGCTCGACCCTCCGGCAGTCGCGCCGCAGCACCCGCGAGGCGGCGATCGCGTACAGCGCGAGCGCAAGCGAACTGCGCGCGGCATCGGTGGTCAGCACGTGCCTGCCGGTCTTGTAGTCGACCACCGCGAGTTCCGTGCCGCCGCCGGGAGCGGGCCGCGCGTCCAGCCGGTCGATTCGCCCTGAGACCGCGATCAGGTCCGTCCTTGTCGCCACGGTGCGCTCCACGCCCGCGGGCTCGTCCGCCGGGTCGAGCCCGGACACGTAGGCTTCGACCATCCGGCGCGCCCAGTCCCGGTACCTGGCGGACGAGGCGTCGTCCGGGTATCCCTCGTTGATCCACCCCTGGGCGAGCAGCGCCCCTGCCGCGTCGATGGTCCGGCGCGGCAGGGGCAGCCGCCACCAGGCCGCCAGCGCGTTGTGCACGCTCGCCCCGAGGCTGTTGTGCGCCCACGGCGGCCCCTTCTGCGGCACCGGCCGGTCCAGGTAGCTCATCCGGTACCGGCGCGGGCAGTCCAGCCAGGTGGTCAGCCTGGTGGGCGTGCATGAGTACAGCCGCCTCGGCATCCCCTCGAAACCGAGCTGCTCCACGCCCGTCAGCTCAGCCCTGGTCCGGGGACGGCCCGGCCGCCACCCAGCTGTCGAAGCGCCGCAGCGCGTTCGCGATCGTTGATTCCTCACCGTGTCCCGGCAGCACCCGGGTCTGCGACGGAAGGCCGAGGAGCCGCTCACCGATCGCCGTGAGCTGCCCGGGAAAGTCGGGGAACTCGCCCTCGTGCGCGGCCGGCCCGCTGGCGAGCAGCGCGTCGCCGGTGAAGACGACCTCCAGGCCGGCGCAGTACAGGCTCACCGAGCCCGGCGTGTGGCCGGCCGTCGAGATGACTTCGAGCTGCACGTCCGCGACATCGAACCGGCCTCCGTCCGCCATCTCGATCTCCGGGTCGGCGTCGGCGTGCGCCGCGCGCCACTGCAGCCGGTCCGCGGGGTGCAGCGCGACGGGCGCCTCGTCCCGCTCGGCCACCTCGATGGCCGCGGCGACGTGGGCGGCGTGCCCGTGCGTGCAGATCACCGCGAGAATCTCGCGGTCGCCGACCATCTCCAACACGCCGGCGGCGTCCTCACCCGGGTCGATGACGATCACCTCGTCGTCGTCGCCGATGATCCAGCTGTTGCCTTCGGCCGCGTCCGCGTGAGCGTCCTTATCCGCCACCCGTGGCGTCCACACCCGCTCGATCCGAGCTTCCATGACCAAGCCTCCGCACCGCGCCCGACCCCAGGCGCCCGACCCGTAACGATTAG
>DAHVAN010000341.1 GCA_027314595.1 Actinomycetota bacterium | reverse complement strand
GGGGCCCGCGCGCAGCGCGCCGGCGGCGCCGGGGCCCGCCGGCACCGCGCACGCCGCCGGCACCGCGCACGCCGCCGGCACCGCGCACGCCGCTTTCACGCCGGAAGGAACCTGCCCGGGCGCCGGGATAGGGCCGGTGAGCGCGTCGTTCATATCCGCGAGCGACGGATGGCTGCTTGGCGTCACGCTGCGGGACTGCCTCGCCTTCAGCGGCTCGCGGCTCGTGGTGCGCAGCACGACCGACGGCGGGCGCCGCTGGTCGCCGGTTCCCGCGCCCCCGGCGCCTGTGCCGTGGGGCGGGGGTTCACCCCCGGCGGCCAGCGTGAGCCAGATCTACTTCGCCGACGCGCTGGACGGGTGGGCGTTCGGGCCGGGGCTGTGGAGCACGCACGACGGCGGCGCGACCTGGCGCCGCGTCGGCACCGGGGGCCGCGGCGTGTACAGCCTGACCGCGACGGACGGCCGCGTCGTCGCCGCGTTCCTCAGCTGCGGGACCAGTTGCGGCCGGGGAGCGGCATCGTCGTTCACCGTCGAGACGTCACCGGCCCGCTCCGACGCCTGGCGCCCGGTCCCCGGCGCCGCGGGCCCGGGTCAGCCAGAGATCACGGCGGCCGGGGGGACGGCGTACGCGCTCGGCGCGGGCGGCCCCGGCAGCCCTGCCCCGGTCCTGCTGCTGACCGGCCCGGCCGACGGCATGGCGCGCTGGCACGCGCACGCGACCCCGTGCTCGGTCATCGGGGCGAACACCGCCACGGCCGTGACCGCCCGCGCCCTGGTGCTGGCCTGCGCGCTGCTCGGCGCGCACCCGGCCACCACCCGCCTGTTCCGGTCTGGCGACTGCGGGGCGCACTGGCGCCAGTTCTCGGTCCTCGGACTGTACGACGGCGCCGCGAGCGTCTCCGTCACGCCCGGCGGGACGCTGCTCCTCGGCGCGATCTACGACGGCCTGGAGCTGTCCTACGACGGCGGGCGCAGCTGGCACCGCCCGGCGAGCGTGGACCAGTCACCGCAGGTCGGCGGCGGCGACGCGATCGACGCCGGCATGACCTCCGACGAGGACGGGTTCGCCATCGCGGGCTGGGGGCCGCTGTGGGTCACCAGCGACGGCGGCCGCGCCTGGGTGCCGGTGACCATCCGCTAGTCAGCCGGGAGCGGCCGGCGCTGAGCGGGCGGGCACCGCGCTCAGGCCGAGACCAGGTCGCACACGAAGATGAGCGTCTCGCCCGGCGCGATCGCGTTCCCCGCGCCCCGGTTCCCGTAGGCCATGTCGGGCGGGATGACGAGCTGGCGGCGGCCGCCCACCTTCATCCCCTGCACGCCCTGGTCCCAGCCGGCGATGACCTGCCCGGCGCCGAGCCTGAACCGCAGCGGCTCACCGCGGTTCCAGCTGGCGTCGAACTCCTCTCCCGTCGAGTACGCCACGCCGACGTAGTGCACCCGGACCGTGTCGCCCGCGCTCGCTTCCTTGCCGTCGCCCTCCCAGATGTCGGTGACCTCCAGCGTCGCTGGCGGTTCGCCCTCAGGGAAGTCCACCTCTGGCTTGCCGATGCTCATCCTGCCATCGTAGGACCTAGGCTCGCCCGCGTCCGAAGGAGGCGTCATGGTGCACGTGGCGGTGACCGGCGGCGCCGGGTTCCTCGGCGCCCGGCTGGCGCGCGAACTGCTGGCGGCGGGCACGCTCGCGGTGGCGGGCGGCGCGCCGCGCCCGCTGTCGCGGCTGACGCTCATCGACCGGGCCGCGATCCCGGACGACCTCGCCGCCGACGGCCGCGTCACCAGCGTCCGCGGCGACCTGCCCGGCCTGCTCGCCGAGGCCAGCGGCCCGGACAGCCCGGACGGCACCGGCGCCCGGGACGGCCCGGACGGCACCGGCGCCCGGGGCGGCCCGCTTGGCGGGGCTGACGTGATCTTCCACCTGGCCGCGGCGGTCAGCGCCGAATGCGAGGCCGACTTCGACCTGGGCATGCACGCGAACCTGCGCGCCACGCAGACGCTGCTCGCCGCGTGCCGCGCGCAGGGCGCCAGTCCGGTCGTGGTGTACCCGAGCTCGCTGGCGGTGTTCGGGGGCTCACCCGAGCATCCGCTGCCCGCGGTCGTCGACGACCGGACGGCGCCGAACCCGCAGACCAGCTACGGCACGCAGAAGCTCATCGGCGAGCACCTGCTCGCCGACTACACGAGGAAGGGCTTCCTGCGCGGCCGCGCCATCCGGCTGATGACCGTCTGCGTGCGCCCCGGCCGGCCCAACGCCGCGGCGTCGGGCTTCCTTTCCGGGATCATCCGCGAGCCCCTGGCGGGCCAGCGCGCCACCTGCCCGGTCCCGCCGGACACCGAGGTGGCGCTCGCCTCGCCCGGCAAGGCCGTCACCGCGCTGCTGCGCGCCGCCACCTGCTCCGGACAGGCGTGGGGCGACCACACCGCCGTCACCATGCCCGCCCTGACGGTGACGGTCGCCGAGATGGCCGCCGCGCTGGAACGGGTGGCCGGCCCGCGGGCCGCCGCGCTGATCGACTGGTCGCCCGACCCGGCGATAGCCGCCATCGTGACGGGCTGGCCGGGCCGCGTGCGCGCGGACCGGGCGACCCGGCTGGGCCTGAGTCCCGACCAGGACTTCGAGTCGGTCATCAGGATGCACGCACCGCAGTTCGGATAAAAGATCAATGCCCTATCCCGAACGGACGGCGGCCTCTGTCACGGCGGCACCCCCTCGCCGCCGGCGCTTTCCGGCGCGGGGGGGCGTGCGATAGCTTTGGGGCGGTTGTTCCGGCGTCCGGGCGCACGCCGCTGACGGAACGGAGGCGGGCGCGATGAGGCTCCGGCCACGGGTGCTTGCGCCGGCCCTGGCCGTGGCCGTGCTGATGTGGTGGATCGGCCCGTTCAAGCCCTCGCTCGCCACCTTGACCGGTTCCGTCGCGGGTCCCGCGGTCGTCTGCGCGTCGAAGTCCCGCCCGGCGCTGGCTGCCGCCACGGCCCGCGACGTCGGCGCGGCGCGGTACTCCGGACATGCACGCAGGCCGGCGGCTCAGCGGGTCTGGTACTGGTTTGCCCAGGTGCGGCCGCCGTTGGCGGTGGCCTCGATGCCGTACTCGCCGGTCTTGATGTTCATGCCGATCACCCACCCCTTGGCGGGGCTGACGAACGCGGCGCCGTAGGCCCTGGAGATGCCGCTGACGTAGCCAGCCCTGGTCAGGCCGGCGCTGGTCACCACGCCGACAGGGGCGGCGCCGTAGCCGACGGCCGGATCGAAGCCCACGAAGACCGCGGCGTCCGGGCTGATCGCGCTGAACGGGCCCGGGTAGCTGCCCGGGCCGTCGGGCGCGTGCACCTGCGGCCTGAGCGCCGACTCGATGTACGACTCCTCGAGCACCGCGCGCGGGGCGCGCGCGTCCCGCACGGCGTAGGCCAGGTACGGGGCATGGCCCATCGCCGCGCCCGAGCCAAGGAAGAGCACCCAGGCGGCGCTGCCGCCCGCGCATTCGAGCACCGTGGTGTCGGGCATCCCCGGGTGCATGGCGGCGGAGGTCGCGGGCTCGGCGAACGCGAGCGTCCAGTTCCTGCCGCCGTCCGAGGTACGCCATACCTTGCCGGGCGTGCCGAGGAAACCGCTGGCCGCCGTCGTGAAGCAGGCCGTCTGCGCCTGCGCCGGGGCGCCGGGAACCCTGAGCCAGCGCTGGCCGCCGTCGGTGGTCGCCATGAGCTCGCCGCCGATCGCCGGCGCCGGCACGCCGCCGTCGATCCGGACCTGTGAGCCGCCCGCGATGGCGTACCCGAGGCCGGCCGACACGAAGTCAACGGAACGGATGGACCCGCACGGGTCCGTGACCGGCGTCCACGCCGCGCCGCCGTCGGTGGTCCGGAGCAGCACGGAGGTCCCTACCGCCCAGCCGTGCCGCGCGTCGGCGAAGTCGACCTGGACCAGACTGGCCGGGCCGGCGTACTGCCGCGTCCAGGTCCGCCCGCCGTCGGCGGTGGCCAGGATGTGCCCGTCGCCGGCGACCCAGCCCTGGGCGGGGCTGACGAACGCGGCCGCGTCGAGCAGGGGAACCGGACCCTGACCCGGACCCTGACCCGGCGAGCCCGCGGAGTAGACGGTGCCGGACGCGCCGGACGCGCACCGCGCGGACGCAGCCGCGCCGGAGGACGCCGGGACGCCGGCGGAGGCCGGCGTCCGGGTGTCGCGGGGGGGCGAGCCAGACGCCGCGGACGCCGGTCCCGGCGAAGACGCGGCCGGGGCGCCGGGATGCCCGCTGGGCGCCGTCCCGCAACCGACGGCGAGCAGCGCCATCGCGCAGACCACGGCAGCCAGCCTGCTCCGAGACGTTCCCATCATGATGTTCGGGACCCTCTCCGTGGGGTGTGGGGCTCTTGGCAGCATAGCAACCGGAAGTAATCGGACTTGTGCATGCTGTAGCTGAGCAGAATGAGGTTAGGGAGACGGCCGGGGCGGGCTCGCGGCTGGGGCAGCTGCGCATCTGGCCCAACCTAATCGGGGTAGCTGCGCATTTGGCCCAACCGCGGCAGCCTGGGGGCGGACGGGGGGCGGACGGGGGGGTGGGGCGGGCTCAGCCGCCGAAGGCAGGCAACCGGACGGGCGGTGGCGTGCTCGCTGAGAGACGCAACCGCCCGTCCGGGACAACAGTGACCTTCTCGGGTTCAGCTCACCTGGCACGGCGGCGCTTGAGCAATCTCACCAGCCGGCGAATCAGGAAGTACATTCGTCACCACCTCTCGCGCTGCGCTGTCCGACAAGGGTGACGATACGCGCGATCCGGGCGCTAGGGGCGAACCGGGCGGGCCGGGGCGCTGGGGCGCTGGGGCGGGCGGGGGTGAGGTGATGTCGGGTGCAACAGCACCGGCAAGCCGGTGGCGCTGCCCCTGTCCGAGGAACTGGCCAGGCAGTACTTCAAGCGGTATCGGGCTCGTGAAGGACAAGGCCACGAAGGAAGCAGATCCTGCGTTCGGTGCTGACGCAGGCCTGGGCTTGGGTCTGAGTCAGGGCCCGGGGGGTGCCGGGCGGGCCGCCGTACTGCGTGTGCGGCGGCCCGCTGCTTTGACCTGCAATTTCATCCGAACGTGCGGTGGCGACTGCCATCCGGAATGTTCATCGGGAGCTGGGGGCACGACCTTCCCTGTCGTCACCGGGAGTTCACCGGCGTCGGGCAAAGTCTGTGCATGCCAGACGACTCGGGTCCCGGCGCCCGCCACGGCGGCCTGCACGGCGCCCTGCACGGCGGGGGCACGCCGCAGCAGATCCACCTCACCTGGGGCGATGACCCGGCAAGGAGCGTGGTGGTCTCGTGGGCGTCGCAGGCCCAGGCGGTGCGGCCCCGGGTGCGGATCGGGCAGCGTGTCATCGGGGCCGAAGAGCGTGTCCGCACCGACGGGCTCAGCGGGCGGGCCGTGTGGACCTATCACGCCCGGGTACACGGGCTGCGCCCCGGCGCCACCTACGGGTACGCGGTCACCGCCGACAACGACGCCGACGGCGCCGACCCGTTCAGCGCGACGTTCACCACCGCGCCCGAGGGACGGGCCGCGTTCCGGTTCACCAGCTTCGGCGACCTGGCCGCGCAGGGCGCGGACCGGGTGCTCTCCCATGGCCAGTCCGCGTACGCGGTCGGCGCGGTGGAGTCCTTCCAGCCGCTGTTCCACCTGCTCAACGGCGACCTGGGCGACACAGGCCGCGGCCCCGCCGCGCAGCCGCGGGCGGGGCGGGACCTCGGCGACGGCAACCAGGCCTCGGCGGCGTACCGGCCGTGGATGCCGGTGCCGGGCAGCCACGACATCGAGTTCGGCAACGGGCCCCAGGGGCTCGCGTCCTACCTGACCAGGTACACGCTGCCGTCCAACGGGACGCCGGGACTTCAGGGGCGCTGGTACCGCTTCCGCATCGGCTCGGCGCTGTTCGTGTCGCTGAGCGCCGACGACGTCGCCTGCCAGGACGCGGGGGCGTTCGCGGCCGGGCCCGGGCCGCTGATCCCGCGCGCCGGCGGGCCGCCGGTGCCGGCGGGCACCTCGTTCTACGTTCACGGCTACTCCGGCGGCGCGCAGACCCGGTGGCTCGAGGCGACCCTGGCGGCGGCGCGGCGGGACGCGTCGATCGACTGGATCATCGCCGCGACGCACCAGTGCGCCTGCTCGTCCTCGCGCGACGGCGACGGGTCGGACCTGGGCATCAGGCGGCAGTGGCTGCCGCTGTTCGACAGGTACGAGGTGGACCTGGTGCTGTGCGGGCACGATTACGGCTACGAGCGGTCGTTCCCGGTGCGCGGGTTCGACACCGGGGCCGGCGCGTCCCTGGCGACGGGCGCCCAGGTCGACACCATGCGGCCGCGGCCGGTGACGACCGTGGACAGCGGCGTCTTCGACACCAGCCAGGGCACCGTGCACCTGGTCCTCGGCTGCGGCGGCGCCGCGAGCGCCGGCGCGGACGGGGCGCACGGGGCGGACTGGGCGCACGGGGCGGACGGCGCGCGCGGGGATGGCCGGGCGAGGGTGTTCACCCGCGCCAACCGGCCGGTTCCTTCTTCCGCGCCAGGCGTCTACGTCCGCGGCGGCGCGGACGCGGCGGAGGACGCCATCTGGTCGGCGCGGCGCGACACATCGGCCGGCTACGGGATCGCGGTGTTCGACGTGGACCCGGGCACCGAGGCCGGCGGGCAGGCCTCGATCACCGTCACCCGCTACCGCGCGGCGGGCGCCGGCCCGGCGGGCCCGGCCGGACGGGCCGGCCCGGAGGCGGGGGCGCTGGCCGGCGACCACACCCCGTTCGAGACGGTCACCCTGGTGCGGCCGCGCTCGGACGGGCGCCGCTGGCACGCGAAGCAGTCGACGGCGGCAGCAGCCACGTGACGGCGTCCTGTCCTCCCGCGCGGTCACGGCCGCGGCCGGCAGACGCCACCGCTCGTTCGGGATGAAGACCGTGATTGTGCCCCGGGCGGGCGGGCCGCCATAGTGTCGTGTCATGACGCACGTTGACGCGGTCGTGATCGGCGCCGGGGTCGCCGGGCTGACCACCGCCATCTCGCTGGCCGAGGCCGGCCTGGCCACCCGGATCGTGGCGGCGGAGCCGCCGTCGCGGACCACGTCGGCGGCGGCGGGCGCGCTGTGGGGGCTGGTGCGGTGCGGCCCGCCGGACCGGACCCGGCAGTGGGCGCGGACGGGCCTGGCGGTGCTGTCCGGGCTGGCGGACTCGCCGGCCGGGCCCGCCGCGGGCATCCGCCAGGTGAGCGGGCGTGAGGTGTCGGAAGACCCCGCTGAGCGGCCACAGTGGGCTGACCTGGTGCCTGACTTCCGGATGTGCCCGGCGGGCGAGCTTGGCCGGTTCGGCGCGGAGTTCGCGTCCGGGTGGTTCTACACCGCGCCGGTGATCACCATGCCGGTCTACCTGGACTACCTGCTCGCGCGGTACGAGGCCGCCGGGGGGACCGTGCTGGTTTCCGCGGTGACGTCGCTGCCGCCGCGGTCCCGGGAGTCGCCGGCGTCGTCGCTGGACGCCCCGGTCGTGGTGAACTGCACCGGCGTCGGCGCCCGGGACCTGGTGCCGGACCCGCTGGTGGTGCCGGTGCGCGGCCAGGTGGTCGTGGTGCGCAATCCGGGCATCGAGGAGTTCTTCGTCGACCACACGACGCGCGGCACGCACTACGTCTACGTCTTCCCGCACGGCGACACGGTGCTGCTCGGCGGCACGGCGGAAGAAGGCGCGTGGGACCTGCCGCCGCGCCGGGATGTCGCCGAGCGGATCCTGCGGGACTGTTCGGCGCGGTTCCCGGCGCTGCGCGGGGCCGAGGTCGTGGCGCACCGGGTCGGGCTGCGCCCCGTCCGGCCGCAGGTGCGGCTGGAGGCCGCGGAGCTTGGCGGCGGGCGGGTGCTGTGGCACAACTACGGGCACGGCGGCGCCGGCGTGTCGCTGTCCTGGGGGTGCGCCCGCGAGATCACCGAAGCGGTGCTCGCGGGTCAGGCGCCTCCGGCGCGGTTACGGCACCGGCGGGCGGGCGGGGGCGGTCTCCTGCGCGGGCATCGTGTTGCCGGCAGGCAGCGGGTAGGGGATGCCCACGTCGAGCGTGCCGGCCAGCGCGTTCAGCACGGCCTCCTCCACGACGGTGAGGTCGCTGCCTATCGAGGTCGACGGCAGGCCCGGGACCTTCGTGACCGGGGTCCTGGCGAGGTCGAGCGCGCCGGTGAAGTCGCCGGTGACGCCGCGCCGCCAGGCGGACAGGTTCGGCACCGTGACGCCGAACCTGGTCTCGATCAGGCGGAGCGTGGAGGTGTGGTCCAGGGTGCCCGAGTACCTGTAGCCGCCCGCGCTGAACGGCGAGATCACCAGGCACGGGGTGCGGAAGCCGAGCCCGACCGGGCCCGCGATGCCGCCCGCGCTCGACGGCAGCGTGCCCGTCAGGTACTCCCCCGCCGTCCCGGCCGGCGCGGCCGGCGGCGGCACGTGGTCGAAGAAGCCGCCGTTCTCGTCGTAGTTCACGATGAAGACGGTCTGCGCCCAGACGTCGGGGTTGGAGACCAGGATGCCGAGGATCTGGCTGACCAGGTACTCGCCCCATCCGGGCGGCGCGGCGGGGTGCTCGCACTCGGCGAGCGGCGGGACGATCCACGACACGCTCGGCAGCGTGCCGTTCCTGACATCGCTCCTGAAGTCGTCCGGGTAGCAGGGCGCGAGCCCCCTGGCGATCAGTTCGAGGCCGGTGACCGAGAGGATGTCGGTGTAGCTCTTGAAGTACGACAGCACGCCGAGGCCGAGCAGGCCGGTGGGGTCGTTGTAGACCTTCCAGCTCACCCCCGCCTCGAGCAGCGCCTCGGGCATCGTCTTCCAGCGCAGGGCGCCCGTCATGGCCACCCGGTCGATCGCGGTGGTGATCACGGGCCCGCCGGCCTTGCCCGCGGGATCGATCGAGGCCGAGAAGGCCATCAGCCTGTTCGGGTCGGTGGGGCCGAGCACCGAGCAGAAGTAGTTGTCGCACACCGTGAACGCGTCGGCGAGCGCGTAGTAGAAGGGCAGTTCCGAGCGGGTGAAGTAGCCCATCGTCAGCGGCCCGTTGGTGTCGCCGTCAAAGGACAGGTGCGCCCTGACGAACGAGTCCATCCGGCCGCCGTTCCAGCTCCTGTGCTGGGTCACCCAGTCGTGCGCGATGTCATTGGTGTCCGAGCCGTTCTCCGTCGGCGGGCGGTTGAGCAGGTTGAACGGCTGCATGTAACCGCTGGCGTCGGCTCCGGTCCCCGGCTTGTAGCCGAACTGGTCGAACACCGGGTACGCCGCGCCGTTCACGTCCTGGGCGGGCACCTTGGGGTCGGAGAACCCGCGCACGCCCGACATCGTGCCGAAGTAGTGGTCGAAGGAACGGTTCTCCTGGGTCAGGATCACGATGTGCCTGACGTCGCCGAGGCTGGCGCCCGATGCGGACGCGGCGGTCACCGTGTCGACGAGCCTGGCCTGCTCGCCGGTGATTCCCTGGCCGGGCTGGCCGGCGGCCGCCCCGCCGAGGGCCGCCCCGCCGGCCGCCGCGGCTCCGCCGAGGGCGGCGGCTCCGCCGACCATGAACGCGCGGCGTGTGGTGTCGCTCTTTCCTGGGTCTTCCGGCTGTTCCATATGCCGAAGGGTAAGAGCGCCACGCTTCCCGTGCATAGCCTGCGCATGGCCGGTTGCTGACGCTGCGGTAACCCGCCGCGGAACAAACTGGGCAAACGTCCGGTCTTGCCGGGGCACTGCCGGGGCACTGCCGGGCACTGCCGGGCACTGCCGGGCACTGTCCGGCGCGCAAACGGGCGCAAACGGGCGCAAACGGGTTAACCGCGCTCCCCCGGGTCTACGCTGAACCACCGTGGACCCTGTGTATTCGACGAGCACCGCCACCGATCCGGACACCGCCTCGACCATCCGGCTGCTGCACCGGCGCCGGGGCTGGCTGTGGACGCTGGGAATTGGCGTGGTGGCCTGGTTGGTGGCCGCCGGGCTGCTCGGCTCGCTCATCAATAACGGCGCGGGCGGCGCGGGCGGCGCGGGCGCGACGGTAGCGACGGTCTTCGTGCTGCTGCTGACCGTCATCGTCGTCATCGCCCTCGTCGCGGCGATCGTCGACACCGTGAAGCTGCGCCGGCGGGACGCGGGCGTGCGATCGCGGGCCGTCTCGATGACCACGCACCACCCGGTCCGCGCGCACGCCTACCGGTACCCGCCCAAGCACCGGTTCAGCTGGGTGTTCGGCTGGATAATGCTGCTGGTCCTGCTCGGGATGGGGGTGGCCTCGTTTCCCGGGCTTGTCAACGGCGTCGCCTACCTCGCCGGGGCGGAGAGCAGCGCCATGTTCATGCCGGTGTCATCGGGGCAGCAATGCGGCAGGGGTGGCTGTTCGCCGATCACCAACGGCTACCTCGAGACCGCCGGGGATCCCGCGGTGACCTGGCCAGGCTGCTTTCCGCCGCGTACAGGCTGGTGCGCGGCTGGCGGCGGCACCGCCAGATGGGGTCCTAGGTTCCGTCGCGCAGGTCCGCGGGCGCGCCGGGGCTGTAGGTGATGCTGTCGAAGACCGCGGTGCAGCCGGGACCGGTGGGCGACTGGGCGAGGAAGCCGACGCGGGCGCCTGACGCCTCGCCGAGCGTGAAGTAGCGCACCAGACGCCACCAGGTGCCGTCCTCGGAGGAGTGGAACGCCCATGCCCTGCCGTACCGGGTTATCCGCAGCCAGACCGGGGCGCCGGCGGTCTCGAAGGAGTTACCGTCGTCAGAGGTTCCCCTGGTCACGACCGTCACCACGGTCGGGCGGCGCTGCGGGGACAGCTCGTAACAGAGCTTGGCCCAGCGCCGCTCGCTCTGGTACAGCAGCAGCACGCCGGCGTCGAAGACGTTGCCGAACCTGACGCTGACCCGCACCGCGAGCGTGAAGTCGCGGTCCCCGGGCAGCCCGGTCAGCCGGCCCGCGTCCGGCCGTCCCCCCTCTTCACCCGCGGGGTCGATGAACAGGTCTGACTTCGCGCCGCTCGTCAGCGCGAGCACCCCGTCGGAGACCACGGCCTGGCACGCCGGGTTCCCCGACGGCTGCAGCGGGAACGGCAGTCCTGGCAGGACCAAGTCGGTCATTCCCGAAGTCTCCCACGGTCGCCTCGCGGCACCGCAATCCCTACGGTCACGTTTCAACAGCGGAGGCCAGGATGGCAGCCTCGCGCCGGAGCCTGCGGGCCCGTTCCGCGCGGCCCGCCTGCTCGTAGTGCTCGGCGAGGTCCCGCCATCGTGACGCCGGAGCGAGCAGCGTGCCGAGCCTGATCCGCTCGGTCGCCATGGCGGCCGCGCCGAGCGGGAACTCGCGAACTCGCGCGCGTCAGCGTAAGGCGCCACAAACCCGGACCGCATGCGGCGACCGTCACGCGCGCCACTGACATCCGACGGCGCTGGACGTCTAGCCGTCTAGCCTGGCGAGCTTTCGACGGCGCCGGACGCGATGGCCCTGACGAGCTGGGCGTGGTCCCGCTCGTTCTGGTCGGCGTACAGGCCGGCGAACCGGCCGATCTCCGCCGTGAACTTGCGGCCCTTCCCGATGTAGGCATCGATGGCGACCGGGTCGCCCGTGCGCGCGTGAGCGCGGGCGAGCGTCTCGCCGCATGCGGTGGCGAACTCGAGGAGGCGGGGGGCGATCAGGTCGGTCGTCGGGATGATCTTCATGTCCCGGAACTGCCGGACGTAGTAGTCCTTTCCGTGCAGCGAACCCCAGCCGACGAAGATGTCGGTTGCGCTTTGCATCAGCCGCTTGCCACTGATCACCCGCTCACCGTGGCCGTCATAGCCACCCGGCCGGGCGTGAGCCTCGTACACCGACGGCCCAGCCTGCTTGACCTGCAAAAACAACGGGTCGGCACCGGTTCGGCCCTCGAGCAGCACCAGGTACACCTGCATCCCGACGCTGCCCACCCCCACAACCTGGCGGACCACATCGACCGCGGTGAAGCGGTCGAACAGCGCTCGCCTGTCCTCCTGAAGGGTCAGCCGGTATCCGGCCAGCAGGTGGTCGACGAGGTCGCCCTGCTCGTCGTCGCTGACGGTGACGCGCATCGGCGGGTCCTCGGTGATCCTCGGCCGGCCGTGCGCCATCGTCGTGAGCTTCGCGAATGCTCCCCGGCTCGTCCGGCGCTTGCGCTGCTTCTCGATGTGGATTGAGACACGCCCGCGGTCGGCGGGCTCGAAGTAGCTGATCAGGCTGTCGACGTGCGTGCTGTCATACCAGATGTCGAGCTCAGGCATCGTCGCGTACCGGCGCATGCGGCGGCAGTAGGCCTGCATGCCCGCGGTTACCGCGGCCGCTGCCCGGGCCGGCTTGATCCGGTTCTCCCGGCCCGCGACTATCAGGCTGGCGGCGAAACGCTTGACGTCCCACTCGAACGGGCCGGGAAGGGTTTCGTCGAAGTCGCGCAGATCGAACGACAGTCTCCGCTCCGGCGTGGCCCACAGCCCGAAGTTCAGCACATGCGCGTCACCGCACAGTTGCACGGTCAGCCCGCTGTCGGGCTGGCTGGCGAGGTCCGCGGCCATCACCGCCGCGGCACCCCGGTAGTAGTTCCACGCGGAAGCCGCCATCCGCTGATGCCTGATGGGGGTCAGGTCGGGAAGCCGGATCTTGCTCTGGGCCAGGATCGTGTCCAGGGCGTCATGCTCGCGATCGGCATCGGTCCAGTACCCCAATGTGCCTCGCGAAGCCCGCTTGCGGGCGCTTTTGCCCCACGCCTGCCTCTCCGCGCTCGTCGCTGCCATGTCATGCGGCGCGGGCGGCGGCTCCGGTTCCGGTTCCGGTTCCGGTGAGCTTTCTGTCACAGTGGTCCGCATCGACGGGCTCCAGTGGATCGATGAGCTCCAGTGGTCAGCCACTCTACGCGGGCTTGCCGCCCCGGCCCCTGTTCCCTGGCAAGCGTGGCGCGCAGCCGCCTACCATGCCAGTAGCTACGGAACAACCGAAGGTTAACTGATGCTTGACGATCTCGCCGGAAGGCGGACAGGCGAGCGCATACAGATCCTGCGTGAGCGTAAGGGCCTGACACGGCCAGTGCTGGCCGGGCTAGTCGGTATGTCTGCCTCCGCACCGATGTGGGCCATATCCTCCCGCGGCTGATCACCGATGCCCGCGTGGCCGCGCGCACCACGCAGGGAGCCGACCGACGCATAGCGAACGCGGTGCTAGCCGATGTTTACGCGCTTGTACAGCATGCGGAACGCTGATCATGCGTGCGGATTGCATGAATGACCTGACACGCTCGACTTTCGGGGTTTAGGCGGCGAGGGGTTCTGCGTCTTCCCAGGCCAATCGGAGGATGCTGAGTTCTGCGGATGTCGGCTGGTCAGGGCGAGATGCCTTAAACAGCGCCCCCGCCATCCTGCGATAGCCGGGGGCGCTGCGCTGTCAGAGAGTCAACGTGCCAGCGCCGTGTGATCCTCCGGGCTGAGCGAAGCTTCCGCGACCGCGTGCGGGCCGTCGCGGGCGTGCCGGGTGCAGGCGGGGAAGGTGCACTGGCCGTCGCGGACCTGGACCAGGTGGCGCAGGGTGTTGCCGGAAGTAGTGCGCGTCACCGCATGGTGCTTCGTGGCGCGGGATCTTCCCGAGGTCCTCTCCTATGAAGGCCAGACGGGGTCGTGGGTAGCGTCCTCGGCGAGTGACACCGGGCGCTCACCGCAGACGATGCGTAACAGCCGGCCACCGCGTCATGCGGGTTCTGGCCGGTCCGGTTTCCATGGGTTGATCAGTTCGATCCCAGTTCCCGAAAAGTCAGCGGTGTTGCGAGTCGCCAGCGTCGCTTCGGCGGTGCGGCAGATGGCCGCGATCTGGGCGTCGGCCACACCGATCGGCCGCCCGAGCGTTTCCCTGCCGCAGACTATGTCGGCGTACCGCGAGGCGCAGTGCTCGTCGAAGGGCAAGACCCGGCCCCGGAAGTCCTCGCCGAGCAGCCCGCGGACCGCAGCCGTCAGTTCCGTCTTCCGACGGCCGTCAGGCATCCGGGCGACACCATAGAGCAGTTCGGCGGCGGTAACCGCGGTAGTGCCGACTTCGTCGGCAGGCAGCGAGTCGAGCCACAAAACGACACCGGGCTCGGGGACCGGGCGGGTTAGTTCGGAGATGACGTTGGTGTCCAGGACGATCACTGGTCGAACACCGCCGCCCGGGGCGGCTCGTCACTGCGGTCAGGAAGCCACGGCTCACCTTCCAGGCCAGCGAAGCGCGCGTGGATCCGGCTGCCGAGACCGCGTTCGGCAACGCCTGAGGCCAGGCGTTCGGTGAGTATGGCCCGTACTTCCGCCTCCATCGAACGCCCATGTCGCGCGGCCTCGATGCGCAGCCGCGCATGCGTCTCGGGATCAAGTCCCCTGATCGTCAGCGTCGCCATCGTCCTCACCCCCGAGCAGCCTTGAAAGCAGTGTAAGCAATGCTTCTAATGCAAGCATACCCCTATACGAGCCTCCGGTCGCGGCGGTCTCGCCGCCGCGACCGGGCCATACGTTGACCTCGTCGTCCAGGGCGGCGCCTACCCATCTGGAGCGGCCGTAGTGCTCGGCAGCGGCCCGCACTCCCCCGCTGGCTGCTCCGCCGCGAGAGTTCACTGACGAGAGGATCTGCCCCAGGCCGCGGACCGAGAACTCCGCGAGCGCGCTCGGCCCGTCCCACGCCGCCACCGCCACCGCCAGATCGCGGAGCGCTGACACCGTGACGGCCGCACTGTCCAGTGATCGCCGCGGCGGTCAGGTCAGGTGACAACATTCCTGTCGCCGGGGAGCCGGTGCGGCTCGGCAGCGCGGCGATGCCGCGCCAGGCGCAGGGCGAGGATCACCCGGTGGTTGCCCGGCTCCTCGGGCGGGTCGGCCGCAGCGGTGGCGTCGGCGATGGTACCGATCGCTCACGGCACCGACAGCTTCGGTTCGGTCCGCATCCCTGCTCGTCGCCCGTGAGCCCGACGTCAAGGAGCTGCTGGGCATACCTGACCATGTGTCCACCGCGTGCCATATCGTCGCCGGCTATCCCGCCCGCCCGTTCCCCAGGCACCTGCACAGGCCCGACGTCAGCCAGATCGCGTTCGCCGATCGTTTCGGGAACCAGCTCAAGTGACGGGCAGGGCGAGAATCTCCTGTACGAGCGCCTGATGGCCCGACATGACGGCCGGGTTGGCCTCGATGACCGACCGGATAGCGGAGCGGTAGGACGTCGTCAGGTGCGGCCAGCAGAGCTTGGCCAGTTCCAGGCCCTGACGCTGCTCGCTGACCGAGCGCGGATCGGCGATCGCGGCCAGCACCGTCCCGCCGTCGGCCAGTTCGGAGTCACCCTTCATGAGGCCGAGCGCGAGCGCCCGCATGGCTGGTGAGTCGTTCGCGGCCAGCGCCCGCACCTCCGCCGCGTCGAACTTCTCCTTGCGGGCCATCGCCGCTGCCCGGTCCACGAGCAGGTCCTGCAGGCCGACCTTGGCGTCGTGGTACCGGTCGTCGTCGAGTTCCCTGTGGATGAAGCTGAAGGAGTCGGCGAACCGCGCGAGGTCGGTGCGCTCGAAGATGTGCGCGGCCCGCGGCGCGCCCAGCCCCGCCATGTCACGGGTGAGCTGCAGCGCGGCGCCCGGCGTGGTGAACCGCTCGATCCGGGCGAGCACGAACGGGGTGACGACGAGGACCGCGCCGACTATCACGATGGTGACCAGGCCCGCCCCGCTCGCCGTCGCGAGAACCCGCTCGACGCCAATGCCGATCAGGGCGACGCCGATCGTCACAAGCAGCACTGCCGGCCAGCGACGCAGCATGCGACACCTCCGTCTATACCAGCCTATCCACGGTTCTACCAGAGCACACTGCCTGAATCAGCAGATTCCGGGCAGCGACGTCCTCCCCTTGCAGGGCCGCCATCCCGGGGGCCTGCCGGCCCTCCGATGATGTCGCCGCCCACCCGGGCTCACCGGTTGAACAGGGCGAACAGGCCGCGCCGGCCGTCGAGGGGGTCGCGGGAGGAAGTGAATCCCAGGCGGGCCAGGTGCGCCGCCTCCACCGCGTTGAACGCCGCCTTGCCGGCCTGCAGCGGCCCGGCGGCGGTGCCTGCCGCGGCGCGCAGGCCCGCCGCCTGCGTGGCGCAGATGCCCAGGGCGTGCCGCAGCCCGGCTTCCGGCAGGCGCAGCATGATCCCCGCCGCCAGGCCGGCGCCGATGACGGCCGCGACCGCAGGTACGGACCAGCCCTCGGCGTCCGGAAGACCGGACTCGACGAGGGCGGCGGCCGCGGTACCGGCCGAGACGGCGGCAAAGGTGTCGCTGGCGGCAGCGGCGGGAGCACCGGCAGCGGCGGAGGCGGAGTCGGAGGCGGCGGGAGCGGCGGAGGCGGAGGCGGAGTCGGCGGGAGCGGTGAAGGCGTCTTCGGAGAGGGCGGCGGCGGCGGCGCATACGGCGAAGCGCACGGTCCGGCCGGCGGCCGAGGAGGCGGCCGCGGAGGAGGCGGCCGCGGTGGCGGAGAGCCAGGCGCGCCAGGCGGGGCTGTCGGGGAGGGAGCCAGGGCGCAGGGCGCGCAGCGCGCGCACCACGTCGCTGTTCATGCCGCGCGTCACGGCGCCGGCGAACAGGATCAGGTCCGCGGCGGCCTGCTCGGTGGGGGTGGCGTGCGCCGCCAGGGCGAGGATGTCATCGATCGTGGTCATCTGGGCTCCGGGCGCAGGGCGGCGGACAGGTGCGAGCAGCCGGGCGCGCCGGGCAGGGCGTCGACGGCGTCACGGATCCGGTCCGCCGCCTGGTCGCCGAGAACCGGCGCGACCAGCGCGCGGACCTTGGCGAGCAGGTCCTCGTCGGTAAGCGGGCTCGCGGCGCTCCCGCGGGTGTGCTCGACCGCCACCTGGACCGGGGCGGCCGGAGCCAGTTCGATCCGCAGCACGGCCGCGTCCCTGGCGATCCCCGGATCGGGCTCGAGCGTGATCAGGCCGCGCAGCCTGGCTATTTCCGGCGCGGTCGCCGCCTCGTCGCTGAACTCGGCCAGGCCGGCCCGGCCGTAGCGGAGCGCGACCGCCACGCCGTGGC
Organism: Actinomycetota bacterium; assembly: GCA_027314595.1. Lineage (GTDB taxonomy): Bacteria > Actinomycetota > Actinomycetes > Streptosporangiales > Streptosporangiaceae > Trebonia. The sequence goes on along the minus strand of DAHVAN010000341.1, from coordinate 1,738 downwards.
GGGCGCTGAACCGCGACCGCAGGCCGTCTTCCGGCTGGGCAAGGCCCATGAGCTCGGTGACCAGGGGGTTGCAGCGGAGCGTGATCGCGGTGATGTCGGCCGGATCGAGGTCGGCGGACACGCTGACCGCCGCGTCCATCGCCGGATGCGCCACCACGCCGCACGGATACGTCTTGAACGTGTTGCGCTCGAGTTCCCAGGTGCCGTAGTCGCGCGTGGGGCGGGCGGCGGTGGGATGGCCGGGGAGCGGGGCGAGGGCGTCACTGTCGACCGCGGCGGACAGCACCTCAAGGACGCCGCCGGGGCCCAGCGGATCGGCGGGACCGGCCAGGCCGGCCGAGGCCAGCCGCGCGGCCAGGATGCCGTTCGCGGCCGCCTTGCCGGCGTGCAGCGGCTTGGTCATCGAGCCGAACGCCGCACGGTGCCCTGCCGTCATGGTGGCCGCGAGCGACAGCGCCCGCGCGGCGGCCTCCGCCTCCAGGCCGAACAGCGACGAGGCTGCCATCGCCGCGCCGAAGACGCCGCAGGTTCCCGTGATGTGCCAGCCGTGATCGTAGTGCGCCGGTGTGATAGCGCTGCCGATCCGGAGCTGGGCCTCGCAGCCGGCCGCGAACGCGGTGAGGAACGCCGCGCCCGACGGCGCGGTCTCCGGCGCCAGCGCCAGCACCGTCGCGAGCGCGGAAGCCCCCGGGTGGATCACCGTGGCCAGGTGCGTGTCGTCGAAGTCGTCCAGGTGCGCGGCGGTGCCGGTGACGAGCGCGCCCCAGTACGGGTCGAGCGTCCTGGCCAGGCCGGGGACCTGGACGGGGCCGGCGCAGCGTTGTTCGGCCGCGGCGCGCAGGAGCACCGTCACGGCGGGAGACGCGACGGCGGAGACCGCCGTGCCGAGCACGTTGAGCAGCGTGCGCCGGGCGGCACGGGACACGCGCGGCGGCAGGGGCGCGGCATCCAGCAGCCCCGCGCAGAAATCCGCTGTCGACATGTGGCAACGGTAAGGCAAGCGCGGTGGGGTACGGGAGCCGGCACGGATCCGTTCGGGATGAGGATGGACAGGACCGGTGCGGCGCGGCAGCATTCGGGGGACGGCCGCTAGGGTCTTGTCCATGGACATCGGATTCGGGGCGCCCGTGGCGGGCGCGTGGGCGACGCCGCGTAACCTCACCGAGTTCGCGCGGCGGGCCGAGCGGCTCGGGTACCGGTCGCTGTGGACGTTCCAGCGGCTGCTGGTCCCGCGGGGCTCGGGGATGGCGCCCGTGTACCGCAGCGTGCTCGACCCCATGGTGGCGCTCGGCTACGCGGCCGCCGTGACGACCTCGATCCGGCTCGGCGTCGCGGTCGTCAACCACCCGTTCGTGTCACCGCTGCTGCTGGCCAAGCAGGCGGCCACCGTCGACGTGCTGTCAGGCGGGCGGCTCGACCTGGGCCTGGGGATCGGCTGGCTGCCCGAGGAGTTCGCCGGGTCGGGCGCGTCGACGGCACGGCGCGGCCAGCGGACGCAGGAGTACCTGGCCGCGCTGCGCGCCCTGTGGGCGGGCGAGGACGGGTTCAGCGGGTCGTGCTACGAGATCCCCGCGGGGCGGCAGGACCCCCGGCCGGTGCAGCGGCCGGGGCCGCCGGTGCTGCTCGGCGGCATGTCACGGGCGGCGATGGAGCGGGCGGGGCGGATCGCCGACGGGTGGGTCACCGCGAGCAGCGCGGACCTGTCCACGATCGCCGAGGCGGCGAAGGTGGTCCAGGA
>DAHVAN010000327.1 GCA_027314595.1 Actinomycetota bacterium | reverse complement strand
CCCTGGCCGCGCACCCGGGACGCCCGCGGCCGAGCGGCCCGGGACGCCCGCGGCCGAGCGGCCCGCGGCCGGGACCCCCCGGTCAGCCAGTCCGGGCCGGCCTGACCGGCCGGGCAGGCGGACAGATCCCGCTCAGCTCCTCGCGGCCGCCTACCGCCGCCGTGTGCTGCACCTGGCCGCTCGCGACCTGACCGGTGTCGCGACCGTGGACGAGACAGGCGAGGAACTCGCCGACATCGCGGCGGCGGTCCTCGAGGCGGCCCTGGCCATCGCGCGTGCCGAGCTGCCGCCGGGCGGTGCGCGGTGCAGGCTCGCGGTGATCGCGATGGGCAAGTGCGGCGCCCGCGAGCTGAACTACGCCAGCGACGTCGACGTGATCTACGTCGCCGAGCCGGCCGCCGACGGGGAGGGCAGCGACGAGGACGCGCTCAAGACCGCGACCCGCCTGGCCTCCGGCCTGATCCAGGTCTGCGAGCGCTCCACCCCCGAGGGCAGCATCTTCCCCGTCGACCCGAACCTGCGCCCCGAGGGCCGCCAGGGACAGCTGGTCCGCACGCTGGCCAGCCATCAGGCGTACTACGACCGGTGGGCCAAGACCTGGGAGTTCCAGGCGCTGCTCAAGGCCCGCCCGGTGGCCGGCGACATGGCACTGGGCGAGAAGTACGCCGGCGCCGTCGCTCCGCTGGTCTGGCAGGCGGCGCAGCGGGAGAACTTCGTGGAGGACGTGCAGGCGATGCGCCGCCGTGTGGTGTCGACGCTGCCGAAGAACATGGCTGGCCGCGAACTCAAGCTCGGCCCCGGCGGCCTGCGCGACATCGAGTTCGCCGTGCAGTTGCTGCAGCTGGTACACGGCAGGACCGACGAGCGGCTGCGCGTCCCGGCCACGCTGCCCGCCCTGGCGGCGCTCGCCGAAGGCGGCTACGTCGGCCGTTCCGACGCCGACGGCCTGGCCGCCGCCTACCGGTTCCTGCGGCAGACCGAGCACCTGCTGCAGGTCTACCAGCTGCGGCGAACCCACACCCTGCCCGAGGATCCCCCCGTACTTCGCAGGCTGGGCCGTGCGCTGGGGGGGTATGGAGGGCCAGGGGGGAATGGGGGGACGGGCAGTGCCCCCATGCGGGGGGTCGCCGGGGGGCCAGGGGGGAATGGGGGGCCAGGGCCGCATGGGGGGACGGGCAGTCCCCCCATGCGGGGGGTCACCGGGGGGTCGTCCCCCGGGGGAAAACCAGCCAACGCCGTTCCCCCTGAAGAGGCATTCACTCAAGCCTGGCGCAGGCACGCGATGCTGGTCAGGCGCCTGCACGAGAAGCTGTTCTACCGCCCGCTGCTCGACGCGGTGGCGCGGCTGCCCTCCGAGGCGGCACGGCTCACCCCGGATGCGGCGCGAGCCCGGCTCGAGGCGCTCGGCTACCGTGACCCGGCGGGCGCGCTGCGGCACATCGAGGCGCTGACCACCGGAGTGCGGCGCCGCGCGGAGATCCAGCGGACGCTGCTGCCGGTGCTGCTCGGCTGGTTCGCCGACGCGGCCGAGCCGGACGCGGGCCTGCTCGCGTTCCGGCAGGTGAGCGAGGCGCTGGGGGAGACGCCCTGGTTCCTTCGGCTGCTGCGGGACGAGACGAAGGCGGCCGAGCGGATCGCCTACGTGCTGGCGTCGAGCCGGTATGCGACGGGCTTGCTGCTGCGGGCGCCCGAAGCGGTCGCGATCTTCGCCGACGACGCGGAGCTTGTGCCGCGGGGAGTCGGCCCGCTGCGTTCGGAGATGATGGCGGCGGCCAGGCGGCACGAGGCCGACGCAGAGCAGGCGGCAGTGGCGGTGCGGTCCCTGCGCCGCCGTGAGCTGCTGCGGGTGGCCGCCGCGGACGTGCTCGGGCTGGCCGGCCCGGCTGGTTCGGGCCAGCGGGAAAGACTGGCCGAGACGGGGGAGGCGCTGACCGCGATAACCACCGCCTCGCTTGAGGCGGTGCTCGCGGCGGCGATCACGAAGATCGAGATCGAGCTGCGCGGCCCGCTGCCGACCCGGTTCGCGGTGATCGCGATGGGCCGCTATGGCGGGCACGAGTGCGGCTTCGGCAGCGACGCCGACGTGATCTTCGTGCACGACCCGCTGCCCGGCCTTGACTCCGAGGGCGATCAGGCGGCCTCGGACGCCGCGCAGGCGGTCGGCGCCGAACTGCGCCGGCTGCTCCAGATCCCGGCTCCGGACCCGCCGCTCGTCGTCGACGCCGACCTGCGCCCCGAGGGGCGGCAGGGGCCACTGGTGCGCAGCCTGGCGGCGTGCCGGGCGTACTACGAGCGGCGCGCGTCGCCCTGGGAGTCGCAGGCGCTGCTGCGCGCGGAGTTCGCGGTGGGCGACCCGAAGCTCGGCGCGGAGTTCCTCGCCCTCGCGGACAAGCACCGGTACCCGCAGGGCGGGATCGGCGAGCAGTCTGTCCGGGAGATCCGGCGGATCAAGGCGCGGGTGGAGGCCGAACGGATCCCGCGCGGCGCGGACCGCGCGCTGCACCTCAAGCTGGGTCCCGGCGGGCTGTCCGACGTGGAATGGACGGTCCAGCTGCTGCAGTTGCGGCACGGCCACGCGGTGCCCGCGCTGCGCACGACCAGGACCCTCGGCGCCCTCGACGCGGCCGTGGCCGCCGGCCTCGCCACCCCCGCCGACGCGGACGCGCTCCGCGCGTCCTGGGAGCTGGCCGCCCGGATCAGGAACGCGATCATGCTGGTCCGCGGCCGTCCCGGCGACACGCTGCCCGCCAGGCACGACGAGCTCACCGCGGTCGCCCGCCTGCTCGGCTACAAGGGCTCGGCTCCCGCGGCGCCCGGCCACCTCGGCAACGGCTCCGGGCGCGGCGCCCGCGACGGCGGTCCGGGATACGCCGCCTCCAGCGCCTCAGGCGTCGCTGCCGTCCCCGCCGCCTGGGGGGACACCCCGGCGCAGGCCCTGGAGCAGGACTACCGCCGCACCGCCCGCCGCGCCCGCGCGGTCATGGACCGCCTGTTCTACGGATAACCCCGCCGGCGCGCCGCGGCCGGCGCGCCGGGGATCATGAGCCGGACCGCGCCGCTGCCCGGGATGGCGACCAGAGCGCGGCGCCCGGCTGTGTGTCGTCGTGCGCTGCGGCGACGATGCTGCTGGGGCTACCCGGGCTGGCGGTGACGGCGGTGGAGCAGACGGCAGACGGCTGGACGGCCGTCGACGTGGTCACCGGCCCGGACCCGGAAGCGGCTGCGCGGTGCTGCCCG
>DAHVAN010000325.1 GCA_027314595.1 Actinomycetota bacterium | reverse complement strand
GCCCTGGCCCGCGTACTGCCCCGGCCCGCCCTGGCCCGCGTACTGCCCCGGCCCGCCCTGGCCCGCGTACTGCCCCGGCCCGCCCTGGCCCGCGTACTGCCCCGGCCCGCCCTGGCCCGGCCCGCGGAAGAGCCCTTGCGGCTGCAGCATCCGCTGTGTGTCCGACGTGTCCTGCTCGACCGGCGCGCCGTAATAAGGGGCCTGGCCGGCGGGCGGCAGGCTCGGCGGGGCCTGGCCGCCGGGCGGCGGCCAGGGCAGCCGGGACTGTGAGGACGGCGGCGGAGGCTGGAAACCCTGCTGGTAGGCCTGCGGATGCTGCTGCGGCGGGTATCCCTGGGGCGGGTAGTCCGGCGGCGGATACGCCGGCGGCGGATAGTCCACCTGGGTGTGGTCCGCCTGAGGGTACGGCTCCTGTCGCCGCATGGTGACCGTAGGCGACGGGGGCGGGGTGGCGGCTGCCGCGGCGAGCGGCTGCCCGCAGCCCGTGCAGAATGACGAACCCGGTTGCACGTGGCGCCCGCACGCCGGACACCACGGACCACCCATACCGACCATCACGTCCCTTTCGGGTTTCATAGCAGGCTAGTCCCGCGCGCCCGCGCTCGGCGGCCAAACGGGAAGACTACGCCGCGAGACAGGCGCCGCCACCCGTTCGGGAGAAAAATTCACCTGGCAACACCTCAGCGGGCTGCCCGACCCGGGGGAGTACACCACGTGCTCCACGGCACGGGACCTGGTCGTCCTGGGCAGGGCCGCGATGCGACTGCCGTTGTTCCGCCAGGTGGTGGCGCTGCGCACGTACCGCCTCACGTCCGGCGGCGGGCACCGCGCGCGCACCTGGGTGTTCGAGGCCCGGCGCGGCGCCAAAACCTTGATCGGCGTGGTGCTGCACTCGTCCAGGTCCAGCCTCGGCGGCGCCTTCACCGGCGCCGCGAAGGTGCTGAACTGGGGTTTCGCGCGCTAGCTTGCGTTAGTGGGGTTCCATGGCGAAAGGATCGGCCCCGGACACGTCCGGGCACCACGAGGAGGCGCCACGGAACACCCACGGTTTCGCGCCTGCAGGACCGGCGGCGCCTTACGCGGCCCCGTTAGCCTCTGCCGACCCGTTAGCCTCTGCCGACCCGTTAGCCCCTGCGGCCCCGTTAGCCCCTGCCGCCCCGCCGAGGTAGCTGGCGGCCAGCAGCGCGCTGTCGCGGCTGAGGGCTTGCGCCGTGCCGCTGGCCGCGAGCTCGCCGTGGGACAGGATGTAGCCCCGGTCGGCGATCCTCAGCGCCAGCTGCACGTGCTGCTCCACGAGCAGCACCCCGGTGCCGTTGCCGACGGCGTACTGCCTGACCACGGGCAGCAGGCGGCCGACGATCACGGGGGCCAGGCCCAGGCTCATCTCGTCGAGCATCAGCAGCCTGGGCTTGCGGCTGAGCGCGCGGGCGATCGCGAGCATCTGCTGCTCGCCGCCGGACAGCAGCCCGCTCTTGCGGTCGCGCAGCGGGCGCAGCGCCGGGAAGTGGTCGAACGCGGCGTCCATGTCCGCCGGCGCGCCGAGGCCGTCAAGCCGGAAGTGCTCGGCCACCGTCAGCCCGAAGAAGATGCCGCGATCGTGCGGCACGTGCGCGATCCCCATCCGTGCCCGCGCGGTCGGCGCCACCCCGGCCAGGTCCGCGCCGGCGAGCCTGATCTGGCCGGCCTTCGGCTTGAGCAGTCCCGAGATCGCCCGCAGCGTCGTGGTCTTGCCCGCGCCGTTGGCGCCGAGCAGCGCGACCACCTCGCCCCTGGCTACGGTCAGCGTCAGATCGCGCACCACCGGCGCCTGGTCGTAGCCGACGCTCAGCGCGTCGAGTTCGAGAACCGCGTCGGTGCCCGCCATTTCGCCCAACTCACCCTCATCGACAGCTATCAGGACCCTCTGCCAGACTACAATCGTCAGCAGAGCTTAGCTTTCTTCCGGCCGCCCATCGACGGCATTGGCGTGATCGCCAACTCGCTGCTGACAAGTATGTGCCAGCCAGACACTTGACACGATTGTGACCTCGATCGTCAGCGGATTGGTTGACGGGCGCGGGGCTCGGCTCTTTCCTAGAGGGAGTCTCACCGCCAGGTCCACGATTACCTCGGAGAATGCGATGCAGCGGATCCCCGTCACGCACGCGGGAAGCCTGATCAGGCCGCCGGAACTGCTTTCGTTCCTGTCGGCGATGGACCACGGCCAGGCCCGCGACGGCGCCGCCTACCAGGCCGCGCTCGCCAGGGCGGTGGCCGGCGCGGTCCGCCGGCAGATCGAGGCCGGCGTCGATATCGTGGACGACGGCGAGATGGGCAAGTCGAACTGGATCACGTACCTGTACGAGCGGACCAGCGGGCTTGAGTCCCGTCCGCTGCGGGATGAGGCGTCCACCATCTTGCCGCCCAGCAGGGACCGGCAGCATTTCCCTGGCGCCTACGCCGACCTCGACGCGCTCGACGCCGCCGCGTCGCGGGCGACCAACAGCGCCTCGGCCGGCGACGAGGCCGCCAGGGCGGGGTCCTTCGCGGCCTGGTTCTGCACCGGCCCGATGACCTACGACCGGTCCGCGCTCGACCGTGACATCGCCAACTTCAAGGCCGTGCTCGAGGCCGCGGGCAAGGACGTGTCGGAGGCGTTCTTGCCGGTCGTGGCGCCCGCGAGCGCGTACTGGCTGCGGAACGAGTACTACGGGTCCGACGAGGAGTTCGTCTTCGCGCTCGCCGACGCGCTGCACGAGGAGTACAAGGGGATCGTCGAGGCCGGGCTGCTGCTGCAGGTCGACGACGCGGTGCTGATGCACGAGGCGGACACGATGGCCTCCCGCGGCCAGTCCTACGAGGAGTACCGCCGGTGGGCGCAGCTGCGGGTGGACGCGCTCAACCACGCGCTGCGCGGGCTCCCCGAGGACCGGGTCAGGTACCATATCTGCTTCGGAAGCTGGCACGGCCCGCACGCCTATGACCCGCCGCTGCGCGACGCCATCGACCTGGTGCTGCAGGTGCGGGCCAGGTACTACCTCATGGAGCAGGCCAACCCGCGGCACGAGCACGAGTGGAAGATCTGGCAGGACGTGCCGCTGCCGGAGGACAAGGTCCTGGTCCCCGGCGTCGTCACGCACCACACCAACGTCGTGGAGCATCCCGAGCTCGTCGCGCAGCGCCTGGTCCGGCTGGCCGGCCTGGTCGGCCGGGACCGCGTGCAGGCCGGCACGGACTGCGGCTTCGCGCAGGGCGCCTTCGTCCGCCGGGTGCACCCCGAGATCCAGTGGGCCAAGCTCGCCTCGCTCGCCGAGGGTGCGAAGATCGCCTCAAGGGAACTATGGGGAGCCAAGGCGCAAGTGTGACATCCTAAGATCCGCTGCCGTCGTAAGCGTTTTCGACCACGATCATCACGTAGGAGGCAATAGAGTGCTGAGACATAGAAGGCTCGGGTACACGAGCCTGGCCGCCATCGCGGTGGCCTCGCTCGCCGCCGCGGGCTGCAGCAGCGGCTCGGGCTCGTCGAGCAGTTCCTCGAGCAGTCCGGCGCCCGCGAGCAGCGCGCCCGCGAGCAGCGCGCCGGCCGCGTCGCCGACAAGCACCAACGGCGGCCTCGGCGCCCAGTCGGTGACCAACTACCTGCAGTACGTCGGCGGCAAGGCCGGCCCCGCGAACACCTCGCTCCCGCCGGTCTACATCGGCTTCGTCAACCAGCAGGGCGGCCCCACCACCGTCGGGCCGCTGGCCACCGCGGGCGCGCAGATGGCGGTCAACTACGCCAACGCCGAGCTCGGCGGCGTCGACGGTCACCCGATCAAGCTCGTCACCTGCTTCATCGCCTCCGCGGAGGAAGAGGGCACGGTCTGCGCGCAGAAGTTCCTCGCCAACAAGAGCGTCGACGTGATCGAGATGGGCGGCGTGGCGATCGGCGTCCAGTCGTTCTACAGCACGCTCGCCGGCGCCAAGCCGGTGATCGACGGCGTCGCGGCGACCCCGATCGACTCGGTGCAGCACAACGTGGTGATCCTGTTCGGGGACGTGACCCACATTCTCCCGCCGTTCGGCACCTACGCCAGGGACGTCCTGCACGCCAAGACCGCCGCGCTCGTCTACCCGTCGGACAACGCCGGCATCGCCGAGGGCGCCGCCGCGGTCAAGCAGGGGCTCCTGGCGGCCGGCATCAAGGTGACGGCCGTGGGCTACCCCGAGAGCCAGACCGACCTGACCTCGGTCCTTGAGGCCGCGGGCGCGCCGACGGCCGACGTGGTGATCCCGTACACCGACTCGGCCGGCTGCGTGAACCTCGCCAAGAGCCTGGTGACGCTGGGCATCACCAACCCCAAGAAGATCCTCTCCGCGCCGCTGTGCCTCAACGGGCAGGTCATCGCCGGATTCGGCGACTTCCCGCACTGGACGTACGCGATCGCCAGCTCGCTGTACGGCGACCCGACCGACCCGGGCATGCCCGCCTACGAGGCGGTGGCGGCGAAGTACTCCACCCCGGCGGACGCGCCCGACCCGTGGAACATCGTCGACTTCGGCCAGACGCTGACGACCATCAAGGTCATGAACGAGGTCGGCTACGCGAACCTGTCCCCGTCGGCGATCCTGGCCAAGGCCAAGGCGTTCACCGGGCCGCAGGCGCTCGGCGCCCCGTCGCTGTCCTGCGGCAAGTACGCGAGCGCGCCCGGCGTCTGCAACGACCGCATCCAGTTCTTCACGTACATGGGCGGCGTGACGAAGGGCAAGCCCGAGTGGGTCAAGGCGGCCGGCTGGCTGCAGCCGCCGACTGGCTGACCCGGTCTGTGCCCGCAGCCGCGGCGCGGGGGGTCCGTCCCCGCCGCCGCGGCTGCGGCGCACCATCAGGAAGCCTTACAATCCGAGCAAGCCAGACCCGCTCAGACCCAGCTCGCTCAGACCCAGCTCTTAGCCCCGACATCTGCAAGGAATGACCAGTGCAACAGATCCTGCTGTTCATCCTCCTCGGCCTCGGCTCCGGAGCGCTGATCGCCGGCATCGCGCTCGCCGTCGTGCTGACCTACCGAGGGTCGGGGGTCATCAACCTGTCCACCGGCGCCATCGCGATGCTCGGCGGCTACTGCTTCTGGGCGCTGAACAGCGGCAAGCTCGCCACCATGCCCACCGCCGTCGCGCTGGTGCTCGCCCTGGTCTTCGTGCTGGCCGTCGGCGCGCTCACCGAGTTCGCCGTCTACCGGCCGCTGCGTAACGCCTCCCCGCTGGCCAAGCTCGTCGCCTCGCTCGGCGTGCTGCTCATCGCGCAGGCGTCGATGCTGCTCGCGTTCGGCGTCACCCCGCAGCCGGCGGCGAGCATCCTGCCGCAGAACACCGTCCGCATGCTCGGCGGGGTGGTCGTGGTGGACCGGTTCATCCTGGCCGGCATGGTGATCGTCGTCGCCGCCGTGCTCGCCGCGGTGTACAGGTGGACCCGGTTCGGGCTGGCCACCAGGGCGTGCGCGGAGAACGAGGCCGCGGCGATGCTCGGCGGGCTGTCGCCGAACGTCATCTCGCTGGCCAACACGCTGATCGCCTCCCTGCTGGCCGGCGCCCTCGGCATCCTGGCCGCCTCGCTCACCTCCCTTGACCCGACCACGCTGCCGCTGCAGATCATCCCCGCGCTGGCGGCCGCCCTGATCGCCTCGTTCACCTCGTTCGGCGTCGCGGTCGCGGCCAGCATGGGCATCGGCGTCATGTACTCGCTGCTCCAGTACGCGTCGGCGCAGACCTGGTTCCCGCAGTCCGGCGGCGTCTCGCTGCCCGGCGTCAACGACCTGCTCGCGTTCCTCGTCATCGTCGGCGTGCTGTTCTGGCGCGGGTCGCGCATCCCCGGCCGCGGCGAGATCGTCGAGCGGCGGCTGCCCGAGGCGCCCCGCCCGCGGCACCTGATCCGCACCGGGCTGGCCGCCGCGGTCGTCGGCGCGGCGCTGCTCGTCGTGTTCCCGTTCGATTTCCGCGAGGCGCTGATCAACACGCTGATCGGCGCGCTGATGGCGCTGTCGCTGGTGGTGGTCACCGGGTTCGTCGGGCAGATCTCCGTGGTCCAGCTCGCCCTGGCGGGCGCCGCCGGGTTCACCATCTCGCACATGGCCGTCAACTTCGGGATCACGTTCCCGGTCGCGGCCCTGGCCGGCATCGCGGTCGCGGTGGTGATCGGCCTGATCACCGCCATGTCCGCGGTCCGGGTGCGCGGCGTCAGCCTGGCCGTCGTCACGCTGGCGGGCGCGGTCGCGATCGAGAACTTCGGTTTCGTCAACAGCACCTGGGGCGGCGGGCTGGCCGGCTCCCCGGTGCCCGAGCCGGCCTGGTTCGGCCTCGACCTCGGCCCGAACGCCCCGTTCCGCGGCATCGACGGCAACCAGCCAAGCCCCGTCTTCGGCTGGGTCGTGCTGATCTGCTGCGTGCTGTGCTGCATCGGGGTCGGCTACATCCGCCGCGGCAAGCTCGGGCAGCGGATGCTCGCGGTCCGCTCCAACGAGCGGGCGGCCTCGGCGGCCGCGATCAACCCGCGGACGGTGAAGCTGTTCGCCTTCGGCATCGCCGCGTTCATCGCCGGCGTCGGCGGCGTGCTGTACTCCTACAACTTCGGCTCGGTGAGCGCTGACCGGTTCGACGCGGTGACCGCGCTGTCCCTGATCGCGTTCGCCTACGCCGGCGGCATCTCGCTGATCTCCGGCGCGCTGTTCGCCGGCCTGCTGTCGGCGCAGGCGCTGATCCCGTACGCGCTGCAGGACTGGTTCGGGCTGGACGGGAACTGGTTCCTGCTGGCCGGCGGCCTGCTGCTGATCTTCACCTTGCTGAAGAACCCCGAAGGCGTGGCCGGCGACTTCTACCGCCGCACCCACAAGCGGCCGCAGGTCCGCGCGCCCGAGGCCGGCGCCGCGGTCCGCGAGCGGCTCGCCCCCCGCGCCACCCGCCCGGACCTGTCGGGCAGGCCCGCGGTGCTGGCCGTCGAGGGCCTGTGCGTCAACTTCGGCGGCGTGCACGCCCTGGCCGACGTGTCCCTCCAGGTCGCCGACGGCGAGCTCGTCGGCCTGATCGGCCCGAACGGGGCCGGCAAGACCACCCTCATCGACGCCATCTCCGGATTCGTGAACAGCACCGGCACGGTCGAGCTTTCCGGCGCGAGCCTGCGCGGCCTGCCGCCGTATGAGCGGGCGCGCCGCGGGCTGGCCCGCACCTGGCAGAGCACGGAACTGTTCGACGACCTCAACGTGGCCGAGAACCTGACCGTCGCGTCGCGGAACGGCTCGGCGGGAGAGGCGCTGGCGATGCTCGGCATGGACTGGGCGGCCGAGGCGATGCCCGCCCAGCTGTCAAGCGGCCAGCGCAAGCTGGTGGGCGTGGCCCGCGCGCTCGCCGCAAGGCCCAGCCTGCTCTGCCTCGACGAGCCGGCCGCGGGCCTGGACACGAGCGAGAGCGAGGACCTCGGCGTCCGGCTGCGGCGGCTCGCCGACGGCGGCCAGTCGATGCTGCTCATCGAGCACGACATGGGCCTGGTGCTCGGCATCTGCGACCGCGTGGTGGTCCTGGAGTTCGGCAAGGTCATCGCGCAGGGCCCGCCCGAGGTGGTCAGGCAGGACCCGCGCGTCATCGCCGCCTACCTCGGCGACGGGCTGAGCGACCAGGCGGCCGCCGGGCCGGCGCAAGCCGCGGAAACGGCGGAAACGGCGGAAACGGCGGAAAAGGCTTAAGGCCAAACCCCTCATCCCGAACGATGGGTGGCGTCCGCGGCGGCCACATGTGCCAGCCAGCGCCTGGTCACGCGGGTGTCGCGGTGCTCGGGTCCGAGCACCGCGACCCGGGCCGCCAGCAGGCCGGCGAACTCCCGGGCCGCCTGCGCGTACTCACCGCGCTGCGCGAGCACCAGGCCCAGGTCGTGCCTGGCGGTCAGCGTGTCCGGGTGGTCCGGGCCGAGGGCCCGCGCGCGGGTGCCGGCCAGGTCGCGCAGCCGCCGCTCGGACTGCTCGTACTGGCCCGCCCTGGCGAGCAGCCGGGCGAGCTGGTGCCCCGTGCCGAGCGTGTCGCGGTGCTCGGGCCCGAGCACCCGGACCTGCGCGTCGAGCAGGTCGCGCAGTTCCCGCTCGGCGCCGGTGCCGGCGTCGCCCGGTCCTTCCAGTGAGCGCGCGGCCGCGGTTCGCAGCGCGAGCACGGCCCGGTGGTCGGCGCCCAGGCGCCGCGCGTGCCGCAGCGCGCCGCCGGCCAGGT
>DAHVAN010000320.1 GCA_027314595.1 Actinomycetota bacterium | reverse complement strand
CTTGTCCGCGGCCAGCCCGAGCGCCTGCTGGCCGGGAACGGGGTCGCCCAGCCATCCCGCCACGCCGAGCCGGACCGGCCGGCCCGCCAGCGCGAACCCGCCCGCGACCGCGAGGCACGCCGCCCCGGCCGCCCCCGCCGCATAGGGCAGGCTCCGGGCCCGTCCGGCCGGGCTGAGGATCAGCCCGGCGGCGCCGGCCGCCGCCAGCAGCAGCAGGCCGGCCGCGATCAGGGCGCTCACCGCTCTCCCTTCCCGCCGTAGCCGAGGATTCCGGTCGCGATCAGCAAGGCATTGAGTATCCCGAACGGAGTCGGCGGGCTCCCCGGCACCCACACATCGACCGGTACGGCGCCGGCCACGCCGGTCAGCCGGTCCCCCAGCAGCCCTCCACTGGCCGCGTCGGTACCCACGGCGATGACCACCCTGGGGTCGGGCATGCCCTCGTACGTGGTGCGCAGCGGCCCGGCCATGCCCGCGGTCCCGGCGCCGGTGACCAGCAGCACGTCCGCGTGGCGCGGGCTGGCGGTGAAGAAGACGCCGAGCCGGCCGATGTCGTAGACCGGGCCGAGCAGCGCCTGGATCTCCCATTCCTCGCTGCCGTCGGAGCCCGCGTCCACGTGCCGGACGTGCACGCTGCGGCGCAGCGCGGCGGTCCGTCCGGCGAGCGCGGCCCGTGCCGCGGCGACCGCCTCGTCCGTTTCCGGCTCCTGCGGGACGACCAGGGCCTGCCTGGCGACCGCCGCCGCGGCCGGCCCGGTGGCGCCCGCTGACCAGGTGAACAGGTCCGGCCGGGCCGCAACGCAGCGCCCGCACAGGATGCACCGTCCCTGGTCGACGCGGAGCCTGTCGAAGGCCTCGATCGCTCCGGTCGGGCAGAGCCGCTCAACCTCCGCGCCGGCGCCGCCGGCGGAATCCGGGCGGACGGCGGCCGGGCCGCGCCAGGAGCCGGCGTACTCGTCGGGCCGCTCGGGCCAGCGGGTCGTGACAACCCCGTCGCGTAGGCCACGCAGCACCCAGATGCTCATACGGCCACCTCGCTGGCGCTCTGAGTCCGCATTCGCGGACGCACTGTGCCTGCCGGTTCGCTCGCAAGCTCGCTCACAAGGCGGCTCCCGCGACGGACAGGCCGAAGCTGGCCTCGATGAACGGGAAGTCGGTGAGGATGTCCCCGGCGAATACCTCGTGCATCAGCACCAGGTTGTGGAACGACGCCGAGCGAGGCTGGCAGCGGGCGTCGTCGGAGTACCCGGACGCCTTGCCGACGGGGCCGAGCGCGCCGTGCTCGCGGGCTCGGGCCGGGGTGAGCGGCCCGGTGCCGCGCAGCCGGTCCAGGAACGAGGAGGTTCCCATCAGCTGTTCCTCGTCCGCGGTGACCTGTCTTTCCAGCTTGTCCAGCACGGGCAGGAGGTCGGCGGGGCGTTGCGGGAAGGCGGACACGCCGCCGGGGACGACGACTCCGCGACCGAAGCGGCTGCCGCACAGCCCGCTTACCAGCCGCAGCACCCGTTCCTTGTGCAGCGCGAACCGGGCGGTGGCGACCGCCAGGCCGGCCGCGTCGGCCAGCCGCATCGCGACATCGAGGTGGTTGGCTATCCGCTCAAGCTCGGCGTGCACGACGCGGAGCAGGGCGGCCTCGCGGGGCACCGCGCAGCCGGCGATCGCCTCGATGGCATGGCAGAAGGCGAGGGCGTGGGCGACGGAGGCGATGCCCTCGGCCCGTTCGGCCAGCAGCACGCCGTCGCTGACGGTCAGGCCGTCGAACCGGGCGGCGATGCCGCGGTGCTTGTAGAAGATCCGCATGTTCAGGTGCGGGATCTCCTCGCCGGGGGTTTCGACCAGGTACTCCATCGACTCGAACACCCCGGAGCGGACCGGGCCGTGCGGGATCGTGAACAGGCCGTAGCCAGCGACGTGCCGGGGCAGCGCATGGTCGGCGGGGTCGCCGGGCCTGACCAGCGGGGCGAGCCGGGGATGGCCTTCCGGGACGACGCCTGTCTGGTCGTGGATCACCCGCTCGTACCAGAACGCGGCGCCGATCACCGGGGTGAGCGCCGGGTAGCTGACCGCCCCGGGCGGAAGTTTCACTTCCAGGCTGTCAACCTCGCCGGGCCTGGCCACGTAGGCGGTCAGGGTGACGGCGGCGTCGCCGCGCCCTGCGGACAGGCCGGCGAACCGCTCGCCGCGGGCCACCCTTGCCGCAAGGGCTTCCCAGAGCGCCGCGACGGTGGGCCCGGTGCTGGTGATTGTCATGGCGTCCCCAGTTGTGCCGCACCCCGGGTGATCAGGTCCGTCAGCTCACCGGGCGGGTGCACCCCGAGCAGGACCAGGACCGCGAGGCCTGCCAGCACCGGGCCAACCATGAGGGCGCTAGGCTCGCCCCGGGTCAGGGGCCTGGCTGCCTGCGCCCGGGACTTCACCGCGACGGCGGCTCCCTCTGCGTGCGTGCCGCCGCCCGCGTCGGCTCCCAGCCCCCGGTCCTGCGGCCCTGAGGCTGCGCCCCCGCCAGGCGGGGATTTCAGGAGCATGCCGGTCGCCGAGGCGGCCAGCCCGAAGAACGCGAGCGTCACCAGGACCACCAGCACCGCCGCGGCCGCGTTGCCGCCGCTGGACAGGCCGCCGGCGACGATCTGGAACTCGCTGCGGAAGATCCCGAAGGGGGGAAAGGCGGACAGCGCGAGGACGGCGAGCAGGAACAACGGCCCGCTCCACGGCAGCAGCCGCATGCCGTCGCGCATCACCGCCATCTGCTTGGTGCCGTACTTGACCGTGAACACGCCCGCGCCCATGAACGCGTTGCCCTTGGCCGCGGCGTGCGCCAGCACGTGCAGCAGCACCCCGGCGAGGGCGACCGGCGCGCCGAAGGAAACGCCGATCGCGAGGATGCCCATGTGCTCGACGCTGGAGTACGCCAGCAGCCGCTTGACGTCCCGCTGCCCGAACACGTACAGCGAGGCCAGCAGCAGCGACGCGATGCCGAACGCCAGCAGCGTGTCCCTCGGGAGGCCGGTGCCCAGCGCCGCGAGCGCAACCTGGTAGAACCGCAGGATGGCGTAGAAGCTGGTCGCAAGCAGCGCCCCGGACAGCAGCGCGGACACCGGCGTCGGCGCCTCCGAGTGCGCGTCGGGCAGCCAGGTGTGCACCGGGACCAGGCCGACCTTGGTGCCGTAGCCGAGCACGGCGAGCAGGAACGCCAGCTCGACCGGGGTCCTCGGCAGCCTGGATCCCGCGGCGATCAGCGGCTGGATGGCGAGGTTGGCGTGCGCGCCGAGCACCTGCGCCCCGGCGTAATAGGCGAAGATGGTGGCCAGCAGGCCAAGGCCTAGGCCGGCGGAGGCGATCAGGACGTACTTCCACGACGCCTCGGCGGCCCCGTCGGTGTCCTCGATCCCGCCGCAGCCCGGGCGGGTGCCCAGTAGCAGGCGATGCCCGCGGCGAGCGGAACGATGAGAATGGCCAGGATGATGCCGAGCACTGACGCCCCTCCTATCCGCGCAGCCGGGTCAGGTCGGCGGTCGACAGCGACTCCGCGCGGGCGTGGTGCGCCCTGATCAGCATCGCGAACACGACGACCGCGAGCAGCAGGTCGAACAGGAACGCGGTCTCCAGCAGCAGCGGCAGCCCGGCCGCCACCACCAGCGCGGCGAGGGAGATCGCGTTCTCCAGCGAGAAGAACCCGATGGCCTGCGAGGCGACGTCGCGGCGCACGATCATCAGCCCGAACGCGACGAACACCATCGCGCCCGCGACCGCCAGGGCGGTGGTCGGCGCCTCGGCACTGTGGATGCCCAGGTTGCCGAAGGCAAAGAACCCGAACGCCGCCAGGCCGATGCTGGCCAGCACGGCGGTTGCCGGATTCAGCGTGTAGCTGCCGGGCACCCCCGGCGTGTCTTCCCCGGTCGGCCTGCCGAGCAGTCGGCGCAGCACCAGCGGCACCGCGACCACCTTCAGCGCCGCCGACAGCCCGGCCAGCGCGTACAGGTCCGGCAGGTTCCGGTCGGCGGCGATGACGACCGCCAGCACCGAGATCAGCGCCGACTGCGCCGCGTACAGCCGGACCTGGTCCCGCACCAGGGCCTGCCGCAGCATCCCGAACTCAAGCAGCAGCATCAGCGCCGCGATCACGTTCGCCGCGCCTTCATAGACACCTGGTGAACTCATCAGCTCAGCCTCCCCCGAGGTAGAGGGTGAACACGCCGAGCACCGCGAGCAGGAACGCGGCCGACGCGTACTCGGTGATCTTGAACAGGCGCAGCTTGGCGAACGAGTCATCGATCACCGCGACGGCCACGCCGATCGCGGCCGCCTTCGCCAGCAGCGCCACGACCGCCAGCAGCACGGCGCCGAGCCGCTGGGTGGACGCCAGGCCCCACGGGGCGAGGAACACGTCGGCCAGGATCGTGAACAGGATGAGCTGCTTGAGCATCGAGCCCCACTTCAGCAGGGCGAAATAGGGGCCCGAGTGCTCGAAGGAGCGGGCCTCCTCGATCATCCCGAACTCGTTCGTGCCGGTGTGCGTCTCCACCGGGATCCGGCCGGTCTCGTGCAGGATCACCATGAACAGCGCGGCGGACGCGAGCAGGTGCGCCGGGCGGATCACCTGCCCGGCTGACGACCGCACCGTCGCGGCCAGCGCGTAGGGCAGGTCGGTGCCGGTTAGCAGCGCCACCGTGAACACGACGAACAGCACGACCGGCTCGGTGATCGCCGAGAACGTCTTCGCCCGGCTCGACCCGAGCTGCGCGTAGGGGCTGCCCGTCTCCGCCGCGGCCGTCGCCACGACGAAGCTGGCCAGCGCCAGCAGGAACCCGCCGCCCAGGATGTCGCCCATGTAACCGAGCGGCAGCCCGTAGGTCGTCAGCACCGGGATCAGCAGCGGGATCGTCAGGTACGCGGCGACGGCAGCGAAGGGCGCGGCGAGGAAGAACCAGCTCGCGCCCAACGGGGCGAGCGCCTCCTTGCGGCACAGCTTCGCCAGGTCGTAGTACGGCTGCAGCACCCGGGGTCCCCGGCGGCCCTGCAGCCGCGCCTCCACCTTCGCGATCAGGCCCATCACGCCGGGCGCGCCGAGCGCGACGGTGAGGACCTGAAGCAGCTGGATGACGGGGATCGGTACGGCCGCGCTCACCGCGCGGCCCTTCGTTCATTTGCCTGGCGGTTCTAGTACCTCGTCCACCGTGATGCCTCCTACCCGCACGACCCGAAAGCCACTGAAGGGGGTAGAGGCCATCAGCGCGCAAGCCGCGCGCGGTTATGGCGAGCCTCATCGCCATATAACCATTGCATTGTCCTCCACGGGCCGCCTGACCCGCAACCCGGCCGGCTGATGAACTCCGGCCCGGGTAAGGGAAACACGGTGCCCGGCAACGCCGAGACGGCGTTGCCGCCATCAGGGCGGCGGAACCGACGAGGGCTAGCTGAATGGGACCCTCGCTTCGGTGACGATCCTTCCGCGCCTTGGGCCCGATTGCGCCCATGCGGTCGTAGTATCGGTATCACGGTGATGGAGCTCGCCGGAATTGCCCCCGTGGCTGATGGCTCCTGTCAGACGGTCCCAGCGACCAGGAGACAGGGAGGTCACGCCATGAAGCTGCGGCGAACCAGGGGCCGGCAGCAAGACCGGGGAGATCTCGCCCTCCCAGGAGAGCCGGCGAGCCCAGGTCCACAGTCGGCCGCCTCGCGAGCCCGGGTTCGTCACCCCGGCTCGCTGTCCGGGTCGCCGACTGCCCGAGCCGCCGCGGAACAGGGGAGAGACCGTTCCGGGACTGCGCAGACGGCACTAGCCCTCAGCTACGCGGTACGGTCCGATGTCGGTCTCCTCCGGGAGGGGAACGAGGACTCGGCGTACGCCGGGCCGCACCTTCTCGCGGTGGCCGACGGCATGGGAGGCCACGCGGCCGGCGAGGTGGCAAGCGCCGCCGCCGTCACGACGCTGACCGCGCTGCTGTGGTCGCAGGGGTACGCGGTGCTGTGCCACATCGGCGACTCGCGGGCCTACCTGCTGCGCGACGGCCAGTTCATCCAGGTCACCCGCGATCACACGCTGGTGCAGTCGCTGGTCGACGAGGGCACGATCACCGAGGACGACGTGGCCGCGCACCCGTACCGGTCGCTACTGCTCCGGGCGCTGGACGGCCGGACGATCGCCGAGCCTGACCTGACACCGCTCGAAACTTACCCCGGCGACCGCTACCTGCTGTGCTCCGACGGCCTGTCGGGAGTGGTGAGCGAGCAGACGCTGCACCAGGTGCTCGCCTCTGTGCGGGACCTTGATGAGGTGACATCGCGGCTGGTCGGGCTCGCCATCGAGGGCGGCGGCCCGGACAACATCACGTGCATCGTGGCCGATGTCATCGACGCGCGCAGCAGCCGGGCTCTGCCCACCTGGCAGCCCGTGTTCGCCGGCGCGGCGGCCAGCGGCGCACAGGCTGACCTGTCCCGCCGGCTAGGCACAGTTCCCCGGCGGCCAGGGCCGTGCGGCTGAGCCGGCCGGCGAAGGCGCGATTGCGGGGTGGCAGCCATGACGTCACAAGAACGCAGGACGTTGCTGCTGCTTCGGCACGCCAAGTCAGCCTGGCCCGATGTGCCCGATCATGAGCGGCCACTGGCCCGCCGCGGCCAGCGGGACGCACCCCTCATGGGACGCTGGCTGCGAGCCGCCGGCTACATCCCGGACCGGGTCGTGTGCTCCACCGCCCGCCGCGCAGCCCAGACGTGGCAGCTGGCGCAGCCCGCGCTGGGATCCGCCCCGCCGGCCGTCTTCGATGACCGTGTCTACGATTCCGACGCGGCGCAGCTCCTCGACGTGATCTGCCGCACGCCCGCGCCGGCGCGGACGCTGCTGGTCGTCGGGCATGATCCGGCGCTGCCCGGGCTGGCCCGCACGCTGGCAGAGGCCCCCGCGGCCAGGGTCGGCAGCGAGGAGCAGGCGGCGGTCGACCGGATGCGGGCCAAGTTCCCGACCGCCGCCGTCGCGGCGTTCGTGTTCCGCGGCGGGTGGGACCAGCTCGCCCCGGGGGCGGCGCGGCTGGCCTGCTTCGTCACTCCCCGCCAACTGCGGGCACCGGGGGATCCGGGCGACGGAAGCACGCACGTCAGGGCGTGAGCGCGCGCCCTGGTCGCCGCACTCGCCGCCGTCATCCTGATCGCCGCGATCGTCACCGGGAAGCGGCGCTCCCGCACCGAGCCCGCCGAAGGGCCAGCTGCCCGCCCCGCGCGACCCACTCACTGTCTAGCGTGCCACGGGCCGGTCAGCGGCCGATGTCGCGTGGCAGGTCCAGGCCGAGAACCCGGTCGGCGTAGACGAAGGTCTCGAACCGGGGACCGGGCACCATGGTCTCGTCGTCCGCCAGGCCGCTCAGCAACGCCAGCACGGCGGCCATGTCCAGGTTGGCGAAGGCCGCCCGGAGCGTGGCCGCGACCGGCTCCGGGATGGCACCCGACGGGGATTCCGCCCACCTGGCCACGCGGTAGCGCCACTCGCTGAGCGTGTGTGCCGCGCCGGCCAGCTTTGCGGCGGTCAGCTCGGCCGGCTGGTGACGCGGGACAGCCATCAGCGCAAGCCGCACAGCGAGGGGGTCGTGCCCGCCAGGCAGGCCGGCGGGCATATCGCCGGGGCTGGCGTCCCGGGCCAGCCGCGCGGCGGCGGCGCGGACCAGGACCCCGCTGCGGTTATCCGTGCCGACCGCACCGTCGTCCGCTACGTGCACGTCTGCCGGGCCACCCGGCCGCGCCCGGGCAGGGCCGGCGGCGGGCAGGACAGGCGGGTGGACGCTGAGAGCGGCAGCGGCACGCTCTACGACAGCCTTCTCCGCGAGGTCGCCGGTGAACTCCCAGGTCGTAAACACCTGCAGGCCGCTCAGCTCGGCCACCCGGAACAGCAGGTCCGCGGTCAGCAGCACGCGCAGCGCGCTCAGGTCACCGGCATCCGCGCCCGGCCGCACATGGGCATGCACCCGCAGCGGGCCGGGACGGCTAACGCTGACCGCGGCATGCGAGCCTGGCCGGTCGTCCAGCACACGGAACATCCTCTCAGGCTACTAAGGCAGGCTGCCGCAGGCCTCGTCTGGCCGGCGCAGGCGGAGAGAAGCGCCAGTCACCTGGGCCGCTCGCATTCTCCGGCCGGCAAGGCCACGGGCAGGCCGCCGCGCAGCAGGCGCCCGCTGCACGCGCAGTGCCCCCGCTGGGACGGGCCGGACGACTACTACGCGGTCATGGAGGAGTCCCCCGGGGAAACCGAGCGGCGGCGCGCCGCCTGGCCGTGCACCAGGATCGGCAACCTGCTCTCCCCTGAGCTGCGGCGCATCGGCTAGAGACGCCGGCGCGTGCCCGAGCGGCCGCGGCGTCGCAGTCAGGGCACTGGCTACCCGGCTATGCTGGTAGTAGCACGGTGGAGGGGCTCGCCGTGCTGGCGCCTGCCGGCCTTTGCCGGGGGCGGCCCTGGATGCGGCGACGGTGCCGCCAACGGTCCCTGCCGTGAGCAGCGCGAGAGCGGGCAGGGAGGATGACGCGGACGGCCGGGCGCGAGGATGTCCTGGACAGGGCGCTGGAAGAGCTGGCCGGGCTGGGCGATGAGCGGGACAGGGAACGGATCGCGGCGCTGCGGGACCGGCTGGCCGCGGCGCGGCTGCGGGTGCTGGTGGCCGGGGAGGCCAAGCGGGGCAAGAGCACGCTGGTCAACGCGCTGCTTGGCCGCCCGGTACTGCCGTCGGGGGTGACGCCGCTGACCGCGGTGGCGACAACCGTCCGGTACGGAGAGGACCCGCGTGCCGTGGTGCGGTTCGCTGACGGGCATGAGGAGAAGTACCCGCTTACGGCGCTGGATGACCTGGTGACCGAGCGAGGCAACCCGCGCAACCGGCGGGGCATCGCGGCGGTGACAGCGTTCGTGGATGCCCCGGTACTGGCGGGCGGCGTGGAGCTGGTGGACACGCCGGGCACGGGGTCGGTGTTCGCGTGGGACACCGACGCCGCGCACCAGGCGCTGGAGGCAATGGACGCCGCGGTGTTCGTGCTGACCGCTGACCCTCCCGTGTCGGCCAGCGAGCGTGACCTGCTTACCAGGGTCGGCGAGCTGTCGGTACGCACGTTTGCGGTGCTGAACAAGGCCGATCACCTGGACGCGGCCGGGCTGGGCGAGGCCGTGGACTTCACCGGCCGGGTGCTCGCCGGGGCGGGCCACCCCGGGCGGGTCTACCCGATGTCGGCGCGGGCCGCACTGGACGGCGGCGACCCCGGGTTCGCCGCGTTCGCCGCCGATTTCACGGCCTACCTGGCCGAACGGGGCAGCACGGACCTGGCCGCCTCGGCGTCCGCGCACGCGCGCCGGATCGCCCGGTCGCTGCTGGATGAGGTGGCGCTGACCCGCCGCGCCGCGCAGATGCGGGCCGGGGACGCCGCTAGCCGGGTGGAGCAGTTCAGCGCCCGGCTGGCCGAGGCCGCCGTGCACGGCCGGGACGCGGTGGCGATCGCGAACGCGGAGTCGGCCCGGCTGCTGTTCGCGCTCAACGACGCCGCCGCCGCTGACGGCCCGCGGCTGGCCCGCCAGGTCACCGCCCAGCTTGACGCGCTGCTCGACGGCGACCTGCGGGCCGCCGCCCCCGGCGAGATCGAGCAGCGGGGGCGTGAGCGGCTGGTCGCGCTGACCGTGGCAGCCGCCGACGCTTGGCGGCAGGACCAGCGCGGACGCATCGAGCAGGGCCTGGCGGCCGTCGATACCCGGCTGGCGGCAGACCTGAAGGCCGAACTGGACGTGCTGCGCGGGTCGGCCGCCGAGCTGCTCGGCCTTGACCTCGCAGTCCCCGAGCCGGGCGGCAGGCTGGCCGAGGACCGGCGGTTCTTCTACGCCACCGCCGAGGACGCGGGGCAGACCGAGCTGCTGGCGGGCGCGGTCCGTCGCCGCCTGCCCGGCGAGCTGGGCAGGCGCGCGGCCCGCGAGCACCTGCGCCGCGAGGCGCCGGGCCTGGTGGAAGGCCAGGTCGGCCGGGCTCGCGGCGACCTGCAGTACCGGCTGGCCGAGGCGGCCAGAGCACTGGCCCGGGGGGTGGAGCAGCGCTACGCCGACGGCACCGGCCGGATGCAGGCCGCGCTGCGCGCCGCGGCCGGCCTGCGGGAGGCATCCGACGCCGAGGCCGCCCGCATGGAATCGGACCTGGCCGCACGCGAGGCGGCCGTCCGCCACGTCCTCGCCAGGCTGGACGAAGCACTGCCCAGCTAGAGGCGCCACCGCCCGTTCGGGAAACGCTCTTATCTCGCAGCGGACGGTGGCGGCTGCCTGCGGTCAGGGCATGCCGTAGCGCAGCTCCGGGGCGGCGGCGGCGATCTCCAGCAGCCGGTTGTACTTGGCGACCCGCTCGCCGCGGGCGGGAGCGCCGGACTTGAGGTGGCCGCAGCCGGTGCCGACGGCGAGGTCGGCGATGAAGGTGTCCTCGGTCTCTCCGGAGCGGTGCGAGACGAACTGCCGGTACCCGGCCTGCCGGCAGATCCGCATGGCTTCCAGGGTTTCGGTGACGGTGCCGATCTGGTTGAGCTTGATCAGCGACGCGTTGCCGATACCGCGCTCGATAGCCGAGGCGATGATCGCCGGGTTGGTGCAGAAGATGTCGTCGCCGACGAGCTCGACCTGGCCGCCGAGCCGGGCGGTGAGCGCGATCCAGCCCTCGTCGTCGTCCTCGCCGAGCCCGTCCTCGATCAGGTGCACCGGGAACCGCCCGGTCATAGCGGCGTACCGGTCGGTCATCTCGGCGGAGGTCAGCAAGTCCCCGGCGACCTTGTACCGGCCGTCAGGCTGGCGGAACTCCGAGGACGCCGGGTCCAGCGCGATGGACACCCCGCCCAAGCCGGCCTGGTACCCGGCATCGCCGATGGCCTGCACCAGCAAGGCGAGCACCTCCTCCGGCTCGGTGATCTCGGGGGCGAACCCGCCCTCGTCGCCCAGCCCGGTCGACAGCTTGCGGCCGGCCAGCTCGCGGCGCAGCGCCGAGTAGACCTCGGCTCCTGCCCGGACTGCCTCGGCCATCGACCGGGCACCGACCGGGGCGATCATGAACTCCTGGAAGTCGAGTGAGTTGGGGGCGTGCACGCCGCCGTTGAGCACGTTGAAGTGCGGGACCGGCAGTGACGGGGTCACCCCGTCCGGGGTCAGCCACTGCCACAGCGGCACCCCGGCGGCCGCGGCGAGCGCGCGGGCCAGCGCCATCGATGTCCCGACGGTGGCGTTCGCGCCCAGCCTGCTCTTGTTCGCCGTGCCGTCCAGGTCGATCATCGCCTGGTCGGCCTCGGCCAGCGACGCCCAGGGCCGGCCGCGCAGCAGCGCGGCGATCTCGGTGTTCACCGCCGCGACCGCGCCGAGCACCCCCCGGCCCTCGTACCGGGCCGGGTCGCCGTCGCGGCGCTCGACCGCTTCGCGTGACCCGGTGGACGCTCCCGAGGGCACCCGGGCGCTGGCCGTGGTCCCGTCGCCGAGCCGGACCGTGACCGCCAGCGTCGGCCGTCCCCGCGAGTCGAGGATCTCCAGCGCGGACAGGTCCGTCACATCGAAAACCGCCATCATGCTCCTCCTGCCTGGCCGCAGCCGCCTGGCTGCCGCGTGGTCTCACCGCTGATTGTCCGGCCCGGTGCCGCCGGGGCGGCAGGGCCTTCCGGCCTGTTTGCCCGTCCGGCCAGGTCCCGGAGCCGGCGGGTCTCGCCCGGGTGCCATGTCACCGTCCTGTCCTGCCAGGCGGTGATCCGCTCCAGTGCCTGGATCTCCTGCTCAACCGCGGCGGCGGACGGCGGCCCGCCGGGAACCCGCAGGGCGGCCCGCCGCCGCCTCAGGTCATCGCAGCTGGCGGTGTTGCCCTGCATGAGCCCGGAGATCCAGCTTGCGACCTGGCTGTGCACGCCTGCTCTGCGCCGCAGCCGGGTTTGCTCCGCGTCGCCGGGATCGTCGGCGCCGGGGGCCGCAGCGCTGTCGGCAGCCGCGGGATCCTCATATACCGGGCCTGCCCGCCGGGGCCGGGTGTCCCGCAGCTCCTGGGCAGCACCGGGAGACAAGAGGCTGTGCCGGGTCATGTCCCCTCCCAGATCCGTGATCGGTCAGAGGCCATCAGCCCGGCGGCGGTTGCGGAGCGCCTGCTCCTGCCGGAGCCTCATCCGGCACCTCTCATGGTAGCCGCGGCGGTCGGCCGGGGCGGGGCCCGTACGCGAGGGCTTCACGGCCTGCCGGGACGCGCGCCAGCGGCGCAGGAAGGGGGTCCGCCCGCCGGGGTGGCGCAGCGGGATGCCGGCCCGGCGCATGAACCCGCGCACGGTCATGGCCGGCTGGCCGGTGAGCAGTTCGATATGGGCCAGCCCCGCGCCGCAGCCCCAGTACAGGTCCTTGACCAGCGGGGCGGTCAGCGGAACCGGTTCGGGGCACCGCTGCCACAGCGGGGCGCCGGGCGGCACCCGCGGGACGTCGCGGGCGTCCAGGACGGCGGTGATCAGCGGATCGGCGTACAGCGCCTGGACCAGCTCGATCTCTTCCGGTCCCTGCACCGGGACGGCCCCGCCGGCCCGGACGGGGACGCCGAGCGCGTGCGCGCTGCGCAGCACTGTGTTACGGGAAGTGCCCAGCCGCCGTCCCACCTCTTCCGCGGTCAGGCCCAGCCGGGTGTACAGGTCATCCAAGACCTCGGCGGGCACCGTCTGGCGGTCTTCCCGGTTCCAGCCGCCGCGGGTGCGCACCGCGATGCCGGAGCGGCGCAGCCGGTCGCGGATCGTGCGCTCGGGCATGCCAGTGATGGCGGCGATCTGCGGCGAGCCGAGCCGCCCCTCTTGGTACAGGCTGGTCAGCAGCTGCCGCAGGCCGGGTGGGTCGTCGCGGCGCAGCGGCCGCAGCCGCCCGGTGCCGCGGGGTCGCAGCGGGACTCCGGCCTTGCGCAGCACGCGGGTCACCCGTTGCCGGTCCAGCCCGGTCGCCTCGCCGATCGCGTATGTGGACAGCCCCCGGCACAGGTAGAGGTGAGACAGCCAGGCCGGGTCCGCCTCGTCCCCGGCTGGCGCGGTTTCACGGCCCGGGGCGCAGTACCGGCACGGCGGCACCCCGTCACCGGGGACGCCGACCGTCGTGGGGGCACGGTCGAGCATGAGCATGCGGCCTCCTGCCCGCTATAACAGGCAGGGACCGTTGGCGGTGACCGCGGTTGTCGGCGAGCCCCTCCGCCGCACTCGCCTCTGAGCATAAATCCGGTGCCCCAGCCCGTAAACCCCGCGTCCGTCGGCACTTCAGGCCGCCGGCCCGCGCGGCGCGGCTGCCTGGCGAGAGGGGCGAGTGCGGGCGCGGACGATCCAGATCAGCGGGATCGCGGCCACCTCGCACGCTATGCAGAACGCCACCAGGCCGCTGACCGAGACGGTGACCAGGACGCCGATCACGATGCTGCCGGCTACCCAGGCGGTGCCGTAGATGCCGGTGAACAGGCCGTACGCTGAGGCCCGCCGGTCAGGTGCGACCATGGGCGCGACCGCCGCCGGGATCAGCGATTCCTGCACGCCCATGCCCAGCCCCCACAGCGCCGACCCGGCCAGGACGGCCCAGAACCCGCCGAGGAACGCCAGCGGCGCGTACACCGCGGTGACGATCGTCAGGGGGATCAGCACCCCGATCCCCGCCCGGTCGAACACCTTCCCCAGGACCAGCGACCCGGTGCCGCTGACCGCCATCGCGACCGCGTAGAACACCGGCGTCAGGTCCGGGCTCACCGTCCCGGCGCGCTGGAAGTGGAAGGCGATCAGCGGGAAGTCGGCGAACCCGGCCGCGGCCAGCGCCGCCCCGGCCACGTAGATCCAGAACACCCGGGGCAGCCCCTGAGTGCTCACCTGCGCGGGCGCGGACGCCAGGTCCTGCGGCCGGGGATACAGCACCCGGGCCACCCCCAGCAGCGACAGCATGATCGCGGCCGGGACCGCCAGCACCGCGAACGCCACCTTGTAATCGTGGTGGCCCACCGCCAGCACCAGCGCGACAAGCAGCGGGCCGAACAGCGCCCCGAACTGGTCCAGCGCCTCGTGCACCCCGAACGCCCACCCGTACCCGATGTCCTTCGCCGCGTGGGACAGCATCGCGTCCCTGGGCGGGTTGCGGATCCCCTTCCCGATCCGCTCGGCGATAATCAGCACAGCGGCCCACTGCCAGCTCCCGGCCAGGGCAAGCAGCGGCACCACCGCCATCTGCAGCACGTAGCCGCCGATCGCGATCGGCCAGTACATGCCGGTCCGGTCCGAGCTGCGCCCGGAGAACAGCCGGATGTTGTAGCCGATGAACTCCCCGGCCCCGCTGACCACGCTGACCGTGAACGCGCTCGCCCCCAGCAGGCCCAGGTACGGGCCGGTGATGCTGCGCGACCCCTCGTAGGTGAAGTCGGCGAAAAAACTCATGGCCCCGACCATGAGCACGAACTTCAGCGCGGGCGAGGCGTTCCTCGCGGCCCCCCGGGCGCGCGTCAGGGCTGGCAGCATGCGGCTCCTCCTGGCTCGGCAGCCAGGGACCGTCAGCTGGCCGCACCGCGGGCAGCAGTTCCGGGGTGAGCCCCATCACCCATGCGCCTCCATTGTGCCAGAAACCCACGGCGCGCAAGGCGCCTGCGCGCTGTCGCGGGCCGGCCGCTGCTTCCGGCCGGTCAGCGGGTGAGCCTGCGGTAGGTGACCCGGTGCGGGCGGGCCGCGTCCTCGCCGAGCCTGGCGGTCTTGCTCTGCTGGTAGGCGGCGAAGTTGCCCTCGAACCAGAACCAGTCCGCGCCGCCTTCCCAGGCCAGGATGTGGGTGGCGACCCGGTCCAGGAACCACCGGTCGTGGCTGGTGATCACCGCGCAGCCGGGGAACTCGCCCAGCGCGTCCTCCAGGGACGCGAGGGTCTCGGTGTCCAGGTCGTTGGCGGGCTCGTCGAGCAGCAGCAGGTTGCCGCCCTGCCGCAGCGTCAGCGCCAGGTTCATCCGCCCGCGCTCGCCCCCGGACATCAGCCCGGCGGGTTTGTGCTGGTCGGCGCCCTTGAACCCGAACGCGGCCACGTAGGCGCGGCTGGGGATCTCCGTCCGCCCGGCGTGAATGCAGGCTTCCCCGCCGGAGACGGCCTCCCACACGGTCTTGCCGGGGTCGATGCCGGCGCGCAGCTGGTCGGTGTAGGAGATCCGCACCGTCTCGCCAAGCCGGATGCTCCCGGAGTCCGGGCTGTCTTCCCCGGTGATCATCTTCAGCAAGGTGGTCTTGCCGACCCCGTTGGGGCCGATCACCCCGACGATCCCGTTCGGCGGGAGGCTGAAGCTCAGGTCATCGATGAGCAGCTGGTCCCCGAATCCCTTGACCAGGTGCTCCGCCTCAACGACGAGGGTGCCAAGCCGCGGGCCGGGCGGGATCTGGATCTCCTCGACGTCCATCTTCGTGCGGGACGCGGCCTCGGCGGCTATCTGCTCGTAGCGGTCCAGCCGGGCGCGGCTCTTGGCCTGCCGGGCGCGCGGGCTGGACCGCACCCACGCCAGTTCGTCTTCTAGCCGCCGGCGGAGCTTGGCGTCCCGCCGCCCCTCGATCTTGAGCCGGGCGGCCTTGGTCTCCAGGTAGGTGGAGTAGTTGCCCTCGTACGGGTAGGCATGCCCGCGGTCGAGTTCGAGGATCCAGCCCGCCGCGTTGTCCAGGAAGTACCTGTCGTGGGTGACTGCTACTACGGTCCCCCGGGTACCGGGCCAGGTGCTGCTCCAGCCACTGCACGCTCTCGGCGTCTAGGTGGTTGGTCGGCTCGTCCAGCAGCAGCAGGTCCGGCTGGGACAGCAGCGTTCGGCACAGCGCGACCCGGCGCCGCTCCCCGCCCGACAGCACGCTCACCTCAGAGTCTGGCGGCGGGCAGCGCAGCGCGTCCATCGCCTGCTCGACCCGGGCATCGGTGTCCCACGCCTGGAGGTGGTCCAGCCGCACTTGCAGGCGGCCCATCTCATCGAGCAGGTCATCGGAGTAACCGGCGGCCAGCTTCGCGGCCACCTCGGTGTAGCGTTCTAGTACCGCCCGGGTTCCGGCGACGCCGCCCTCGACGTTGCCGAGCACCGTCTCGCTCTTGTCCAGGGCCGGCTCCTGCGCCAAGATACTCCGGGTGCAACCCGGTGCGAACACCACCTCGCCGTTGGAAGGCTGCTCCAGCCCGGCCATCAGCCTCAGCAGCGTGGACTTGCCCGTCCCGTTCGGCCCCACCACGCCGATCTTCGCGCCCAGCAGGAACCCGAGCGTCACGTCATCGAGCACCACTTTGCCGGCGACATCTGCAGGCAGAGACCCGGCGGCCATCGTGCGCCGCACCGCACTGACGAGGGCGGCCACTACTCCTGTCAAGGACAGGCAGATCGCCCGTTCGGACATGCGATGGACGAGTAGGCGCCTTTCGGGCAGCTTCGACGATTGCCTACAGCAAGCCGGTATCGCTGGTCAGCCAGAGAAGCGACGCGTAAGCCGGGGCGCCGGTCGGCGCGACAGCGGGAAAGTCCACGACAGCCAACAGATGACAGGTGACCCTGGTGGCTTATTCGTGACGCGCCGGGCGGGGTGCTCGATCCGGGGTGTGATGATGGCCATGATCTTGCTGCGGCCGCTGTTGTTCCCTTCGTCCCGGCTGCAGAATGGCCATGTCATGTCGGTGCAGCCTGTCCC
>DAHVAN010000461.1 GCA_027314595.1 Actinomycetota bacterium | reverse complement strand
GGAAGACAGCGCCGACGAGATCGACGCCGCCGCGGCCCGCCTCGAAGCCGCCGACAGCGCCGCCGGGCATGCCGCGCCGCACGACAGCGGCCGGGGCCCGTCCGCCGAAGCGGGCACGGCAGCGGCGGCGGCGGGCACGGGCATAGTCCAGCCACAGAGCGGCCTGGAAGTCAGCGATGCTCCCGGATCGTCCGGCAGCTATGTCCCCGTTTCCGCCGAGAACGGATCGCCGCGCCTGTTCAAGCGCCTCTTCCCGGAGCTGACGGAGGTGAACGCGCCCAGGTACGGGCAGGGACCGGAGTGGCGGCGCAACTGCCAAAGCTGCGTCAACGCGGTCGATCACACCCTCGACGGAAACCCCTCGTCGGCCGTCCCTCGCCCGCCGCAGGGCTTCTCCTGGCCGGACAGCGTGACCGAGACGATCGGCGGGGGCAAGCCCTTCGCCGGGGTCAGCGGTTACGATGACATCACCGCCCAGATGACCAAGGCAGGAGACGGCGCCCGTGGAGTCATCTGGGGGCGGCGCTTCAGGCAGATCGGCGGCAGATCGATCGAAGTGGAAGGCCACGTCTTCAATGTGGTCAACCGCGGCGGCCGCGTGTTCTACGTAGACGGCCAGACCGGAAGGTTTGCGCAGCTTGAGAATTTCGGCATCCTGAATTTGCTTCGTACGCATTAGGGGCGGACATGACCATGGGCGAGGCTAGGGCACTCGCGCAGCAGCACCTCGACGCGAGCGGGGTCAGCGAGCAAGGCCAGCGGCTCGTCATCTTCCCTGATGACGAGCTCGTCGAGGACTTCGCATGGTGCTACGTGTTCCACTACAACACCGAGCGCTACGTTGAGACCAACGACCCCGACGACGCCATGGGGCCAGGCGCAGGGCCGATCGCCGTCGTGAAGAAGGACGGCGCGATCTACGAGATGGGCAGTGCGCCCGGGTACGAAGACAGGCTAGCCGAGTACGGCAGGACGCATGGCTACCTATGACCGGGCGGCCGTGGTGGCGCTGTGGGAAGCTGTGCCCTAACCCTGCCTGGTGCCACTGACCGCCAGTTGGATGAGCGTGGGGGCGCCTGTCGTCGCCAGGTAGCCGCGGCCCGGGGGGCGGGTGAAGTACTGGTCGGGTTCCAGGGTCATGCCCAGTTCTCTCGCGTCGGCGCGTTTGGCGGGGGTCAGCAGGAGGCGGGCGCCGTTTTGCAGGGTCTCGTTGGTGACCTTGGCGAGGGACTTGCGGCTGCCGGACAGGATCGGCGTGGCGTTCGCGGCGATGATGAGGGCACGACGGCCGAATTGGGCCGGCTGGCCGATCTCGTCAAGCAGCGTGGGGGATTCGCTGAAGCCCTGCTTGGTGGCCTGCACGGTGATGCGGTCCGCGTCGTCTAGCAGCACCGCGTAGCGGCGGTCGCCGAAGGGTCCGGCTGCCTCGCGCAGCGCGGTGTCCTCGATGGTCGCGGTGGCGATGACGCGGATGCCTTCCTCGTCCGCCAGCAGGCGGCTCAGCGGGGACTGGGGCGGGGCGAGGGCAAGCACGCCGATGCCGTTCCAGCTCAGCAAGCGTGCCAGGGTGGCGATCGCGGTGGTGCGGCCGGAGCCGGCCGGGCCGGCGATGAACATCAGGTGCGGGCCCGCGTCGAACAGGTCGATCCCGATCGTGGCCAGTTCCCGGCCGCCGACGCCGATCGGCATCCAGCTTGGCGCCGGCGGCGGCTGGGGCAGCGGCAGACCCGCGACCTCGACCTGGACCGGCAGCGACGCGAACAGCACGGGCAGCCGCCCGGGATCAACAGTCGCGGGGTCGTGCGCGGTCGCGGCGGCCGCTAGTTCGGCAGCCGATGCGGACGGCTGGCAGATCTGGACGTGGTGGCCGCTGCCGGCGTCGATGGCCCGGCCGGGGACCGGCGGCGGGCTGGCCATCCCGCCGCGCAGGTGGGCCCGGCGGGTGTCCTCGTTCGGGAAGGGCAGCAGCAGCCGCTGGTTGCACAGTGCCGGGACCTTCCCGGTCAGCAAGTCCTGGCCGCCGATGGGCACAATGTGCACGCCGAGCGGCGCCCCGATGGTCATGACCTCGCGCAGCGTCGGGCCGAGGCTGACGTCGGCGAGGGACGGATCGGCCCGGTTCTCGAACTGCGCCCAGCCGTCGACGACGAGGACGATCGCCGGGTTGTCCTGCCCGCCCGCATCAAACCGGGCCGCCGCGCGGCGCCGGGTTTCCTCGGCCAGCCAGCCGACGAGCCGGCGGATGCGGTCGGGCTCGGCGGGGGAGAAGACCCCGCCGCAGTGCGGCAGTGCCGCGTACTCGGACAGCCCGGCGGGATGGTGCTCCACGATGTAGAGGTGGACCTGATCAGGCCGGAACCGGGTGGCGAGGCTGGTGATCAGCGCGCGGGCGAAGGTGGTGCGGCCGGACTGCGGTCCGCCCGCCACCATGAGGTGAGCGCTGGCCGCCAGGTCGAGGTGGCAGGCGGGCTGGGCTTGCTCTTCAGGCACGTCCGCGAGACCGAACGGGACAGCCGTGCCCGGGATGGGCCCGGTCTGGTAATCGGCCAGGCGTTCCAGCGAGACGGCCGCGGGCAGCGGGGGCAGCAGGGCGCGGAACGGCGCTTGCGCCCCGCACTGGCGAGCGGCTTCCTCAATCGCCTTGATAGCCAGTTCCTGGTCGGTCGCGGCGCCGCCGCTGATCACGGGCGAAGGGCGGGGCGTGCCGAGGTCGGCCCACTCAAGGATCCGGACGGCCGTGCTGTCGGCGCTTGCGGCGGGGGGCGGGTTGCCCAGGTAACCCGACTGGAACGGGCGGGGTGCCTTGTTCTCTGCCGCCGTCCACAAGATCATGCCGCGGCCGCGCAGCGCGCCGGGAATTTCGGCGGCGTCCGGGGCGCCGAGCACTTCGGTGCTGTCGGCGGGCTCATTCTGCCGGAGGCTGACGCGCAGCGTGATGTTGTTCTTCAGCTCCGGTGACAGCTTGCCTTGCAGCGACTGCGTCGCCAGCACGAGGTGCATGCCGATCGAGCGGCCCTTGGCCGCGACGTTCACGAGTTCCTTGAGGAAGTTAGGCGAGGTCTCGAGCACGCGGGCGAACTCATCGAAGATCATCACCAGCCTGGGCAGCTTCGGCAGCGCGGGCTGGGTCTGCCTGGCGCGCCAGTAGATGTCGATCTCGGCGCCGTACGGGGCGAGGATGGCTTCCCGGCGGGCCACCTCCGTGCGAACCGAGGCGAGCACGCGTGCCGCGTCGGCCTCGTCGAAGCGGTCGGCGGCCGTTTCGCCCGTCGACCGGATGAGGGCCGTGATGTGCGGGCAGTTCTCGAAGGGGAGGAAGGCGCCGCCGCCCTTGAAGTCAACGAGAACGAGGTTCATCTCGTCTGGCCGGTTGGCCAGCAGCAGAGTGGTGACCAGGGTTTGCAGCAGGACGCTCTTCCCGGCGCCGGTGGCGCCGCCGAGCATGGTATGCGGTCCCTGGCGGTCGAGATCCACCGTGACCGGCCCCGCCGCGTCCGCGCCCAGCACCACCCGGGTCTGCGGGCCTTCCTTCTTCCGGCTCCACAGCGCCAGGATGTCTTCCGTGGCCGGCACGCCGACGCCCAGCAGATCCAGCAGGCGCACCGGATAGGGAATCGCGGACTCCGCGCCAGCGATCCGGTCACGCATCGGCGCGAGCGCCCGGGACAATTGCTCCGCAAGGGCCGTGTCCATGCCTTCGGGGACCGCAGTCACCGTCGCGGCGTTCGGGGTTCGAATGAGCCTGATGCCCTCGGCTGTGAGCTCGCACAAGCCACGGCACTCCGTCATTCCCTGACGGTCGGCGCACAGCACGTAGACGCCGGCATCGGGACCGAACCGGAGGATGTTGCGCATGCCGGGCAGATTGCGCAGGGCCAGCGCGCCGTCAAGCACGACGACGACCTCCCCGGGGGACCGTGCCGGGGACCCGTTGCCCCGATTCGCCCGCCGGGAGTCGATGAGCTGCCCGAGTTCTTCGATCCGGGCGGCGCGGCTGGCGCCGGTGTTTCCGATCCAGCACGGCACCGCCGCCGCGCTGCCCGGGTCCAGGTGCGGCAGCCAGCGCGCCCAGCCGACGTCCGCGCTGTCGTCGGAGGTGAGGAGCACCAGCCGCAGGTCGTCGGGGGAGCGCAGGGTCGCGAGCTGGACCAGCAGCCAGCGCAACAGCGCACTCGTCTGCTCTTGGGTGCCGATCACGCCGAGGACGCCGGTCTCGCGCAGGTCCAGCGTGACGGGAACGCCGTGCAGGACAGGAAGCCGGAAGCCGTCCCACGGCTCGCCGCGGACCCGGATCGATGGCGGCTGGTCGGCCACGCCGACGCGCAGCACCAGGCCGTGCGGTGACCGAGCGTCCCGCGGCCACAAATCGGCTCGCGCGCCGGTCGCCATCGCGGTGATCTCGGCTAGTCCCGGCGCCAGCAGGTGGCGTACCCGGTCCTCCTCGGCTGCCTGGGCGGCGACCTGGGATTGGGCGGCCTCCCGAGCCTTGGCGAGGCCGGCCCTGCGCTTCCTGCGCTGGATTTTCTCAACCCCGTATATCCCGAACGGGGCGAGCGGCCCGATGATGCTCACAAGCAGCAACAACGCTTGATGGGTGGCCGCCGCCATCACGAAGCCGCTCGCGAGGCCGACCAGCGCGCTCATGACCATGGTGGCGGCATTGCGCGGCAGGTTTTCCTGGGCGGGCAGTTCCACCTCCCCCTGCGGGATCGCCGGGATCGGCGCGAAGACCCGGTCGAACTCCAGATTTCCCTCCGGCGTGTGCGTGACCCGCAGTCCGGGAGGGTTGGCGGGCACCCAGCGAAGTCTGTCCGGCCCTATCCGCACCACGCTGCCGTCATCGAGGGCCGTCGCCGCGGTGATCCGTTCGCCGTCCACGAACGTCCCGTTCCGCGAGCCCGCGTCCGAGATCACCGCCTTGCCGCTGGCGGAGACCTCGACCACCGCGTGCTGACGTGAGACGTCCTCGTCATGCAGGCACACGTCCGACGCGGCAGTCCTGCCGATCGTGTTGCGCCCGGGCCGCAGCGCGGCGCCGAATCCGGCGTCAGGCCCCTCGAACACGTGCATCGTGCCCGCCGCGGCGGCTAGGACCGGCTGGCAGTCAGGGCCGGCGCCGCCCACGCTGAGCACAGCGCCGGACAGCAGCGGACCGTCGGCCAGCCTTGCTGCAGGATCAAGCGCCGTGGCTCCCACGAAACAGCTCCGGCCGTTCGGGTTGATGGGCAGTGAGTTCAGCAGGGAAGTCACAGGGCTATCAGGGGACGCAATTACCTCAACGTCCCGGACTTCATGTGAGAGCACATCTTGTACCGTCAGCCTCAAAATCACCGCGCTACGCTTCTCTTCGTCGCTTTCTTCCGGACCGTGGGCTTCTCTGAGCTAGCGTAATGAGAAGTTCGGCGCTTTTGCTAACTGTGTCTGGTAGTTACCGTGCGGGCGCTGGGAAGACGATAGGGACCGAGCCAGCCGTTGGCGTACTTGTCGTAGGCAAGCGTTCCGTTGGTGGCGACGAACACGACGTTGGGTCTAGCGGCGGCGGTGCCGTTGCCGGGGGCGTAGGTGAGAGCGGAGCCGTCAGCCGCGATGCCGCCGATGCGGAAGGCCCCTCGCCAGCGGGATCGGGACAGGTAGTCGGTGGCGACGTCGCCGTTGGGCTCGATGAAGTAGACCGATGTCCCATCCCCGCTCCAGGCGACCGGTGAGCCCGCGCGCGGAGCGCCGGGCAGCGCGACCGGGCCATGCCAGCCGGAGGCCTTGTAGTAGTCGTAGCCGAGCCTGCCTTTGGCGCTGACGAACACGACGGCCGGGACGCTGGTGGCCGGCGTGCCGCCGCCGGGGTAGAGGGCCAGGCCAGAGCCTTTTTCTGCGCTGCCTCCGAGCGGGTCGGGGCCGTTCCAGCGGGATCCGGACAGGTAGTCGTTCACGACGTCACCGTTCGGCTCGATGAAAAAGACGTTTCCATAGGGGCTGATCACGAGCGGGGAGCCGGTCCGCGCGGTGCCGGGCAGCGCGACCGGGCCATGCCAGCCGGAGGCCTTGTAGTAGTCGTAGCCGAGCCTGCCCGTGGCGCTGACGAACACGACGGCCGGGGGGTTTCCGGGACCGCCCGGGAACAGGGCCAGGCCAGAGCCTTTTTCTGCGCTGCCGCCGGTAAGGCCAGGGCCGTTCCAGCGGGATCCGGACGGGTAGTCGTTCACGACGTCGCCGTCGGACTCGATGTAGAAGACGTGGCGCCCGTCCGGGCTGACCACGATCGGGGAGCCGGCCCGCGGCGTGCCGGGCAGCACGGCCGAGCCATGCCAGCCGGATGCGTAGTAGTCCTCGCCGATCCTGTCTTTGCTGGTCACGAACATCACCACGTGACCAGCCGCGTCTTCCGACAACGGCGACGAGGTGGCGACCCTGGCCGACGTGAGACGAACCGTCGTCGGAGGTGAGGTGACCGTCGGGCGCGGCTTCGTCGGACTGCTCGTGATCGTGGGCCGCAACTGGCGGATGCTCTTGGGGGCGGCGGGAGGGCCGGCCGTGGCGAGGAGGCCAACGGCGGTGCCGGCCGCGGCCACTATGACTGTCGTCGCGATGACGATGGCCCTGCGGGAGACGTGGCGCCGGCCTGGCACGCGTTTGCCCTGGATCTCAGCTGCGTGGTCAAGCAGCCGGGTGCCGTCCGGGGTGAACCGGGTTTCGGCGTCCGGATTCCACCCTGGCCCCTGCTCTGGTGCGGCGGCGCCTGATGGCTCAGCCGTGACCGGCTCGGGTTGCTCCGGGTCCGCCAGCGGTGCCGGCTCTTCCGCCGGCACCTGGCGCAACTCGGCGCGTGCCTGGTCGATGCTCGCGCGCTCGGCCGGGTCGCGCAGCAATAGCTGCGTGATGACGCGGGCCAAGTGCGCTTCGCAGCGAGGTACCGGCGCATGGTCGAGCACGATGGCGCGCAACGTGGCCCCGGTACTGTCGCGGTCGAACGGCCCGCGCCCGTCAGCGGCGAAGTAGAGCGTCGCGCCCAGTGACCACAAGTCCACGGCCGGCGTGATCGGGACCGACTCGAATCGCTCGGGCGCCTGGTAGGCCTGGGTGCCCATCACCCCGCCTCTGGTCAGCCTGTCGTCGCCAATGGTGTGCGCGATGCCGAAGTCCGCGAGCTTCACCTGGTCGTTCGCGGTGATCAGGATGTTGCCCGGCTTGACGTCCCTGTGCACGATGCCAAGCGCGTGCGCCGCCCCGAGCACGTCGAGCAACTGCAGGCCGAAGCCGGCCACCCGCGCCGCCGGGAGCGGGCCCTGACGTGCGACCAGTTGGCCGAGGGTGAGACCATCGACGAACTCCATGATCAGGTACATCGCGTCGTCTTGCTCGCTGGCCGGGATCGCCTCGTAGAGGGTAACGGCGTTCGGGTGGTGGATGCGGGCGGCGCTGCGCGCTTCCTGTAGCGCGCGGCGGCGGTAGATATCGAGTTCTTCGCTGGTAAGCCCGTGCGGTGGGCGCAACTCCTTGACGGCCACCTGGCGGCCGAGGAACTCATCCGCCGCCAGCCAGACGACGCCCATCCCGCCGCGCCCGAGTTCACGCATCAGCAGGTACCTGCCTGCTATCAGGGTGGCCTGCGCGTGAGGTTCATTCTCCGGCATCGATTGTCCCTGTCCGTGGTGATTCGCTTCGGTAAAGCCACGAAGAGCAGGCTATGAGCTGATGCAGATACGCTACCGCGCCTGACGAGCCCCGTGTAGGCGGTCAACAGCCGACGGCACCGCGACAGGCCGGTTGAGTTAGCCGGATCTCCCTTGCGGAGTGGTCACCAAACACGATATATCTTAATAGTGTGCCGGAGATCGGATGATTCCGGGCTCGGCACGTCGTCTTATCGATGACAGGACGGGACGGAAGGAAGCGGGGCCATGGCCGCAATACGGGGATTCTTTCGTGCGCCGGCGGGGCGGCGAACGAAGTGGCTGGTGCTGGTGTTCTGGCTGGTGCTGCTTGTGGCACTCGGCCCGCTGGCCGGCAAGCTGAACGGGGCGGAGAAGAACGACGCCTCGGCGTGGCTGCCGCCGAAGGCGGAGTCCACGCAGGTGCTCGACCTGCGGTCGCGGGTCGTGTCGCCGGACGTGTACCCGGCGGTGGTCGTCTACGCCCGGTCGTCCGGGGTGACGGCGGCGGACAAGGCCAAGGCCGCGGCGGACGCGGCGAAGATCGCCGGGCTGCCCAGCGTGGTGCACGGCTCGGTGAGCGGGCCCTTCACGTCCGCGGACGGGAAGGCGATCTTTACCATCGCCAGCATCGACCTGGGCAGCCAGGGCTGGTCGGCGGCCCCGTCCATGGCCGGCTCGCTGCGCTCGGTCGCCACCGCGGGCGCGAACGGGATGAGCGTGCACATCACCGGGCCGCTCGGCACCGCCGCCGACTCAGGGAACGCGTTCAAGGGGATCGACGGCACGCTGCTGTTCTCCGCACTCGCCGTGGTGATCGTGCTGCTGCTGCTCACCTACCGCAGCCCGGTGGCCTGGCTGCTGCCGGTAATCTCGGTGGTGGTCGCGCTGGCCACCGCCATGGCGATCATCTACCTGCTCGCCGCGCACGCGGGGCTGACCGTGAACGCGCAGTCCGCCGGCATCCTTGATGTGCTCGTGTTCGGTGCTGGCACCGACTACGCGCTGCTGCTGACCGCCAGGTACCGGGAGGAGCTGCGGCGGCATGAGGACAGGCACGCGGCGATGGCGGTGGCCATCAGGCGGGCCGGGCCGGCGATCGCGGCCAGCGCGGGAACCGTGATCCTCTCGCTGCTCACGCTGTCGCTGGCATCGCTCAGCTCCACCTCGTCCATGGGGCCGGTGCTCGCGATCGGCGTGGCGGTCGCGCTCGCCTCGCTGATGACCCTGCTCCCGGCACTGCTGGTCGCCACCGGGCGCTGGGTATTCTGGCCGGCGAGGCCGTCGTACGGGTCGAAGGAGCCGACCGCCAGGGGCTTGTGGGCGCGAACCGGCCGGAGGATCGCGCGGCGGCCGCGGGCCGTGTGGATCGCCGCGGTGGTGGTGCTCGGCGCGATGGCGGCCGGGCTCGCCGGGCTGCACGCGGCCGGGCTTACCACCGCGCAAGGGTTCCGCGGCACGCCGGACTCGGTGGCCGGGCAGACCGTGCTCGACGCGCACTTCCCCGGCGGGTCCGGGCAGCCGGTCCAGGTGTTCGGCAACCTCGGGTCGGGGCCGCGGGTCGCCGCCGCGCTGCGCTCGGTGCCCGGCCTGACCGGGGTGACGCAGCCGCGGGTGGAGGCGGGCCACGACTATCTACAGGCCACGCTCACCTCGGCACCGGACAGCCAGGCGGCTTATGCGACTATCGACCGGGCACGCGCCGCGGTGCACGCGATACCCGGGGCGGACGCGATCGTCGGCGGCAACACGGCGGTCAACCTGGACGTCCAGCGGGCGGCGGCGCACGACCGGGCGCTGGTCATCCCGATCATTCTCGCCGTGGTGCTCATCATCCTGATGCTGCTGCTGCGGGCGCTCGTCGCACCGCTGATGCTGATGGCCACGGTGGTGCTGTCGTTCGCGTCGGCGCTCGGAGTGAGCGCGCTGTTCTTCGACCACGTGTTCCACTTCGGCGGCGCGGACACCTCGTTCCCGCTGTTCGTCTTCGTTTTCCTTGTCGCGCTCGGCATCGACTACAACATCTTCCTGATGACCCGGGTCCGCGAGGAGGCTGCCCGGCAGGGCGCACGGTGCGGCGCGGTTACCGGGCTCGCCGCAACTGGCGGGGTGATCAGCTCGGCCGGCGCGGTGCTCGCCGGCACCTTCGCCGTGCTCGCCACGCTGCCGCTCACCGCCTTCATGGAGATCGGGTTCGCGGTGGCCCTCGGCGTCCTGCTCGACACCATCGTGGTGCGCTCGGTGCTTGTCACCGCGCTCAACCTGGACCTGGGACGGTGGGTCTGGTGGCCGAGCAGGCTCGCCAGGGAGCCCGCACCCGAGGCAGAGATCCTGCGCGGCGAGCCGACCGCCGTCGGCTAGCACAGCGCTACGCGACGAACGAGCCGGCTGCGCGTGCAGCGGAAGCGGCCGGCCCGCAGCTAGCGTGTCGCTGGCTGCCGCCCGCGAGTTGCATCAGGCGGCAGCCGTCGGCGCCCCAGATGCGGCGGAACTGATAGAGGAGACCCTCGCAGGCTGGCGCGCCACTGCGGCGCCGGGCAACAGGCGCGACGCGTGGCAGCTAGGCCCCCGCCGTGCGCAGGTGGCTGCTGGCCCACCCCCGGTTCGTCCTGCACTTCACGCCGACTTACTCATCGTGGATCAACCAGGTGGAGCGGTGGTTCGCCGAGATCCAGCGCCGCTGCCTCGACCGCGGCGTCTTCTGCTCGCTCGAAGCCCTCACCACCGCACTGCAGGAATGGATCAAGCTCTGGAACGACTCCGCCCGCCCCTTCAAGTGGACCAAGACCCCCGACCAGATCATCGACTCCATCTGCCGCTACTGCGACCGAATCTCACGACCGGCTTACTAGTCCTATGGCGTAGGTGCGGTCGATGGCACGGCTAGCCGCGTGAAGCCTGGACGACGGGCGCTGTCCGCCAGCCGGTATTCTCCCGGCCGGAGCCAGCAGTCGCTGTGGCATGCTTTCGCCAGGTGGTCGGTGCCATTGCTGGCTCATGGTGTGTTGGGTGGCAGGCGGTATGCGCGGTTGCGGCTGGCGGGTGGGGCGGTCGCTACTAGTTGTCCGTCTGTCACGAGCCGGGCGAGGTGGCGGTTGGTCATGGCCTTGCTGAGGCCGGTGGCCTGGGCGATGTCGGAGGCGGTGAGGTCCTGCTGGCCGGTGAAGAGCGCCAGGATCTCGGCGGGCCGCCCGGCGAGGTCTCCGCCCGCGTGGGAAAAGCCTCTTCCTGCACCAGACTCGTCGCTGCTAGGTGCGTCGCGGGTGAAGGTGGCGGTGAAGTGGCTGATCGCATTGGAGAACTTCACTGATGCGGTGCCCGAGCGGCGCAGTTGCTCGAGCATTGCGGGGATGCCGGTACCCCTGTTTTCGCAGATGACCCGGTCGCTGTCGGGTAGTTGCACTTCCTGGAGCAAGGCTGACAGGACGGGGTTGCGGGAGGAGGTGACTCCTTCGGTGCCGAGTTCGCCCTCGGCCACGGGACCGAACAGGCCTCCGGGGTTTCGCACGACGAGCCGGCTTGGGTACATCTCGACCTGGACCTGTGCTCCTCGTGACGGCGGTGAGTAGTCCCGGTGCATGATGGCGTTGACGATCGCTTCTCGCAGCGCCTCGACCGGGTACTCGTATACGTCTTGCCTGCCGACTCCCCGCACGGTGCCCGCGAGCCGCATGTTCCTTGTGATGGCGTCCACGGCATCGGACACGACCCAGGGGATCGCGCCGTTCAGCGAGCGGTTGTCGATGAATCGCGGGCCGCCCTCCGGGACAACGCCGGCCTGATCCGAGGGGAACACCACGAAGGTGACGTTCAGCTGCGGGAAGAACTCCTGAGGGTAGGTCCCGAGCGTAAGCATGCCTGCCAGTGATGGCACGAGCCTGTCCGACTCCGGGGCCTCTGGCACCAGCACGCCGAGCCGCCGCAGGGCCACCTCATCGGATACCAGGCGGAATGCCCGGGGCTGCCGCCGCCGCATCCGCTGCAGGAGCGCCGAGACGGCGTCATCGTCCAGATCGGCGGTCGACGCCCCAGTGACTGGCTCCCTGTCGTCCCGTGGCTGCCCCCGATTCGCGTGCAACAGCGCGACCTCGTAGTCCGACAGCTTC
Source organism: Actinomycetota bacterium (assembly GCA_027314595.1). GTDB lineage: Bacteria > Actinomycetota > Actinomycetes > Streptosporangiales > Streptosporangiaceae > Trebonia. The sequence continues at coordinate 8,751 of DAHVAN010000461.1, read as the reverse complement.
CGGTCGCCGTCCCCGCCCCTGATGAACGATCCTTGGTACTCCCCGCGGCCACGTACGTACGCGGGCTTGCTGAGCGGGCTGATCTCGGGAACTTCGGCCACCACAACCTGGGCGCCCTCGAACGGGAGGATGTCTATCACAGTCCGTACCGGAGGATGGATATCGTCCGCGCAGGCACGTGCGAGCGCGTCCCGTGTCTTCACCGCGTCGAAACCGGGAGCTGGCCGGAAACCCATTCCCTCGTCCAGTCCCAAGATCACCGTGCCACCGGCGCTGCTGCTGAACGCGCTGAGTGTCTCGGCCAGCGATTTCGGCAGCTTCCCAACCGCCGACTTCACCTCGACCGAGTGCGTGTCCGCTCTGACAGAGCGAAGCTCAGCCACCAGACGGTTCAGACCTTCAGTATCCATCGGCGTCTCCAACTTCCGCGCGGATGCCGGCGCACCAGCCGCGTACGCGGCTCTGTATCATGCGCCGGACGTCAGTCTACCTTCAGTCTACCTTCAGTCTACCATTTTATACGACTGACAGTAGACTGACGGCAGTGCGGTGCTGTCGGCCAAGCGTGCCAACAGGCCAGCGAACCCAAGTCCGGTGACTAGGGAGACGACGATAGTGCTCAGGCATCCTGAAATGCCAGGTCAGCCTTCCTCATCAGCGGGATGGTCGCCTTCGCGATAAATGAACGGCGGTGCGGGTGCGCGGTCGGCGGGCGTTTCAGTTCTCAGTCGGGTGCAGCTCGTCTGAAGTGAGCAGTCTGGTCGCTAATTTCCAGGGCGATGGTCAACTAGTCATGTCCTCCGATGACTGGGTTCGACACTGGTAAATAGGCAAGTGACTAGTTACGTCCAGGCGACTGCGTTCGGCCGGGATCGACCCCTGGTGACCGTTTGCCGACAGGATTGGCGAATGGTCGTACTTCCGGCCCTGCGGGCTTCGGTCCCACGTGGCGTTTTCCCCCGTTCGCGGCGGCGAAGCCGCAGTTCAGGGGGCCCCGCAGCCGGCCGGGAGGCACAGCGCGGCGCTCTCAGCCCGGGAAGGCCGGGCGGTCAGGCACCGAGTGCGTATTGTCCCTGGTCAATGCCGGGGTAGAGCCGCTGGTGCTCGCAGGCAAGGTACAGGCAAGGTGGTATCGCCACTATGCAGCCACACGGATTATGTTCAATCTGGTCGACGCGCTCGCGGCAGCCAACCTGGTCCAGGTCAGCTCGTGACCGCGCCGGCCATCGCCGAGCACGTGGGCCGCACGCCCTGGTACCGGGGGACCGGGGCCCGGTGCGCGGTCGGCGCCGCGCGGCTCCTCGTCGTGCTGCCGCCGGCCCGGCTGCAGCGGGCGCTCAGGCTGATCAGCCGGGGAACCGTCCCGGTCAGGTACGACGACGCCCTGCGGGCCAGGCAGTTGACGGTGGCGGTGAGCACCCGGTGCGCGGGCCTCGGCTGCCTGCAGCGGTCGGTGGCCACGGTGCTGCTCTGCCGGGCCCGGGGCCAGTGGGCCGACTGGTGCACGGGGTTCCGGGTCCAGCCGTTCGCGGCCCACGCCTGGGTGGAGGTCGACGGCCAGCTGGTCGGCGAGCCGTACGACATGAGCATGTTCCGCACCGTGCTGGCGGTGCGCTGCCAGGGAGGCCGCGCATGATGGCGATCGAGACCGAGGGTCTCTACAAGTTCTACGGGACGACCCGGGTGGTCGGCCGTCTCGACCTGGCCGTGCCCGCCGGCATCACGTTCGGCTTCCTCGGCCCGAACGGCGCCGGGAAGCCCGTTACCGAATTAGGACACCTGCGGGCGCTGCGTGAGCCGCGCCGCCGGGACGTGGCCGGCCCGGAAGGGGCGGCGCGGACCCGGGCCGAGGAAGATCACGGCCGGCCGCTGGCGACCGTGTTCGGGCAGGTCACGGTGAACAGGATCGCGTACCGGGCACCCGGGCTGCCGAACGTGCACGTGATGGACGAGGAGCTGAACCTGCCCGGGGAGAAGCACTCGCACGGGCTGCGGAAGCTCGCGGCGATCGAGGCACCGCGGGGTTCCTATGACGCGGCGGCGGCGGCGATCACCCGCGCGACCGGGGTGACGATCGGAAAACGGCAGGCAGAAGAGCTGGCGATGCGAGCCGCCGTGGACGTGGACGCGTTCTATGAGGCCCGCAAGCCGGCGCCGGCGCCGGCGGATCAGGTGCTGATGCTCCAGGCTGACGGGAAAGGCATCGTGATGCGCGAGGAGTCGCTGCGCCCCGCCACCGCGAAGGCCGCCGCGGCCGCGAAACGCAAGGTCAAGGCCCGCCTGTCACCCGGGGAGAAGAACGGGCGGAAGCGGATGGCCGAGGTCATCGCCGTCGCCGACGTCATCCCCGCGCCCCGCGCCCCCGCCGACATCATCGGCCCGCCCGGCCGCGACCGCGCGGATCCCCCGAAGACGCAGGGCAAGTGGCTGGCCGCGTCGGTCACCAACGACATCCCCGCCGCCATCGCCGGCGGCTTCGACGACATGGACCGCCGCGACCCCGGCCACCAGCGCACCTGGATCGCCATCCTCGACGGGAACAACACCCAGATCGACGCGGTCAACGCCGAAGCCACGACCCGCGGCGTCACCGTCCCGATCCTCATCGACTTCATACATGTCGCGAATATGTGCGGAAAGCAGCGTGGACGTTCTTCGAACCCGGTGACCCCGACGCCGCGGACTGGGCCGCCGACCGGGCCACCGCCATCCTCGAAGGCAAAGCCGCCCACGTCGCCGCGGGGATCCGGCGCCGCGCCACCACCTACGGCTACAGCCAGAAGGAACGCAAAGGAGCCGGCGCCTGCGCCGGCTACCTCGACGCCAAGGCCCCCTACCTGGACTACCCCACCGCCCTCGCCAGCGGCTGGCCGATCGCCACCGGGATCATCGAAGGAGCATGCAGGCACATAATCAAAGACAGATTCGAATTACAGGAGCTAGGTGGAGCCTCGACGGCGCCGAAGCCATCCTCAAACTACGAGCCCTCCACGCCAACGGCGACTTCGAAGAATACTGGCCCTGGCACCTGAACAGGGAACACCAGCGAGTTTACGGACTTGCCGCCTAACCAGCTCACTCTCATGGAGCCACACCCAACCGCCCCCTATTCGGGCTAAACTCGGTTTATGCATGACGCTCGGAATAGGTTAGGTGACCCTTACCGCAAGTTCCGTGTCAAGAACCTTCCTCAGACGGACCTGGCGGCCTATCTGCCAGTGGACGGCGTCGAGGTCAAGTTCCTGGACGGCTGCAACCGGTCTTGCGTCTTCTGCGTCAATGAAGACCACATCGGCAAGCGTCTCAACCCGCTCGATACGAGCCTGTTCACCAGATCGCTATTCGACTGGATGGACTCCCCGGACGAGGCTGAGAAGCCCGAGGCGGTCTACGGCACGGGCGGCGAGCCGCTGATGGCCATGGACCTGGTGGAGGACGTGTTCCGGCCGCTCGGCGAACGGGGTGTCACCACCAGGCTGGTGACCAACGGAACGCTGCTGGATACCCGGCGCATCGCCAGGCTCGTCGACATGAAACTTTCGGGCGTGAAGATCACCTGCAACACCATGGCCGCCGACCGCCTCGCCGCTCTGATGAAGGGGTCCAAGCCCGGCGACGCGGACCTGATCTTGCGCAATATCCGGCTCGCCAAGGAGGCGGGGCTGTGGGTGTTTGTGCGGATCGGCTTCGGCCGGCACAACTTCGATGAGGCGGCCCGGATCTACCGGGTCATGCGGGACATCGGCGTTGATGTCGTCCAGATCAAGCCGTGGATACCGTCCGGGCTCGCCGCCGCGAACCAGGCAGAGCTGAGCTTGAGCCCGCTGCGGCTGTACGACCAGCTAACGTCGGTCATGGAGGAACTCTGCGAGGAGATTAAGCGGCCGGGCAGCCCGGAACTCACCGTGTCGTGCTACCCACCAGCCAGGAACCTCGGATTCGTGGTCAAGGACTGCGCGAACATCGCGAAGATCTACTGCGAGCCGTGCGGCCACGCCATGGTATGCAACTTCTCTGACGAGTACCTCGGCAGCTGGCTGCCTGATGACGGCGGCTTGCTCGCCTGCGTGGCCCGGCGGCGGGAGATTTACCCGCAGATCATGGACGATCACGGGGTCGCGTCCTGCCCGGCGCGCCTGAACTGGAGTTCTCCGGCGCCCGTCCGCAACGCCTCGCCCGCGTGGAAGCCCGAGCTGGCCGGCGGGCAGGCGCCCGCGCGGGCCCCGGCGCCGCTGGGCATGCCCAGCATCGGCCATGCCCGCTAAGATCCTGATACTGTCCCGGAAGCCGCTTGCCGAGCGCCCCCTGCACGAATGGCTGCCGGAAGTCGCGTCCGGCCTCGTGCTGATCACGACTCCTCGGGCGATCCAGAGCATCAGCCCGGACGTGCTCGGCCGCTACCTGGACATCCGCACCGTCCCTGACTACCGGTCGTGGGCCGCCGAGTACGTGGCGGACGCCGCCGCCCGGCGCCACGGTGTGGACCTGATCGTCAGCTCCTGCGAAGATGACGTATTGCGCTGCGCGCAGCTCAGGGAACGGCACGGACTGCCAGGTCAGGACATGCGTTCCGCGCTCGCCTACCGCGACAAGCTCGTCATGGTGACCACCACCGTCGGCGCGGGCCTGGCAGTTCCCCGGTCCCGGGCCATCGCTGGCCCCATTGACCTCCTGGACTTCGTCGCCGACGCCGGGCTGCCGGTGGTCGTCAAGCCGCGCCGGGAGGCCGCGTCGATCGGAGTCGCCATCCTGCGGTCGCGCGAGGAGCTCACCGCGTTCCTGGCCGGCGGCGCGATGCCCGCGGTGGGCGGGCGGGCGGACCGGTGGCTGGCGCAGGAGTTCATCGACGCGCCGTTCTGCCATGTTGACGGGATCGTCGCCGGAGGTGAGGTGCTGCACTGCTGGCCGAGCCGGTACAGCGGCGGCAACGCCGAGTCACTGGCATCGCTGTCAGCCCTGTCCAGCAGGCTGCTCGCCCCGGACGATCCAGCCACTGGGGTGCTCAGGGACTTCGCGGCCGCCGTGCACCGCGCACTACCGGGCTGCGCGTTCCCGATGAGCTTCCACCTGGAAGCGTGGCTGCACGCCGAGCGCGGGCCGATCTTGTGCGAGGTTGCCTGCCGGACCGGCGGCGGCCGGGTAGCCGACACGTACCTGCGGGCCTTCGGACCGCAGCTGTCCCGGCAGAACCTGCGCGGCCAGGCCGGCCTGCCGATCGGGCCGTCCGCGCCGCCCGGCGGGCCGGACCGGCCGCGTGGCTGGATCATGCTGCCCCGCGGCCGGGGCCGATTCACTCCGCCCGGTCCGTGTCCGGTCCCCGGCGTGGGAATCGACCTGGACCTGGCTCCCGGGGAGATCTCGGATGGCATGGCCGAGGTCGGAGACTGCGCGGCGACGGCACTGGTCGAAGCGGGCACCTGCCGGGAGCTGGAGGACCGGATCACGGAAACGACCGCCTGGTGGAGCCGCGAATGCCGCTGGACATGAACGTCGCGGTCCTATCGAAGAAGCCGCTGGCAACCCACCGGTACGACCAGTGGCTGGCCGGCCGGGACCTGGTCCTGTTCGCCGAGGACACGGAGGCGGCCCGGGAGTTCCTGGCGTCCGGCGCCCACGAGTTCGCACCCGGCGCCGTGCGCCTGTTCCCGGACTGGAAGACCAACCGTGCTGTTGACGAGGCGCTGCTCGCCAGCCATGCCCTGCGGCCTTTTGACCGGATCGTCGCGCTGAGCGAATGCGATCTGCTGCGCGCCGCCGAACTACGGGAACGGCTGGGCCTGCCCGGTCAGGGAGTCGCCTCAGCCCGCGCGTTCCGCGACAAGACGGTCATGAAGGAGCACGCGCGCGCCACGGGGCTCGCCGTGCCGGACTTCAGGTCGGTCAGCTCCGTCCATGACCTCACGGACTTCGCCGCCGCGCACAGGAACCAGGTCATCATCAAGCCCGCCGATGGCTCCGGCTCGGCCGGGGTCCGCCTGCTGGAAGACGTCAAGGCGGTGGAGGCATGGATCGACGCCGCCGCGCTGTCCTGCGACAGCCCGGCGGGTTACCTCGCGGAAGAATTCATCGGCGCGCCCATGCTGTCCGCGGACGGGCTCATGACAGACGGTGAGGTCGTCACCGTCATGGTGGGCGAATACACCCGGACTTGCCTGAGCTCCCTGACCGAGCTGCGCCCGCACGGGATCCTGCTGCTGGATCCCGGCGATCCGCGCGCCAGCGCCGCCCGCGCTTACCTGCGGGACCTGCTCCGCGCGCTGCCAGCCGCTGGCGGCACGATGAGCTTTCACTGCGAGCTGTTCGACGACGCGGCGCGCGGCCCGATGCTGTGCGAGATCGCCGCGCGGAGCGGTGGCGGCTTCCTGCCCGACATCGCCCGCCGTGTCCTCGGCGTCGACCTGGAGCGGGCCGCCGCTCTCGGTCAGGCGGGCACCGACACGACGACCGCCCGCACCGACGCCGGGCCGCGTTACGGCGACATTCTCGTACCGAGGTCACATCGGTACCTGCCGGACGGCCTGACCTGCGACCTGCCCGGCGTCGTGACGTTCGCGGCCCGCCGCAGCCAGATGACCCCGGATCAGTGTAGGCCGGCCGCTAAGATCTCCGATTATGTTGTCAGCGCGCTGCTCCTGTCCGGCAGCAATGCCGGACTCCGGCGGATCTACGATGATGTGGCAGCCTGGCTGAGCGAGAACATGCGCGCCGGCGACGGGAGCTGAGCGCTGATGGATCTGGATCTGGCCGGCCGCGCTTATTACGTGACCGGGATCAGCCGGGGCGTGGGCCAGGCTGTCGCGGCGGCGCTGCTCAGCGAGGGCGCGTTCGTGGCCGGCTGTGCCCGGGGCGGGGCAGCCCTGGAACGGATCTCAGATGAGCTGCCCGCCGATGCACGCGGGCGGCTGCTGGCCACCGTCGCCGATGTCACCGACGCCGCCCATCTCGATCAGGCGGTGAACCAGGCCGCGGCGCGGTTCGGTCGGCTGGACGGCCTGGTCGCGAATGCCGGGGCCGGCACGACCGGGGGCGTGCTGGCCACTCCGTCGGCTATCTGGGACGGCCAGTTCGCAGTGAAGATTCACTCGGTGCTGAACCTGGTGCGCCCCGCGCTGCCGACCCTGCGCCAGTCGGACGCTGGCCGAGTCGTGATCATCAATGGCGTGACGGCACACGCCCCGGAAGCCGACATGGCGGCCGTGAGCGCGAGCCGCGCCGCTGTGGCCAGCCTGGCCCGGTCCCTCGCGGTCGAATTGGCCCCGGAAAAGATCCTGGTCAACACGATCAGCTTGGGCGCCATCATGACCGGGCGTCAGCGCGACCGGCATCGGGCGTCCGGTTCCGGACAGCCTTTCCAGGAGTGGTGCGACACGGAGGCACGGCGCCGGGGAGTGCTGGTCGGCCGGCCCGGCACGCCCGCTGAAGTGGCGCCGGCTGTCCTGCTGCTCCTGTCGCCATTGTCTTCCTACATCACCGGCAGCTCGATCGACGTGTCCGGCGGTGCCAGTGCCCGGACCTGAGCCCGCCGCTGTGAGGCTCGCGATCGTGCGGCATGGCAGCACCGGCTGGTCAGCGGCCGGCCGGTTCACCGGGGCCGCTGACATCCCGCTCAACCCGGCGGGCCGGGCGCAGGCCGCCGCGACGGCTCGCATGCTGAGCGGCGAGCCGTCGTTCACCGGCCGAGTCCGGGTCATCACCAGCCCGCAGGCCAGGGCGGCGCAGACCGCAGCCATCATCGCGGGCGTGCTCGGCGCCGTTTCGGCCGTCGAAGACGGCCTGCGCGAAGAGGGCCTCGGAGCGTGGGAGGGACTGACGCGCGAGGAGGCAGCCCGGCGCTTCCCCGAGAGCTACAAACGCTGGGCGGCTGGTGACATCGGCCGATTCGATGGCCGCGAAGGCCTCGAAGCGGTAGCGGCCCGGGCGGTACCCGCGCTGTTGCGGTACGTCGGCCGCCCGCCCGGCCCGGAGATCCGGGTTTCCGGCGGGCCCGTGTCCAGCATCGGCCCCGCCGTGGCGGCCAGACGCGGACCTGCCGTAGTGGCCGTGACGCACGGCAACACGGCGCTGGCCATCATCGGGACCTTGCTCGGGCTGCCCGCCAGGGAGTGGGCTGGCCTGCCTTTCCTCCCTCCCGGCGGCGCGCGGGTCCTGGAGTGGCACGCCGATCACGCGACCGGCGGGTGGGCATCGCCGCGGACGGTGGCTGCGCGGTGAACGAGACGCCGCTCAGAGCCGATACGCGTGCGGCCCCGACCCCGCCGGGGGCCTTGCGGCACCGTCTGGCGTTCGGGGCGGCCATCGACTCGTTCGGCACCGGGCTAATGCTGACCACCTCGACGATCTATTTCGTGTCCGTCGTCGGGTTGGGCGCCCGCGCTGTCGGACTGGCGATGTCCGCGGCGGGTGTGTTCGGCCTGCTGGGCGCGGTACCGGTCGGCCGACTCGCGGACCGGTACGGCCTGCGCCCGGTCTACACAACGGTCCTCGTGCTGCGCGGCGCTAGTTACGCCGGGTACGCATTCGTCACCAACTTCCGGGTCTTCCTGGTCGCGACCTGCCTGCTGCGGCTGATCGACCAGTGCACGCCGGGATTGCTCCAGTCGCTGGTCTCCGGGTCGGCGTCCGGTCCTGACTGGGCGCAGACCATGGGCCTGGTGCGCAGTGTGCGCAACGCCGCGCTCGGAACGGGGATGCTGGTGGCCGCGCTCGCCCTGGCCGCGCACACCAGGTCGGCGATGATGGCGACGCTGATAG
>DAHVAN010000311.1 GCA_027314595.1 Actinomycetota bacterium | reverse complement strand
CCTTCATGGCCGTCGCCCTCAACCTCCTCCGGCTCTGCGCCTACTGGAACGGAAACCCGCTCGACCGGCGACGAACCAGCCACCTCGCCCGACTCGAACTCAGCCTCGCCGCATAACCAGCGAATAAGCCACCAGGGTCGACCATGACCGCAAAACCCCGGAAACCGCGCACTCGCGGTCACCGGCAAATGCAGGTAAGGCGGTTCTCGCTGCTGCGCGGCTTTCCCTGGTCTAGGACCTGCTATCGGGGTGGCCTTTGTCGAGCATGCGCTCGTGGGCGAGCCAGTCGTCGCCGATCTCTTTCCAGAGCCGTCGGATCTGATCGTTGTAGGTAGCGATCGCGGCGTAGCCGCCGACCATCCAGACGATGATGGCCGGCGTTGCCCAACGTGGGAGTGGCCGACCTGCCCGGGAGAGGGCCGCAATGCCGAAGAGCAGCACTGCGTCTAGTCTACTGCGGCCTTGCGGCCGAACCACCGGCGCACCTGGTAGCTCTCGGTCCAGTTCTGGCTGGCGCACATGTTGGCGATGATCTCGCAGTTGTGGCCGATCAGGTTGTATGGCAGGCGGTGCTGGAGCTTGAGCAGGAACTCGGCGCGGGCGACGACTTTCCATCCTTCGTCAGCGGGCGGGTGGTAGCCGGTGTCCAGCATGCTCTCGTATCCATGGCGTTCGACCTTCGCGGTGCCGCCCTGTACGAACTCGGCGAGGGTGACCGCGCTGACCGCGGTGCGGGATTTGTCGGTGAGCGTGATGCCGCTGCCGAACTGGATGACCCGGTCGTCGCTGATGTAGATGCCGTGATGGTCGTAGCCGCGCGGGCGGCGCACTTTCAGGTGATCGCCGGACCGGAATCTGCCTGCCATGACGCGACGCTATCCGAGACCGACCCGATCGCGCACGAGCTGTCGTACTCAGTCGCCCGCTGCCGGGCGCCTTCCGGGCCCACGCCCAGGCGCGGCGGATCCGGTCGCGGATACCGGCGGCCGTGGTGAGAACCCGGCGCAGACCGAAGTCGCCGTGCCCCAGGATTCCAAGGCACGATCACCTGCCGTCACGCACTCGCATGGAGACGAAGCGCCCGATCGGCTGATATACGCATGGCTTAGCTGAGTCGCCAGTCCCCGGCTGCCCGCACGCATATCATTCGTTCCGGCGCCGCCTCAGTCATCTGACCATCGTTGAGCCTCTCCTTACCATGGGACATAGCGACAGCGCCGCGACCAGGCAAGACGCTGAGTGGACAGGCGATCTGGTCGATGGACCGTTGGGCCGGGCCTATTCTCAGGCGGTGCAGATGCGCGAGACGAAATCTTAAGCAGCTCGTCCAGGGCGAGAGGCAGTTCCGCGTGCCGCTGTAGCACCGACAGTACACCTGGCGGATCGCCGATCACCGCCTGCTGTGGCGGACATCGACGAGCAGTACATGCGAGGCTCGGATGGCGTAGACGCCGATCAGTCAGTCAGGGCATTCCTTCAACGCGACCACACGCTCAACTCCGATGACGCCACCTGCTCCCCTTGAACACACAACAGCCCGCCGGTCGCTGGGTACGGCACCGTGGTGACGCTGTCGCTTCTAAGGTGGAAGCCGGCATCGGGGTGCCGGGTCTTCAGGGCGGCCCAGTTGCCGTTCGTGCGGTCGACGTATTCCTCGTCGGTTTGGTTCTCGCCGGAGCCGATCGTGATCCGCCGTGCCATGCCGCCTCCCTCTATGCCGGGGCGATGTACCGGGTAACGTGCTTGAGTCGCGCGGCAGCTGCTAGCAGAGACTGCCCGTACGGCAACTACAGCGCATTGGTCACGGGAGTGCTGGCTGGTGGACGGCGATGTCAGCCCCGGCCGCAGTGATGATGACGTTGCCGTGAACAGCAACAGCGTGTACTGATTCGGCTAGGTTCAGCGGAGGCACAAGCAGGGTGCCGCCCGCGAGCCGCCACACCTGGACCGTGCCGTCGGCGCCGCCGCTGATGATGACCGGGGTGCCGTCCGGCAGCGCCCCGGTCGCCACGGCCAACACCCCGCCGCCGTAGCCGCGCAGCGGCTCGCCGACCGGGGTGCCGCCCGCGGTCCGCCATACCCGCACCGTGCCGTCGGCGCCGCCGCTGATGACGACCGGGGTGCCGTCCGGCAGCGCCCCGGCCGCCACCGCGTTCACCGGGCCTTCGTGGCCGGTGAGGACCTGGTGGGCGACGGCTCCCTGGCCGTGGGACCAGCGGGTGTGCCAGGGCCGGTCGGGTGCGGCGCCTGCGATGCGGACGGCCAGGCTGCTGCAGCCGAGCCGGTGGGCAGTCAATTCCAACTGGCTGGCCCGCATTGGCCGGTCGAGGCGGGCGAGGAGGTGGGCGCTTTGCCGGTACACGGCGGCGGCGGCCCACGCGAGGGTACCGCCTGCTAGGCAGTCAGCACGGTCTTCCCCGCAACAGGCGGCACCAGGCTCTCGGTGGCCAAGGCGGGGAATCCTCGGCGCGGCGCTGTTCTCGCAGGGGCCGCGTACCCGGGCTGCTTGCGAGAAGAATCAGAGTCATGGCGAAGTATGACCCCTTGTGCAGATTCCTCCGCGACAGCGATGAGCAGCATCTCGACGTCGGCATGGACGACATCGCCGACATGGTGGACGGCGGCCTGCCGCCTTCCACTTACGGCCGAGCCCGCAGGATGTGGTGGTCGAACACCTCAGATGCTCGCCACGTCCAGGCTGCGACCGGGTGGCTAGCAGCCGCCTATGTTGTCACCGATGTTGACTACGCACAGCGACGAGTGCGCTTTCGTCGCGGTGGACCGAGACCAGAGCTGCACATGGCACAAGCTGAGGTAACGCGCCGGGAGCGCGGGCGTGACTGCTACCTTCCTGGGGCCGTTAACTTGCTGCTGGCCGCCCCTTGCTGGTTCCGTGCAGCGGGAGCTGCCGCCGCGCCGCCGCCTGCAATAACAATCTTGTTATAGTTATGGGCGTGTGGCAGGTCTCCTACCTTGAGGCGGCAGCGGATGAGCTGGAGTCGCTCCCAGCCCTTGAGCAAGTGGCCATCCAGCATGCCGTGGAAAAGCTCGAGGCGGCAGGGGTCCGCCTGCCAGCGCCGCATTGCGCTCCCGTCAAGGGCGTCGATGGGTCCTGGTGGGAGCTACGGCCACGGCGCGGCGACTGCCCGTGGCGGCCGATTTACACGCGGATCGGTGCAGACGAATTCAAGATCGCTGCGATCGCCCCAGACGGCGAGACGAACCCGCGTGAGTTCATGCGGGCCTGCCTGGATGCAGCCAAACGCCTAGCCAGATGGAAAGAAAATGAGGGAAGGTGACGACGATGACTGACAGGCTCTCCGCTCACGCCATCCACGAGCGCCATATGCGCGAATCCCTGGAGTACCGCCGCGAGTACGAGCGGACGAGGTTCGCCAACGACGTCGCTGTCCGCGTAGTCGGCTACCGCGCGGAGCACGACCTATCTCAGACGGCACTGGCCAGGATGCTGGGGATGCACCAGTCGGCGATTGCGCGACTGGAGGCGGGAGAGCACGAGCCATCGTTCACGATGCTGTCCAGGCTGTCGCAGGTACTCGGTGAAGACTTCAGCGTTGACATCACGCCTGACCGGATGAAGTTGCGCTCGGCTGCTGGATAACCTTGCTGGGTCTCATGGAGTATCCCGGCCCACAGCGAGACGAACGAGATGGTCGGAATGGGGTCATCTCCATGCTCGTCCTTGGGGTGGGCGCATCCTGCGCAAGGTCCCTCTGGATGATGGCTCGAGGACATCGTCAGGAGGTGGCTGGTTCCGCTGACCTGAAGCCACGGGGGTGCGGCACGCTGGACTGCCCATCGGGCTGGGATCTGGTCTGCGCCGATCAGTACCCGCGGCGCGAGGCCGCCCAGCAGGTTTGGCCACGAGTCATCGAAACGACCCTGGATGCCGGAGATCTGCAGGCCGTCTCGGGAGTATCCCTCAAGAACGGATACCTTCGCTTGCTCCAGGTCTGAGTATCGCGCGAGCGGGTAGCGGTTGAGGTTCGTGAGGTCCAGGTCCTCTGGTTCGATGACACGCAGCAGGCCGGACAATCCTGGGATCCGCAGCAGCGCGTAAATGGTCGCGTTGGTGATGGCGCCGCCGCTGATGATGTCGACGCGCCCAAGGTCGAGGCGCCCCACGGGATAGCCCGGCTGGACAGGTCGATCCTGACGGGGAGCCCAGGGCTGATGCGGAATTCCCGGGTCGGTTCGCGTCCAGAGGCGGAGGCGATCCGCATTACGGCTATTCGAAGTGCGTCGGGGGCGGCTGCGGCGGCGGCGAGCATGGCGCCGACCGGCCACGTGCCTTGCCAGCGGCGGGGCGGAGTCTGCCTGGCCGGTCCGATGGCGCAGGACCAGTCGCCGCCAGTCACCCGGATGACGTGCAGGTCGTCGGTTGCGGTGTCGCCAAGTGCGAACGATAGGTCGGTGTTCCGGAGTCCCGTTCCGCAGCGGCTACCGGGTATGAGGTCGGTCGCGTAGTCCAGGAGCGCCGTGCGCAGCCGGGTTCCCTTCAGAGGGGGCTGAGCGATCAGCAGCGGCACGTCGGGAATGTCGAGGTTGATGCCGATGCCCATCATGGCGATCTGGCTGAACAAGGTGCAGAGCGCCGTCTGGCCGTTGGGGGATGACAGGTTGGCCTGGTCAGCACGGATCAGAACTGTCGTCCCCTGAAGGCCGTCGATGATCTGGCTGATCGATACTTCCCGTGCGAACAGGTCCATGCGGATCAGTCGCGCTGTCCGGTCGAGGGCATGCTCGGGCGTCACGTGGTCTCCTTGATCTCAGTATCCGGGTCACGCTCCGCCCAGGTGCCGTCGTCCTCCAGCACGGCCAGGTACGCGTCATTCAGCCTGACGGTGCCGATGCCGAAGCGCGGTATGACAAGGGAGTGGAAACCGGGGCTAGGTGCCAGCGGGTAGCGGTCGTCTGTGTCTGAGTGCGAGGCGATCCCCGGGTGGGTGTGGACCTGCGCTCGCACCATCCGCCTGTCACGGCGGAGTTCCAGGAAGAAACTGGTGACCCATGCCGGGTCCGTCTCGTACCAGTCAGGGCCTGCCCGGTGCACTGGGATGACTGCGTCGTCTACTGCTCCCGCGGTGTCCCGCGAGCCGGTCCAGTAGACGACGCACTCATCACGACCCTGTCCGCAGTCCCGGAACTGCCCGAAGGTGGCCGCCAGGATGCCCCACCAGGCTGACCGCCGGCCAGGCCGCGACGACCGCGCCGACCAGCCCGTGGGACCAGCCCTGGGCCACGTTCACGGCGAGCGAGGCGAGGATGCCCAGCGCGAGCATCCAGCGGGCCAGCCTGGGGACCGGGAGGCGGTGCCGGGCCGCGTACAGGATGACCATGGAGGACGCGTACACCAGGCCGTCGATGGTGGCGGGTTCGAGCTGGGCGGTTACGCCGGTCTCGCCGTACTCGCGGACGACGGCGTAGGCGTGCCAGTGGGAGATGTACGCCGCGATGCCCGCCACGGCGAGCACGACGACCGCGGTGGAGACGCGGATCGCGCGGTCCACGCCGCCGCTGACGGCGGGCAGGCAGCGGCTCGTGACGGCCGGGGCGGCGAGCGCGGTCACCGGCCCGCTCCCGGGTCCTGCCCGCGGTAGCCGGTGACGAGCCATGCGCCGCCCGAGCCGAACGGCCCGGGCGGGTATCCGAAGGCGCGCAGGTTGCAGCCGATGGCCGTGTTCACGGCCTGCTGGTTGCCCGTGTGGGTGCCGCACCTGTCCAAGTCCAGCCGGAGCAGGTGATACCCGTCAGCGGTGACCAGCCCGGACGCTGCCCACGCGAGTTCTGCGGCATCGGCTGCCGCGCGCAGCGGGCCGGGGACGGGCTGCTGGAGATCAGTGTCAGGCATGCTGTCCCCCCTGGAGGGGCGAGGAGGAACCGGGCAGGTCACGGCCTGCGTGGACCATGCCCGTCCCTCATCGCGGCCGGGCGTGGTTACTCGGTGGCCGTGCGGGCGCGGTCCAGCACGCCGGCGGTGGAGCCGACATACATGTCGAGCGTGATGCGGTAGTTGGCGTGGCCGGCCATCCGGGACACGTCGGTGGGGTCGAGCTTCCAGGTGAACAGGGCGGTGGTGCAGAACACGTGCCGCAGGCTGTGCCACGTCCACCGGCCGTTGCCGTCGCCGTCGCGCCACCCGGCGGCCAGGTAGGCGCGCCTGAGGACGGTGCGCTGGAAGTTGGACGACCGCCAGTGCTTGCCTGCCGGGGAGGGGAAGATCAGCCCCAGCGGGTTAGTGCCGGCGTCCTGCCCGGCGCGGGCGGCCTCGATGCGGGCGGCGAGCCGATCGGCGAGCGGGTACCCGGCCGGCGTGCGGCGCGGGTAGATCGTCCGGCGGAACTTGCGGTTCTTCGGCGCCTCGACATACAGGTGCCCGGCAACCTCCACCACCTTGCGGTCCACCGTGATCACCCGGCTGCCGGTGTCAACCTGGCCGATGGTCAGCGCGGTCAGCTCGCCCCACCGCAGCCCGCTGTAGGCGGCGACATTGGCCATCAGCTCATCCCGCTCGCCGTGCCGCCCCGCGGCCAGCGCCCGGCCGAGCCTGCCGATGTCACCCTCAGAAGGAATCTCGGCCGGGTCGACCCACAGCCCCGATTCCCCGGCTGTGCTCACCCGGGCCGCAGGCAGCGCACGGTTGCCTGCTTGCCAGTGCACCCCCGCCAGCCGCGGGTCAGCCAGGTACCCGCCATCCAGGCCGGCACTGACCAGGGCGGAGATCATCCGGTGGACCCGGTCGCCTTCCCCCGCCGTGGGGGCCGCGTTGACGATTTTCTGCATGTGGCCGGCCGTGATGTCCTGGCAGGCGACCGCGCCGATGACCGGGGCCGCGAACCGCTCGCACAGCCGGCGCTGGGTGTGCGCATGCTTGCGGGACCACCGCCCGGCGACGGGGAGCCGGTCCGGGTCGAGATACCAGGCGATCAGGTCCGCGCCGGGCCGCTTCATGCCCGGCGCGCCGGCCGCCAGCCGCTCGGTGACCTTCTCCAGCCTGGCGGCCAGCTTGTTCTCGCTGGCCGCCTCGCACTGCTGCCGCTGGCCGTCCTCGTACCAGACCGCCCGCCAGCGGCCGGGTTCCGCACGGGCCGGGTAGACGGTGATGCCGTGCTCCAGCTCGATGACCTCGCCGCCGCCCCGGGTGGCTGCCCGGCCGGTCCCGGTCACGAGGATCCGGCCGGGTGCCCGTCGGCCGGCGGGCCGGGCAGCCTTACGGGCCGGTTGTGGGGATTTTGTGGGGATCTTGAAACTCGCGGGCAGTGCCTGCGTCATGCCGGTTCCCTCTCTTCCTGCGTTCCCGCAGGCAGGAGGGCTGACGGTTGACACTTCACGTGGAGCCGGTGAGCGGATTCGAACCGCTGACCTGCCGCTTACAAGGCGGACGCTCTGCCTGCTGAGCTACACCGGCGGGTACGCTCTTGTCACCGGAGCGCACCGGATGCTGCCAGCGTACCGGTTCCCGGCCAGTGGCCGGGAGCGGCTACCGCGGCGGGTCCGTCCAGCGCAGGGTGCCCGGCGAGCCCGCCGCCCGCCGCGGCTACGGCTCAAACCCGCCAGCCAACGCCACCGCGATCCCCCGGTCAGCCATTCCGCCCCCTCAGGCGGCAACGGTCAGGCGGGCGCCGGTCATGGAAGCCGAGACCGGACGCTGGCGATCTCATAGAGCGCGATCGACGCGGCCACCCCGGCGTTCAGCGACTCGGTGGCGCCCGCCATCGGGATTCGCACCAGCATGTCGCACGCGGTCGCCACCACTCGCGACAGTCCGCGTCCCTCAGACCCCACCACCAGCACCATGGGCCCGTCCGCGATCGACATGTCGTGGACGTCGGTGGGCCCGGCGGCGTCCAGCCCGGCGACGAACAGCCCGCGCTGCTTGTACGCCTCGAGCGTGCGGGTCAGGTTGACGGCGCGCGCCACCGGCAGCCGCGCCAGCGCCCCCGCCGACGCCTTCCACGCGCCCGCGCTGACTCCCGCGCTGCGCCGGGACGGCACCACGACACCGGACGCGCCGAACGCGGCGGCCGACCGGACGACGGCGCCGAGGTTGCGCGGGTCGGTCACGCCGTCAAGCGCGACGATCAGCGGCGGGGTCCCGGTCTCCCGCTGCGTGAGGTCGTCCGGGTGCGCGTACTCGTAGGGCCGCACCCGCAGCGCCACGCCCTGGTGCACAGCGCCGCCGGTCAGCCGGTCAAGCTCGGACAGGCCGGCTTCGAGCACGGCGATGCCCGCCCCGGCCGCTAGCTGCACCGCCTCCGCGACGCGCTCGTCCTCCTGCGCCCGCCCGGACACATACAGCGCCATCGCCGGCACCCGGGCCCGCAGCGACTCGACCACCGGGTTGCGGCCCGCGACCATTTCCGGTCCGTCGCCGCTGCCCCGGGGTGCCGGGTTCTCCTTCTCATAGTCCGAACGTCGCGTACTGACTGTCCGGCGCCCCACTCCCGCCTTCTGAGGTGGCCGGCCCGCGGCGGCCGCGCGCGCCGCGACTGCCCGCTGCGCGGGATGGCCAGGACGCATGTAGGCCGGCGGGGTCGGTCCCTTGCCCTCAAGACGATCCCGCCGGTTCCCGCCCGTGCCGGGGCGGGGCTTGCCGGACTTGGTGTATCCACCGCCACCCGGCGTCTTTCCGTTCGAGCCTTCGCTTTTCCGCCGCCCGCTCATCGCTTCCTCCGCCCGATCATCGCTTCAGCTCCCATCGCGGGCCTTCCGGGGTGTCCTCGACCACTACCCCGATCTTCTCGAGGGCGTCCCTGATGGAGTCCGCCGCAGCATAGTCGGCCCGGGCGCGTGCCGTCTCCCGCTGCCGCAGCGCCAGCCGGACCAGTCCGTCGACCGCCTGGTACAGCCTGTCACCTGAGTCTCTTTCGTGCCACGCCGGTGACAGCGGGTCCAGGCCGAGCACCGCCAGCATCGACCGGACCCGCGCCAGGCACCCGGCGATGCCTTCCCTGTTTCCCGCGCTCAGCGCGTAGTTGCCGTCCCGCACGGTGGCGTGCAGCGCGGCGAGCGCGGCGGGAACGGCAAGGTCGTCGTCCATCGCGTCCGTGAAGGAGAGCGGGAGGCCAGGCCCGGACGCGGCGCCCGGCCCGGGCGTGCCGCTCAGGCCGCCCGGCGCGCTCAGGCCGCCCGGCGCGCTCGGGGCGCCCGGGTCAGCGCCGAGCGCTCGCTGCGCGCGCGTCACGAAGCGCTCGATCCGCTGGTAGGCCGCGGCAGCCTCGTCCAGCGCCTCGTCGGAGTACTCCAGCGTCGAGCGATAGTGCGCCTGTCCCAGGTAGTACCGAAGCTCCTGCGGCCGGACGCGGCTCAGCAGCTCGCCGGCGAGCAGGACGTTTCCCACGGACTTGCTCATCTTCTGCCCGGCCATCGCGACGAGGCCGTTGTGCAGCCAGTACCTGGCGAAATCATCGCCGGCGGCGACCGACTGCGCGCGCTCGTTCTCGTGATGCGGGAAGAGAAGGTCGATGCCGCCGCCATGGATGTCGAACGCGGGCCCGAGGTACCTTGTCGACATCGCCGAGCACTCCAGATGCCAGCCGGGGCGGCCGGGACCCCACGGCGTCCGCCAGGACGGCTCCCCCGGTTTCGCGCCCTTCCACAAGGCGAAGTCCCGCGGGTCGCGCTTGCCGGCCGCGCTGTCGGTGTCCTCGGCAGCGCGCATGTCCGCCAGGCGCTGTCCGGACAGGGCGCCGTACCCCGCCGCGGCGTGCACGTCGAAGTACACATCGCCGCCCGCGGCGTACGCGTGCCCGCCATCGGCAAGCCTGCGGATCAGCGCGATCATCTCCGGTATGTGCCCGGTCGCCCGCGGTTCCACATCAGGCGGGCGGCAGCCGAGCAGGTCGTAACCTCTCGCGAAGGCCCGCTGGTTACGCTCCGCGAGCGCCCACCAGGGGACGCCCTCCGCGTCGGCGGCACGCAGGATCTTGTCGTCGATGTCGGTCACGTTCCGGCAGTAGGTCACGCGGTAACCCGACGCCTCGAGCCAGCGGACCAGGATGTCGAAGCACACGGCCGAACGCATGTGGCCAATGTGCGGGACGCCCTGGACCGTCGCGCCGCACACGTAGACGGACGCCTGCCCGGGGACGATCGGCTCGAACGCGCGGACGGCCCTGGCGGCGGTGTCGTGCAGGCGGAGCGTCACCTTGAACAGCGTACGGTATGCGCCCGCGAGCCTGGCCGCGGGCGACACAGTTGCCGCGAAGGGCAGGAAATCGTTCCAATCCAGGACTAATCCCGATAGCGTGATGCTCGTTCGGTTTTCCCTCAATATCCCCTCTGGCAAGTCTGGAACGGCGTCCCGATGAATGTCCATCTACCGGCTGCGCGCCGCGGGTGGCCCGCCCGACTGGTGAACCTGGCGGTCGTGATCGTGGTCCTCGCCCTGGCGGCGGCGACGTTCGTGCTCTCCTACACCGGAGTGCACGCGATCGCGCTCCAGGCGGGCGTGTCCGCCCGTCTCGCCCGCATCTATCCGGGGGTCTTCGACGCGGTCCTGGTCATCGCCTGCGCGGCCGCGGTCACGCTGCGGGACGCGCGCTGGTGGGCGCGGTGCTACGCCTGGGTGACGATCATCCTCGTGGTAGCCGTCGTAGGGGCGGCCGACGCCGTGCACGCCATGAACGTCGCGCTGCCGCGGCGGCAGACCGAAGGCGTGGTGGCCGCTGCCCCCTGGGTGCTCGTCTTGCTCGGCTTCAGCCTGATGCTGACGATGCTCAGGCAGTCACGCGCCCACCATGCCCGCACAGGACCGGCCCGGGAACTCGCGCGCACTCCGTCGGCGCCGGCGCTGCCCGTCGCCGTCATGCCGGACGCGCAGGCGGCGCCGGCGGAGTCCGGCGACACGGCGCTCGCCGGACCGCAAGCCGGCCAGGACCACCCGCCGGCCCTGGCATTCCCGCCCTTCGCGGACCAGGAGACGCCGCCCACGGTACCGGCGGCTGAGCTTGGCGGCCCGGACGGCCAGCCCGCCGCATGGCAGGCGATCGCGACTCCGGACGCAGCGGCGCAGGAGGCAGCGGCGCAGGACGAGAGCGCGGCAGCCCAGTTCCGCTACGCGCCCGCACCGGAACTGGCACCCTGGGCTGCCGGGCACGACGGCGCTGACACCGGCACGGACGCTGATGTGCTCACGGGCACGCCCCGGCAAGCGTCTTCCATCCCCAGCTGGCATGAGCTCGTCGCCGATTCCGGCGACCCCGGAACCCTGCGGCGTCACGACTACTGGGACATGGACGACCAGAACGGGGCGAACGACAGGCACCGCCAGCCCGCGCCGGGCGACGAGGACGCACCGTTGCGCGCATCGCCGTTCACGACCGTCCCGCACCTGAACCGGGTCCGCGCCACCCCCATTCCACCCGAAGATGACGAAGAGTAGCCCACGTCACTCTGACAAGCAGCTCAGCCAGGCCGGCCAGGTCGTGTGGACGCACCGCCGCTGGCGCCGTCCCATCAGGCAGACAGGCAGACCAGTGCGGTGGCCATCGCCGCGATGCCCTCGCCGCGCCCCGTCAGCCCGAGCCCGTCGGTTGTGGTCGCCGAAAGGCTCACCGGCGCACCCGCCAGCGCCTCGCTCAGCACGGCGACGGCCTCGTCGCGCCTCGGCCCGATCTTCGGGCGGTTCCCGATGACGCAGACGGCCACGTTCCCGATGACGAACCCCGCCTCGATGACCAGGCGCGCGGTCTCCCGCACCAGCGCGACACCGGGCGCACCTGCCCATTCCGGGCGTGACGTGCCGAAATGCGCCCCGAGGTCGCCGAGCCCGGCCGCGGACAGCAACGCGTCGCAGGCCGCGTGGGCGGCAGCGTCACCATCGGAGTGTCCAGCCAGGCCAGTCTCACCAGGCCATTCCAGGCCTGCCAGGTACAGAATGCGGCCAGCCTCGAACGGGTGCACGTCAACGCCAAACCCTACCCGGGGTATGCTCTCCACCGCAGCACAGTACCAGCGGGCCGCTGGCTGGCGGAGCGGCCGCTAAATGGCCAGCACCTCGTCGAGCAGGGCTTCTGCCTTGTCCTCGTTGGTCTTCTCCGCCAACGCGAGCTCACTCACCAGGATCTGCCTGGCCTTGGCGAGCATCCGCTTCTCGCCGGCGGACAGGCCGCGTTCCTTGTCCCTGCGCCACAGATCCCTGACGACCTCGGCGACCTTGTTGACGTCGCCGGACGCGAGCTTCTCCAGGTTGGCCTTGTACCGCCGCGACCAGTTGGTGGGCTCTTCGGTGTGCGGCGCGCGGAGCACCTCGAACACCCGCTCTAGCCCTTCCTGGCCCACCACATCCCGCACACCTACAAGTTCCGCGTTATCCGCGGGCACCCGTACGGTCAGGTCTCCCTTGTCGACCTTCAGGACCAGATAGGTTCTCTCCTCGCCCTTGATGGTGCGAGACTCGACGGCTTCGATGCGAGCAGCCCCATGGTGGGGGTAAACGACGGTATCGCCGACCTTGAAAGACATCTGGCAAGTACCCCTTCCGCTGGAGGCTATCTTACCACGGCCCGTACCGCCGATAAAATGCCCTTGATGGCAAATATGCAGGTCAATACACTAATTTCGAGCATACGCCAGTATCCTCAACAGGCATATGAGCCGACCGGGCACGATGCTCAGCAAGCCACTGCGCTCGACCGGCCTCAGTGATGGCCGCCAGTATCAAGATCCCGCACGTCGCTGCTGACGATGGATCTCCAGTCTACCTGAGGATCAGCGCCCGCTCCGGGAATCGCGGCTGGCGAGTCGGCACGCGGGCCGATGCTGGCCCATACTGGGTAGTGAAAGGGTTCCGGGCCTGAAGGACGGCCGGAGCCGGAAGAGGGTGCTTGTGAGCTTCGCCAGCGAGCCAGGGCGGGACGACGGCAACCTGCCCCCGGTGAACATCGTGATCCCGGACGATGCCAGGGAACTCGATCGCGACGTGCTCGCTTACCACCGTGAACTGCGGGCCAGGCGGCGGCGGCAGCGGCTCATGCGGGTCTTCCGCCCGTTCGGCCGGCGCGAACACGGGGGACACGCCGCGATCCTGCCGCTGATCGCGACCTGCGTCGCGCTTTCCATGCTCGCCGGGGCGATGCTTTCTGTCATCACCATCAGCCCGGCCTCGGCGCCGACCGTGCCGCAGTCCCCGGGGGCGTCCGGCGGTCCGGGCGAGCTGGCTACCCTTCCGCAGGGAACCGTATCCGTGAACGGCAGAACCGTCGCCGTGCGCACCCTGGTGAGCTCGGCCCTGGCGCTGGTGCCCGCGAACTGCGGCTGCGGCACCGCGCTGCGCCGCCTGGCGGGTCAGGCCGCTGCCGCGGACGTCGACCTGTACTTCGTGGCGTCCGGCCGGGCGATGTCTCAGCTGCCGAGCCTGACCGCCAGGTACGGCGACGGCGCCGCCGTGGCGGTCTACGACACGGCTGACGTACTCGGCGCCGCCTATCATCCGGTCGGCCTCACCGTGCTCCTCGTCTACAGCGACGCCACCGCGAAGGTCAGCAGGAACCTGCCGCCCGGCTTCCAGCTTGGTTCCTACCTAAGCGAGCTTGCCCTCCCGGGCAGCACCATCGGCTAGCCGGATCTCCCGCGGGCCAAGGAGCGCGCGCGGGCCCAGCGGGAAACCGAGATCCCCTCGAATCGGCCGCAGCGGGTACCTGTACGATTTCTACGGCCTGTAGTGGATTCCAGGCCACCTTGCTGCCGCGGGAGTGACGCATCCTCCCGTCAGAATATGTAGGAGGCATTCGCCGTGTTCCGCAGTCGCTCCGGGAAGGCCGTGGCTCGCTGCCTGCTGATCGGTGCCCTGGCCCTGCTGATCCCGGCCGTGGCCGGGTGCGAAGCCGGCCTCAACGCCCCGACGCTCCAGTTTCACCCGGCGTCAAGCGGCGCGCACGCTGTCGTCAGCAAGATCACGATCAACGACGTCTTCGTGCTCGGCGCGCCGGTCGGATCGACGCTGCCGGCCGGTTCGTCCGCCGGTGTGTTCCTGTCGCTGTTCAACGGCGGCACGAGCGGCGACGCGCTGGTGAGCATGGCGGCTCCGGGTTACGCCAGCAGCGTCAGCCTGACCGGCGGGACCGTCAGCCTCCCGGCCAACTCGCCGGTCAACCTGATGGGACCGCAGCCGATGGTCCTGCTCAGCGGGCTGACCAAGCCGCTGGCGGGCGGCATGGACATCCCGGTGACCCTGAACTTCGAGCACGCCGGCTCGGTCAGGCTCATGGTTCCCGTGCAGCCGCAGTCGTTCTACTACTCGACCTACTCCGCGGCGCCGGCGCCCGCGACGCCCACGGCACCCACAGCCACCACGACCCCGGCAGCCAAGCCAGGCGCTACGCCTACCCCCTGACCGGGGGCAGGCGCGGCGCGGCGGACGCGACCGGCCGTTCAGCCTACCGACTCGAATTTGTACCCGAGCCCGCGGACGGTGACGATGTGCCGTGGCCTCGCCGGGTCGGTCTCGATCTTGGCCCGGAGCCGCTTGATGTGAACGTCCAGGGTCTTGGTGTCGCCGACGTAGTCCGCGCCCCACACCCGGTCGATGAGCTGCATCCTGGTCAGCACCCGGTCGGCGTTGCGCAGCAGGACCTGGAGCAGTTCGAACTCCTTCAGCGGAAGCTGCACCGGCTCGCCCCGCACGCTGACCACGTGCCGGTCCACGTCCATCCGTACCGGGCCGGCCTCAAGCGCCGCCTCCGCGACCTCCGCGACCTCGCCGCGGCGCCGCAGCACGGCCCGCATCCTGGCGACGAGCTCACGCGAAGAGAAGGGCTTGGTGACGTAGTCGTCGGCACCGAGTTCAAGGCCGACCACCTTGTCGATTTCGCTGTCCTTGGCGGTCAGCATGATGACGGGCACGCTCGACCGCTCGCGCAGCGACCGGCACACTTCACTGCCTGGCAGGCCGGGGAGCATCAGGTCGAGCAGCACCAGGTCCGCCCCGGTGCGGTCGAAGGTCTCGATCGCGTCCGGGCCGGTGGCGCAGACGGCCACCTCGAACCCCTCCTTGCGGAGCATGTAGGAGATCGCGTCGCTGAACGACTCCTCGTCCTCGACCACGAGCACGCGTGTCACTGAAGTCCCTCCTGACGGGGTTCCCGGGATCGGGCGGACATGTTAGGCGCGTATCCGATCGGCGTTCGTGCCGTCATGGTCGCTCCGCAGTGGTAGCCACAGTGTGAAGGTAGAGCCCGTGCCCTCCACGCTCCGCACCGTCACCCGGCCACCGTGCGCGGCCGTCACGTGCTTCACGATGGCGAGCCCGAGGCCGGTGCCGCCCGTGGCCCGCGAGCGGGCCGGGTCTACCCGGTAAAAACGCTCGAAAATCCGCTGAAGGTCGCGCTCAGGGATGCCGATGCCCTGGTCAGTCACGCTGATCTCGACACCGCCGTCGCCTGGCTTCTTCACGCACACCACTACCCGGGTACCTTCCGGGCTGTAGACGACCGCGTTCTCCAGGAGGTTCCGCACCGCGGTGACCAGCAGGTCTTCCTCACCGAGCACGGCAAGGCCGCGGATCCCGATGGAGGCGAGCGTGATGCCGCGGGCGTTGGCCTTCATCCGGCACCGGTCAAGCGCCTCGGCCACGATCGCGTCCACCTCGACCGCACGCGGATCGGGGATCGGCTCCGCGGCCTGGATCCTGGACAGCGTGATGAGGTCCTGGACCAGGAATGTCAGCCTGGCCGCCTCCTGCCGCATGCGCCCGGCGAACCGGCGGACCGCCTCGGCGTCGTCCGCGGCGTCCTCGATCGTCTCCGCGAGCAGCGCGAGGGCGCCCACCGGGGTCTTGAGCTCATGGCTGACGTTGGCGACGAAGTCCCTGCGGACCTCCTCCACCCGCCGGCTCTCCGTCTGGTCTTCAGCGAGCAGCAGCACGAGGCCGCCGCCGCCCACCGTCCCCGACAGCGGAGCGACGCGGACGGCGAAGCTGGTCGTCCTGCCGCCGAACCGCGGCACGGGAACTTCGAACTCGCCCTCGCGGATCTCGCCGTCGCGGCGGACCTGCCTGGCGAGGGCGAGCAGTTCGCTCACCATCAGCCGGTCGCCCTTGACGATCCCGAACGCCCGCGCCGCCGCGCTGGCGCGCAGCACCCGGTCCTCGCTGTCCACGACGACCGCGGAAGAAGAAAGCACGGACAGCACCGATGCGATCCCCGGCGGGAGCCTGGCAGGCTGTTGCGCGGCGCGCAACCGTGCGCTTCGCGGCTGCCGCACCCCGGCGCCTGCCCTGGTCCTCAGAGCCACGCCAGGATCCGGGACGGCTTTGCGGCACGCCGTGATGGCGGCATGCACCGGTATGACCAGTCCATACTCACGTATCTGATGGTATGCGGGCGGGGCCGGGCGTCCACAATCAGGAGCCTGGGCGAAATGTCACTCTTTCCCTGATGTTCACTTCCCGGATTGCTCCCGGACATGTCTGGTACACAAGCATGTCACCGGGGAGCCGTGCGCCCGCAGCGCGCTGTCGCGCCCGGCTCCGGCCACTCCCGCCTCCGCGGCGTCACCTGCCCTGGTTCTTCACGGCCTCGGCCGCGGCGGCAGCCGCCTCCGGGTCCAGGTAGCGCCCGCCGGCAACCACGGGCCGGAATGCCGCGTCGAGCTCGTACCGCAGCGGTATGCCTGTCGGGATGTTGAGCCCGGCGATCGCCGCGTCGCTGATCCCGTCCAGGTGCTTGACCAGCGCTCGCAGCGAGTTGCCGTGCGCCACGACGAGCACTGTCAGGCCCGCGGCGAGGTCGGGGACGATCGCGTCGTACCAGTAGGGAAGCATCCGGGCGACGACATCGCGCAGGCATTCGGTGCGCGGCATGATCTCGGGCGGCAGCGACGCGTACCTCGGGTCGCCGGACTGGGACAGCGGATCGTCGTCGGCGATCGGCGGCGGCGGGACGTCGTAGGACCTGCGCCACATCATGAACTGCTCGTCGCCGAACTCCTCGCGGGTCTGCGCCTTGTCCTTGCCCTGCAATGCCCCGTAGTGACGCTCGTTCAGCCGCCATGAGCGGCGTACCGGCAGCCAGCCGAGCCCGGCGGCGTCAAGCGCCACGTTCGCGGTCGCGATGGCCCGGGTCAGCACGGAGGTGTGGACGATATCGGGGACCAGCCCCGCGTCGGCGAGCATCCGCCCGGCGGCCGACGCCTCCTGTACCCCCTTGTCCGCGAGGCCGACGTCCACCCAGCCGGTGAACAGCCCCTTGGAGTTCCACTCACTCTCGCCATGACGCAACAGCACTAGGGTTCGCATACCGTTCAGCCTATCTGCCGGGAAATGGCGGACGGCCGCGCGGGAACACGAATAAGGCGGACGGAGTTGGTTAAAGCTGTGTCTACGGTGCCCAATCGCGTTCCGCGGCGAATAGCGACTCTCAGCGTTCATACGTCGCCGCTCGACCAGCCTGGCACCGGCGACGCCGGGGGCCTGAACGTGTACGTCGTCGAAGTGGCCAGGAGGCTCGCGGCCCGCGGCACAGAGGTGGAGATCTTCACCCGCGCGGTCTGCCGTGACACCCCGCCGCTCGCCGAGCTCGCACCGGGTGTCCTTGTGCGCAGCGTCGTGGCCGGCCCGTTCGAGGAGCTCGACAAGACCGAACTGCCCGCCCAGGTCTGCCAGTTCACCCTCGAGGTGCTGCGCGCCGAGGCCGCGGCCGAGCCCGGCAGGTACGACCTGGTGCATGCGCACTACTGGCTTTCCGGCAAGGTGGGAGCGGTCGCGAAGGAACGCTGGGGTGTCCCGCTTGTGCAGTCCATGCACACGCTCGGGAAGGTCAAGAACGCGGCGCTCGCCGCCGGCGACGCGGCGGAGCCAGACGACAGGATCAGGGGCGAGCACGAGGTGGTAGCCGCCGCCGACCGGCTGATCGCCAATACCGCCGAGGAGGCACGCCAGCTCACCGAGCTGTACGGGGCCGACGCCGCCAAGGTGTCGACCGTCAGCCCCGGCGCCGACCTGAGCGTCTTCAGGCCCGGTTCAGCGGGCGCGAGGCGCAGGGCGCGGCACAAGCTCGGCCTCGCGGCGGACGACGTGGTGCTGGTGTTCGCCGGAAGGGTGCAGCCCCTCAAGGGGCCGGACATCGTGCTCAGAGCCGCCGCCAGGCTGATCGAAACGGATCCGGAGCTGGCTGGCAGGCTGAAGGTCATCCTCGTCGGCGGGCCGAGCGGCCGGGCCGAGCGCGCCGACCCGGACCGGATGCGGGAACTGGCTACCGCGCTCGGCATCGATGACGCCGTCAGGTTCGAGCCGCCGTGCCCGCAGCCCGAACTGGCGAACTGGTACCGGGCGGCGACGGTCGTGCTCACCCCGTCGCACTCGGAGTCGTTCGGCCTGGTGGCCCTCGAGGCCCAGGCCTGCGGAACCCCCGTGGTGGCCGCGAGCGTGGGCGGACTGCGCACCGTTGTGCGGGACGGCTACTCAGGGGTCCTCGTGGACGGCCACGACCCCGCGGACTGGGCGCGAGTCATCAGGCAGCTCGTGTCGGCGCCGCGGCACCTGCGGGCGCTGTCGGCGGGCGCGCTGCGACACGCGTCCGGATTCGGCTGGTCCGCCACCGTCGACAGGCTGGCCGCGGTGTATACCGGTGCCATGGACGAGGCAGCAGCCCGAGTCGGGGCATAACCGGCATGGCGCCCGGCGACGCCATCGGCGCGGCCCTGGACGAGCTCGGCCTACAGTACCAGCATCCCGGGCCCGGCGCCTTTCTTGTCCGCCTGGAAGGGCAGCACAAACTCGCGACCATGACCTGGCTGATAGCGGGCCAGCACAGCCTGCAGGTCGAGGCCTTCTTCTGCCGCCAGCCGGACGAGAACCACGCGGCTTTCTACCGGTTCCTGCTCGCGCGTAACGGCCGCATGTACGGCGTCCACTTCGCACTCGACGCGACCGGCGACGTGTACCTGACCGGCCGGCTCCCGCTGGCCGCCGTCACCGGCGCCGAAATAGACCGGCTGCTCGGCTGCGTGCTTTCCTACTCCGACGAGACGTTCAACGAGGCGCTCAGGATCGGTT
Source organism: Actinomycetota bacterium (assembly GCA_027314595.1). GTDB lineage: Bacteria > Actinomycetota > Actinomycetes > Streptosporangiales > Streptosporangiaceae > Trebonia. Next base: position 16,615 of record DAHVAN010000311.1, on the reverse strand, counting down.
TCAGCACGGCGATCCGGCGGGAATGGGCATGGCGGGAAAAGCGCGGGGAAAGCCTGGCTAACCTGCGGCCGTTCGCCGCCCTCATCGGCGAGCGGATCGCGAAAGCTGACACCGAAGATCACACGGACTCGCCGTGAGCGGACATCACCTGAGCGTGCACACGCTGCTATGCGTGGTGTTCGCGCTGCTCACCGCCGCGAGCAATGCCGGCGCCGCGGTACTGCAGCGCAAGGCGGCCGCGCAGGTGCCGCCCGAGCGCTCCATGCACTTCTCGCTGATCGCGGACCTGATCCGGCGCAAGGTATGGCTGGCGGGGATCGGCATGGTCGTCGTGGCCGCGGTGGCACAGGCCGCCGCCCTGGCGACCGGCCCGATCGCGCTGGTGCAGCCGATCTTCATCATCGAACTGCCGGTCACCCTGGTGCTCGCGACCCTGGCCAGCCAGAACCGCGCGATGATCAGCCGGCTGCCGTGGACCGCCATCATCGTGACCACCGTCGGCCTCGGGGCCGGGCTCGCCGTCGCCGAGCCGAGCGGCGCCGCCAGCACCGCACCGGACTCGAGCTGGGTGATCGCCCTGATCGTGACCGCCTGCTTCCTCGGCGTGCTGATCACCGCCGCGGTGGGCCTGCGGGGCGAACCGCGGGCGGCGCTGCTCGGCCTGGCTGCCGCGTGCGGATACGCGCTGACCGCCGCGCTGATGAAGAACGCCATGGCCGACCTCGGTGAGGGCGCGACTCAGTTCTTCACCTCCTGGCACATCTATGCCACCGCGATCGTCGGCGTGGGTGCGCTGTTCCTGCTGCAGAACGCGCTGCAGGCGGGCAGCCTGGTCGCCTCGCAGCCCATGCTCACTGTCGGCGACGCGCTGATAAGCATCAGCTACGGTGTCACACTGTTCGGCGAAGACCTGCGCGTCGGGTGGTGGCTGATGCCCGAGATCATCGCGCTGGTGGCGATCATCGCCGGCTGCGTGCAGATCGCGAAGTCACCGCTCGCCGCCGAGCCGGCACCACTAGTGTCCGAACCGGCCCCGACGGTACAGTAACGACGTGAACAGGCTGGGCGACCTCGAGCGGGCCATCATGGAAGTTCTCTGGCAGACGGAGTCGTCACTGACCGTGAGACAGGTCAGCAACGGCCTGTGCCAGCGCAACCTGGCTCACACCACCGTGATGACGGTTCTTGACCGGCTAGCGAAGAAGGGGTTCGCGCGAAGGGAACGAGACGGCCGCGCATGGCGGTACCGTCCCGCGGCGACCCGCGAGGCATACGTGGCGGAACTGATGCTGACCGCGCTCCACCAGACCGGTGATCGCGACACCGCGCTCGCCAGGTTCGCGCAGAGCGTGTCCGGTGCCGAGGCAGTAGTGCTTCGCGAGGCGCTGGCACGGCTCGAGCAGGAGCAGTTCTCCGAAGGAGACAGCGAGATCGCGTTATGGGGGAACTGGCCGTCGCGGCGCTGCTCGCCGCGGTCGCCGTAGGAAGCGCGCAGAGTGCTAGCGCGCTGCTGCAGGCTTCGTGGCCGCGCAGATCCCCGGCGGCCGCGATCCTGCTGTGGCAGGCTCTCGGCCTGGCCAGCGGCCTCGCCGCGGTCGGCGCGATGATCGCGGTGGGCGTCGGCGGCCAGGGAGCCCGCCGGGCGGGCGTCCTCGGCGGCCTGACCACGATGGCGCGCCGGCTGGCATCCGGTCACTGGGTTGACCCGCGCCAGCCGATCGCCGTCACCGCGGTCCGGGTGATCGCGCTGGCCTCCGGGCTGGCCCTGCTCATCGTGCTCTGCGCGGTGCTCGTGGTGGCCTTCGCCGCCGCGATCGGCGCGCGGCGGCGGCAGCGGGAACTGCTCGCGCTGCTGGCGCATGGCGACCCGAAGGCGCCGGGCGCGCTGGTGATCGACGACCCGGCGGCCGCCGCGTACTGCCTGCCGGGCATCCGCTCGCAGATCGTCGTGAGCGTGGGCGCCCTCGATCTGCTCGCCCCCGCGGAACTGGCCGCCGTGCTCGCCCACGAGCGCGCTCACGTTCGAGCCAGGCACGACCTCGTGCTTATCCCGTTCACGTCGCTGCGGCGCGCTTTCCCCCGCTCACGGGTGATCAGCCAGGCGTACCTGACCGTGGCGCTGCTCGTGGAGATGATGGCCGACGACCGGGCGCTGCGGGTGCGCGGGCTGGTGGCCAGGGAACTGGCCACCGCGCTGCTCCGCTTCGGCACGGCGGGAACCGGGCTCGCCCCGGCGGGCGCGCTTGCCGTGGCCGGGGGCGAGCTGACGGCACGGGTGAACAGGCTGCTCGAACCGCCGCCGCCGATGTCGCGCGCGGTTCAGGCGGCGATCGTGCTGGCCGCCGCGATGCTCGCCGCGGCGCCGGTGCTGCTGCTCCTCACACCGTGATCCGGTATCCGGAACGGAACCGTGGCTACCGCACGGCCGCTACGGACTGCCGGTCACCAGGGGCCGTACGGGCCGTTGCTCGTACCGCCCCCGCGGCGGTACTCCTTCACCTTCGGCCGCACGTCGGCCAGGTAGATCGCGGCGGCGACGAACGCGGCGACCGACAGGATCGAGGTGACGCCGCCGTATACGGCGGCGTACAGCCCGAGGACGAAAGCGACGCCGAGAATGATGAGCCAGATCTGCTTGGTCTGCTTGCCCGAGGCCGTATACGCCTGCGGGGGCCGGGTGATCGCGTCGACGAACGCCCATGTCTCCACGACGAATGCCGCTACCGCGAGCGCTACGAAGAAGTATGCGAGCGGGGCGTACGCTCCGCCGCCCATGATTGAGATCACGGGTTCACGCTACCTTGTCTTAGGCTGGGTCCGCGTCCGCCACGGGTCCGGCCGCGGGCTCCCTGGTGACCGATATCACCTCGGCGGTGGTCGGCGAAGCCTGGCTCTCCCGGCGGAAGGACTCATAGATCTCGATCAGGACCTGCTTCTGCCTCTCGGTGAGCTGCGGGTCCGTAAGCAGCGCCGACCGGACGCCGGAGTCGGCAGGACGGTCCTCGAGAATGCCCGCCTGCACGTACAGCGCCTCCGCTGAAATCCGCAGCCCCTTGGCGATCTGCTGCAGTATGTCCGCGCTTGGCTTGCGCAGCCCGCGCTCGATCTGGCTGAGGTAGGGGTTGGAGACTCCCGCGGAGTCGGCAAGCTGGCGCAGCGAGATCTTCGCCTGTTCCCGCTGCTGCCTGATGTAATCGCCGATAGAACTCATGTCAACCATCCTAGCCCGCTTGCTTGCAAATGCAAATAACTAGCAAGCACTCCTGCCGGTCAGCCGATGCCGAGGAAGCCGCGGGCCCGGGCCGGGGGCATCGGGGGGCGCTGCGCGAGGTTCGCGGCGTCCGCGGCGCGCTGGACCAGTTCGGCGTTGCCGGTGACCGGGCGACCGCGGGAGAACGTGAGCGTGTCCTCCATGCCGACGCGCAGGTGGCCACCCGCGGCAAGGGCGGCGAACATCACCGGCAGCGTGGCGCGGCCGACGCCCGTGGCCGACCAGGTGGCGCCGTCAGGCAGCGCCCGGACCGCGGCTACCAGCGTGGCCGCGTCGCCCGGCATGCCGCCGGGGACGCCCATCACCAGGTCACAGTGCACGTGGCCGCCGGCCGGCGGGCCGAACTCGCCGAGCAGCCTGTGCAGCGCCGCGATGTGACCGAGGTCGAACAGCTCGAACTCGGGGACCACGCCGCGTTCCCTGGTCAGCTGGTACAGGTCCTTGACGAATCCCCAGGGGTTCGCGAACACCTCGTCGCCGAAGTTGACCGTCCCGCAGGTGAGGGAGCAGGCGTCGGGCTCGGCGTCGAGCACGGCGAGCCGCGCGTCGAAGCTGTCGCTGACGGCGCCGCCGGTGGACAGCTGAACTATCAGGCTGGTGGCCGATCGCAGCGCCGCGACGGTGTCCGTGAGCCGGCTCACGTCGAGCGTGGGCCTGGCCTGCTCATCCCTGATATGCACGTGGATGACCGCGGCGCCCGCCCGCTGGCACTGCACCGCCGTCCGCGTGAGCTCATCGAGCGTCACCGGAAGCGCCGGGACCTGTGCCTTGTCAGCCTCGGCGCCGGTCGCCGCGACCGTGATCAGCGTGCCCGCCATCGCGCGCCCTTCTGTCGTCGGGAACTCATGCCGCCGGGACCGAGGCCAGGTGGTCTCTCGCGAAGGCTAGCGTCTCGGCCAGGTCCGCCAGGCGCTCGTCCCTGGTCGCCGCGCGGCGGGTGTTCACCTCGGCGACCACCATCCCCCGGTAGCCGGTCGCCGCGAGACCGCGCAGCAGCTCGGCGCACGGCTGCCTGCCCCGGCCGGGCACGAGGTGCTCGTCGGGGACCGGGCCGGTGGTGATGCCGATACCGTCGGCAAGGTGGACGTGCGCCAGCCTGGACCCGAGGCGGTTGGCCATCACGATCGCGTCAGAGGCCGAGGCGGCGGTGTGCGACAGGTCGAGCGTGACGCTCGGCACGTCCAGGCCCGCCGGATCCCAGTGCGGCGCGTATCCGGAGACCTCGGCCGCCCCGGCCCTGATCGGGAACATGTTCTCCACGGCGAAGATCACGTCAGTCTCCGCAGAGATCTTCGCAAGGCCCCGCTCGAACCCGCGCACGTACTCCCGCTGCCAGCGGAACGGCGGGTGCAGCACGACGACCCTGGCGCCGAGCCGTTCGGCGAGCTCCTTGGCCCGCAGCAGCTTCCCCCACGGCTCCCTGCCCCAGACAAGCTGGGTGAGCAGCAGGCTCGGCGTGTGCACCGCGAGCACAGGCACCTGGTGATAATCGACAAGGCGTGCCAGGGCTTCGCCGCTCTGGCTGACCGGATCGGTATAGACCATTACCTCGAGGCCGTCGTAACCAAGCCGGGCAGCAGCCTCGAAGGCGTCGGGAGTGCGTTCAGGGTAGACAGACGACGTGGAGAGCACGACGGGAATCGCGGGTGACCCGGTCAACGCTTTCCCTCCCGTCCTCGCTTCTGCCCGAACCCAGCTTATGCGCGGGCGCGCGCCAACTTCGTAGGGGCTGAAGACCTGCGTCCCGCATGGGCCGCGTTCTGGGCCAGCTGCGCAGCTGCCCCGGTTTCATCGGGCCAGCTGCGCAGCTGCCCCAGGTATGCCGCGACAGCGCGGCGCTGCCCGAATGTCAGAGGCCGTCGCTATGGTGCCAGCATGGCGAAGTCGACTGCGGGTTTCCGGTGCGCCGAGTGCGGCTGGCAGACGCCGAAGTGGACCGGACGGTGCGGCGAGTGCCAGGCGTGGGGGACGGTCGAGGAGATGGCGGTTCCCCGGCTGGTGCGCGCCGGTATCCGCGCGGCGGGCTACGGGGGTTCCCAGGCGGCGGCCGGGAAGAACGGCAGGCTGGGCGGCGGCCCGGTGAGCACGGCCGCGATGCCCATCGGGAAGGTCGACGCGACGGCCGCCAGCGCCCGGCCAACCGGGCTCGACGAACTCGACCGGGTCCTCGGCGGCGGCCTGGTCCCAGGCGCGGTGCTGCTGCTTGCCGGGGAGCCCGGTGTCGGGAAGTCGACGCTGCTGCTTGAGGCGAGCGCGCTCGCCGCGGCGGAGGGAGCGGTCCTGTACATAACCGGCGAGGAGTCGGCGGCGCAGGTCCGGCTCCGCGCCGACCGGGTCGGGGCGGTGAACGAGAACCTGTACCTCGCCGCGGAGACCGACCTGGACGCGATCATCGCCCACGTCGCGAGCGTGCGGCCCAGGCTGCTGGTCATCGACTCGGTGCAGACGATCACCGCCGCCGACGTCGACGGCGTGCCGGGCGGCGTGACCCAGCTGCGCGAGGTCGCCTCGGCCCTGACCGCGGTGGCCAAGGAACGGGCGATGGCGACCATTCTCGTCGGGCACGTGACCAAGGACGGTTCCGTGGCGGGACCTCGCACGCTCGAGCATCTCGTCGACGTGGTGCTGCACTTCGACGGTGACAGGCATTCACGGCTGCGGATGGTGCGCGCGGTCAAGAACCGGTATGGCCCGACCGATGAGGTCGGCTGCTTCGATCTTGGCGAGTACGGCCTGATCGGGCTGCCCGACCCGAGCGGCCTGTTCCTGTCCAGGCACCGCGAGCCGGTACCCGGAACCTGCGTCACTGTCACCCTCGAAGGCCGCCGGCCGCTGCTCGCCGAGGTGCAGGCGCTGGTGGGCTCGGCCATTCTCGAGGTGCCGCGCCGTGTCACGTCCGGCCTTGACGCATCCCGCGTCGGCATGGTCCTCGCGGTGCTGCAGCGGCGCGCCTCCGTCAAGCTGGGCAAGACGGACGTCTACGTGGCGACGGTCGGCGGCGTCCGGCTCACCGAGCCCTCCGTGGACCTGGCGGTCGCGCTCGCGGTGGCCAGTTCGACCGCGAACCTGTCGCTGCCGCAGGGCGTCATCGCCATCGGCGAGGTCGGCCTGGCCGGTGAGGTGCGTAACGTGGCGGGCGTGCCGCGGCGGGTCACCGAGGCCGAGCGTATGGGGTACCGCAGGGCTATCGTCCCCGTCGGCTCGGCCGCGGGCCTGGCGACGGGCACCGCCGCGGCCGACGGCGGGAGCATGGAGATCATCGAGGTGGAAGATGTCCGGGAGGCCCTGGGAGCGGCCCTGCGCGGCTAGCGGGGCCCATCGGCCGGTCATCCGGCGGACCCGCCGGTTGACCGTCAGGCGGGCCGCGCGAACCTGCCATCGGGCAGGGGGTCGATCAGGCCGTCGGCCACTAGCCCGTCGAGGGCCCGGGCGCGCTGGGCGCCGTCCGGCCAGGCCGCGTCGAAGCGGGCAGCGGGCACCGGGCCGGGCGAGTCCCGCAGCAGCGCGAGGAGGCGGCCGTGGCACTGGCGGTCGGTGCCTTCGTAGCGCTGGCCCGCGCGCTTGCCGCCGGCCTCCGGCCGGCCGGCCGCGAGCCAGGCGCAGTTCGCCGCGACTGGGCAGCCGGTGCAGCGGGGCCGGGCGGCGGTGCAGGTCAGGGCGCCAAGTTCCATGACCGCCACCGACCAGCGGGCCGCGATGGCGGGCTCGGCGGGCAGGAGTGACTCGGCGAGGCGGTACTCCGCCCGCGACGGCTGCGCGGCGGCGAACTGCCTGCCGCCGGCAAGCCGGGCCAGGACGCGCCGGACGTTCGTGTCCAGCACAGGATGGCGGCGACCGAAGGCGAAGGCGGCGACCGCCGCCGCCGTGTACCTGCCCACCCCAGGGAGCGCCAGCAGGTCCTCCAGCGACGGCGGGACCTGCCCGTCATGCCGCCGCGTCACGATGCTCGCGGTCTGGTGCAGGCGCAGCGCCCGCCGCGGGTACCCGAGCCTGCCCCATTGCCGCACCGCCTCCCCCGCCGGCTCGGCCGCGAGCGCGGCGGGAGCCGGCCACCGGTCAATCCAGGCCTGGTACGCGGGCAGCACCCGGCTAACCGGCGTCTGCTGCAGCATAACCTCGCTCACCAGCACCGCCCACGCGGTCGCCCCGGGCGCTCGCCAGGGCAGATCCCGTGCGTTCACGCGATACCAGGCCAGCACCGGTTCGAGATAGGGCGACGCCACGCCGAGCATTATCGCCTGGCAAAGCGAAAGCCGGGGGCGCTGTGACACCACGGCGCCCCCGGCTTTCATTGGCGAAGCGACTAGCCTACGGCCTGCGCGCTCCCCGACCCCTCGGGGCCGGAAACCGGAGCGCTGGTCCCGCTCGACACGGCCGGCTCGCTGGCAGCTGCCACGGCCGCGACCGCGGCCGCGGCCGCGTCAGGCGCCGTCTCCGGCTTCGGCACGCCGGTGAAGGTGAACTTCACCTCGTCCCCGCTGCCCTCGGTGTCGATGATCACGATCTGCCCCGGCCGCAGCTCACCGAACAGGATCTTCTCTGACAGGCTGTCCTCGATCTCCCGCTGGATCGTGCGGCGCAGCGGCCGCGCGCCGAGCACGGGGTCGTAGCCGCGCTTGGCGAGCAGGTCCTTGGCCGACGGCCTGATCTCCAGGCCCATGTCGCGGTCCTTCAGCCGATCATCGACCTTGGCGATCATCAGGTCCACGATCTGGAAGATCTCGTCCTTCTCCAGCTGGTGGAACACGATGATGTCGTCGACACGGTTCAGGAACTCGGGCCGGAAGTGCTGCTTCAGCTCCTCGCCGACCTTCGCCTTCATCCGGTCGTAGGAACCCCGGCTCTCGCCCTGCCGGGCGAACCCCACGGACACGCCCTTGGAGATGTCCTTCGTGCCCAGGTTCGTGGTCATGATGATCACGGTGTTCTTGAAGTCCACCGTGCGGCCCTGGGCGTCGGTCAGGCGCCCGTCCTCGAGGATCTGCAGCAGGGAGTTGAAGATGTCCGGGTGGGCCTTCTCGACCTCGTCGAACAGGACCACCGAGAACGGCCGCCTGCGCACCTTCTCGGTGAGCTGGCCGCCCTCTTCGTAGCCCACGTACCCGGGCGGGGAACCGAACAGCCGGGACACCGTGTGCTTCTCCATGTACTCGGACATGTCGAGCTGGATCAGCGAGTCCTCGTCGCCGAACAGGAACTCCGCCAGGGTCTTGGACAGCTCCGTCTTCCCGACCCCGGACGGTCCGGCGAAGATGAACGACCCGCCGGGCCGCTTCGGGTCCTTCAGCCCGGCCCGGGTGCGCCTGATGGCCTGCGACAGCGCCTTGATGGCGTCGTTCTGGCCGATCACCCGCTTGTGCAGCTCGTCCTCCATGCGGAGCAGCCGCTGCGACTCCTCCTCGGTGAGCTTGAAGACAGGGATCCCTGTCGCCGTGGCGAGGACCTCGGCGATGAGCTCCTCGTTGACCTCGGCGACCACGTCCATGTCGCCGGCCTTCCACTCCTTCTCCCGTGTGGCCTTCTTCGCCAGCAGCTGCTTCTCGGTGTCCCGCAGCGCCGCCGCCTTCTCGAAGTCCTGGGAGTCGATGGCCGACTCCTTCTCCTTGCGGACCTGGGCGATCTTCTCGTCGTACTCGCGCAGGTCCGGCGGCGCCGTCATGCGGCGGATGCGCATCCGCGAGCCGGCCTCGTCGATCAGGTCGATCGCCTTGTCCGGCAGGAACCTGTCGCTGATGTAGCGGTCCGCGAGCTGGGCCGAGGCCACCAGCGCGCCGTCGGTGATCGACACCCGGTGGTGCGCCTCGTACCGGTCGCGCAGGCCCTTCAGGATCTCGATCGTGTGCGAGATGGTGGGCTCCGCCACCTGAATCGGCTGGAAGCGGCGCTCGAGGGCGGCGTCCTTCTCCAGGTACTTGCGGTACTCGTCGAGCGTGGTCGCGCCGATCGTCTGCAGCTCGCCGCGGGCCAGCATGGGCTTGAGTATCGACGCCGCGTCGATCGCACCCTCCGCCGCGCCCGCACCCACGAGCGTGTGGATCTCGTCGATGAACAAGATGATGTCGCCGCGCGTGCGGATCTCCTTGAGGACCTTCTTGAGCCGCTCCTCGAAGTCACCGCGGTACCGCGAGCCCGCGACCAGTGCGCCGAGGTCGAGCGTGTACAGCTGCTTGTCCTTGATCGTCTCGGGGACCTCGCCCTTGACGATCTTCTGGGCAAGGCCCTCGACCACTGCCGTCTTGCCGACGCCGGGCGCGCCGACCAGCACAGGGTTGTTCTTGGTGCGGCGGGACAGCACCTGCATGACGCGCTCGATTTCCTTCTCCCGGCCGATCACCGGGTCGAGCTTGCCCTCGCGCGCGCCCTGGGTGAGGTTGCGGCCGAACTGATCGAGCACGAGAGAAGTGGACGGGGCAGACTCGGTGCTGCCGGTCGCCGCCGACGTGGGCTCCTTGCCCTGGTAGCCATGCAGCAACTGGATGACCTGCTGGCGCACCCGGTTCAGGTCCGCACCGAGCTTCACGAGGACCTGGGCGGCCACGCCGTCGCCCTCGCGGATCAGGCCGAGCAGGATGTGCTCGGTGCCGATGTAGTTATGACCAAGCTGCAGGGCCTCACGCAGCGACAGCTCAAGCACCTTCTTGGCACGCGGGGTGAAGGGGATGTGCCCCGACGGCGCCTGCTGGCCCTGGCCGATGATCTCCTCGACCTGCTGGCGGACCGCCTCCAGGCTGATGCCAAGAGACTCAAGCGCCTTTGCGGCGACGCCCTCGCCCTCGTGGATCAGGCCCAGCAGGATGTGCTCAGTGCCAATGTAGTTGTGATTGAGCATCCTGGCTTCTTCTTGCGCCAGGACAACAACCCGCCGCGCCCGGTCAGTGAACCTCTCGAACATGTCGTCGCTCTCCTCACAGCGGGGATCCGGCAGGCGCCGGCGTGCCTGCCTGCTCCGCATGGTAGCCGCGTGCCCGACCCTGTACTTAACGCGATTATGCGCCAACTACAGGAGAAGTTCCCCGGACACCAGGCCTTCACCCCATCCAACAGCGCGAACTGGCGACGATGTTCCAAGTACGCCACTAGCGAACGCGCGCAGTGATGAGGCCAGCGCACCGCCTGGACCTCGGTCCCGGCCCGGACGGGCGCGGCGGCTTCGGACGCGGGAGCGAGGCGCAGCGACGAGCGACGAGCGAAGACGGCGGGCTAAAACGCCCGGAACCGGGTCGCCAAGCTAGTGCGCGTCCTCGTAGGCGGCCACGATGTTGGCCGGAATGCGTCCGCGTTCATTGACCTTGTGCCCATGTGACTTTGCCCACTCGCGGATTCGCGCGCTCTGCTCGCGGCCGGCGCCGCTGCGCGCACGGCGACGGCGGGCCGGCGCGTTAGCTTTGCGGGCGTGCTCCACATACTGCGCGAGCTCATTGCGAAGCTGGCCGGCGTTGCCTGAACTGAGGTCTATCTCATAGGAGGCCCCATCGAGACCAAAGGTCACGGTCTCAGTCGCCTCGCTCCCGTCGAGATCGTCGACGAGAAGCACTTGCACCTTCTGTGCCATGGATTCAGCCCTTCTGCGGAGCAACTATTTCGGATGCCAAAGATATACCCAGTTCTTCCTGCGCACAATTCAGCTCCGCGCAGTTTCTGCGTGAACCTCTTCCCGGCACCTTCTCGCCCGAACCGTTGCCGCCACTCTACGTAATCAGGCATTAGGTGCACAGTCAGCATTACGCTCACCCGCTCCTTGCGGGGACGGAAACTCCCGGACGGGCACCCCCACGCACTTGCGTGATCACATGACGAGATAATCACGCCGTTGCACGAAATATCAGCTTTCGCTTCCGTCGTCGCGTTCACTCGTCAACTGGTCGCCGTGGCCGCCATCGCGCCCGGCACGGGCGCGCCGCTTCGGCGCCAGTTCGTGGCGCAGCAGCATCCAGGCGCCGGCCAGAAAGGCAGCGCAGACAATCGCCGACGGCCCCAGCGTGGCGAGATCTTGCGCCATAGCGGTCACCTCCACCCGTGATCGGCCGCGATCCGTGGCGCGCCCGCTACCAGCACGCCGGCCGGCGCCCGCGGGCAAACGCCCTGCCAGCCACTGTATCGCGCGCCTGCGGGGTGGGAAAACGACGTCCCGGGGGAAGGCGGCACGCGCGGCGGCAGCACCGGCGCGCGGGCACGCGCTGCCGCCGCCCTGGCGGGCCAGCCGAATTCGGCACTCACAGCCGCAAGAGCATGCGGGTGTTACCCAAGGTGTTCGGCTTGACCCGGTCCAGATCGAGGAACTCGGCGACCCCGGCATCGTATGAACGCAGCAACTCTGCGTAAACCTCGGGCGCCACGGGCGTGCCGCTGATTTCGGCGAAACCGTGGCTGGCGAAGAACGAAACGGCGAAGGTCAGCACGAATACACGGGCCACTCCAAGCTGCCTGGCGCGGTCAAGCAACTCGCTGACGATCAGATGCCCGATGCCCTCGCCGCGCCTGCTCTGGTCGACCGCGAGTGTGCGGATCTCGGCGAGATCCTCCCACATAACGTGCAGCGCCCCGCATCCCGCAACGGCGGCGCCGGCCGGACTCTCCGCGACGCAGAACTCCTGGATGTCCTCGTAGAGATTCACCGTGGGTTTGTCAAGCAGCCGTCCCGATCCGACGTTCTGGTCGATCAGGGCACGGATTACCTGTACGTCCCTGGTGCGCGCTTGCCTTACTATGTAGCTCATCCCGGCACCACTGTAGTCCCTTTTCCAATGTCTCAGCCGCGCACGACTAGTACGCAAGTGCGCGGCAAAGCGTTCCGGCGCGCAATCGGCCCATCACGATCCGGCACCGCGGCGATGGCCCTTGTAGCACATCGCGTGAATCAGCCGCGGGTCAACGCACGGGCCGTCAGAAACTCATAACTTCCGCAGAGTCGGTTGGCAGCGGCGCGCCGATCCAATATCGTGCATCGGTGTGCATACACTAAGGGGAGTCGCGTCGATGGCGGCGGCCGTCGCGATCACGGTGCTGCTGCCCGGAGGCCACAGTGCGGCGGCCACGGCTCAGCCCCAGCCGTCGCTCACCGCGCTAGTCGCGGAGGCCAGGCAGCTGTCGAACGAGGTCGACTCGCTTGGCCAGCAGTATGACGGGCTGCAGATCCAGCTCTCGCACGCGAAGACGGAAGAGCGGCTGGCCAGGCTCGCCGCGGCCCGGGCGGGAAAGGCGCTGGCCGGAAGCCAGCAAGCCGTCGCCCAGCTCGCCGAGATGGGCTACATGAACCAGGGGCTTGACCCGACGCTGCAGATGCTCACAAGCGGCAATCCCGAGCAGCTCCTGTACCAGGCCTCCACGGTGCAGGAACTCGACAACCAGGCGGCCGAGCGGCTCAGCGCCGTGCAGCGCGACGAGATCGCGTCGCAGCGCGCGCAGGCGACCGCCAGGGAAGAGGTCGTCACGGTCGGCCAGCTGCAGAAGGAGATCAGCAGCAAGGTCACATCGATCCACTCCAAGCTGGACGTTCTCAACAGCGCGGCCATGGCCCAGGCGATGGCGATCTTCGACCAGACCGGCTCGTATCCCAACGTCGTGCTGCCCGAGGCCACGACCGTCGGCACGGTGGCGCTGCGCTGGGCGCTGACCAGGCGCGGCGACTGGTACGTGTGGGGCGCGGCCGGGCCGACCACGTTCGACTGCTCCGGGCTGGTCGTCTGGGCGTTCGCGCAGGAGGGCATCTCGCTGCCGCACTACACCGGCTGGCTGTGGAACTCGGGCATGCACGTGTCCCGGGCTGACCTGGAGCCCGGCGACCTGGTGTTCTTCTTCCCCGACATCAGCCACGTGGGCATCTACATCGGCAACGGGCTGATGGTCGACGCGCCGAGCACGGGCCAGCAGGTGCAGGTCCAGCCGGTCTTCTGGAACGCCTACGTGGGCGCGGTGCGGATCGCCTGAGCAGGACAACCGCCGCTGGCTAGCCCGCGGGCTGGCCGGCGGCGGGACCGTTGTTGCGGTCCCAGACCAGGCGAAGCCCGATCAGCGTGAGCCACGGCTCGTACGCGTCGATGAGCGGCACCTCGTCGATCACCAGCGGCGCGAGCCCCCCGGTCGCGATCACCGTGACCGCGCCCGGGTCGTCGGGGGACAGTTCGGCCGCCATCCTGCGCGCGATCCCGTCCACCTGCCCCGCGAACCCGTATACGATCCCGGACTGCAGCGCCTCCACCGTGCTCTTGCCGATCACCCGCGGCGGCCTGCTCAGCTCCACTTTGAGCAGCTGCGCCGCCCGCCGCGCCAGCGCGTCCACCGATATCTCGATCCCGGGCGCGAGCGCGCCCCCGACGAACTCGCCCTTCGCGCTTACCGCGTCGAAGTTCGTCGAGGTGCCGAAGTCGACCACGACCGCCGGCCCGCCGTACAGGTGCACGGCGGCCAGCGAGTTCATGATCCGGTCGCTGCCGACCTCCTTCGGGTTGTCGTACCGGATCGGCACACCCGTCTTCACGCCCGGCTCGACGATCACGGCGGGCACGTCGGGGTAATACCGGCGCACCATCTCGCGCATCTCGTGCAGCACCGAGGGAACCGTCGAGCACAGCGCGATCCCGTGCAGGTCAGACTCCTTGAACGCGCCGGACTGCGCGAGCAGGCCGTGCAGCACGACCGCGATCTCGTCGGCGGTCCGGTCGGGCACGGTCGCGATCCGCCAGTGCTCGACGATCGTCTCCCCGTCGAACACCCCGAGCACCGTATTGGTGTTCCCGATGTCAATCGTCAGCAGCATCGTCTTCAGCCCCGAACCCGATTATCACGTTGTCAATGAGGCGCGTGGCGCCGATTCGCGCGGCAACGGCCAGTATGGCAGTCCCCGTGAAGAGGCCAGGCGAAGCCTGGCCGCCTGGGGGGGCCGGGGGGCCGTCCCCCCGGACGGACAGGGCGTCATCCCGAACGGGCCCGTAACTTCCCGCCTCGACAAGAGCCAGGTAGTCCAGGGTGAGCTGGCCACCAGCGGCGTCAAGCACCTGGTGAGCGCCGTCGAGAACCGCGCGCGGGCCACCGCCGGCGGCCGCGGCGCCCGCCGCGAGCGCGTTGTGCAGGACAGGCGCCACGGCCCGTTCTGATGAGGAAAGGTATTTGTTCCTGCTCGACAGGGCCAGGCCGTCAGCGGCCCGCACGATGGGCACCGCCTCGATCCGGATCCCCAGCGCGAAGTCGCGGATCATCCGGCGCACCAGGGTGAGCTGCTGCGCGTCCTTCTGGCCGAAGACGGCGATATCCGGGCGGGCAAGGCTGAACAGCTTGAGCACCACCGTGAGCACGCCGCGGAAGAAACCGGGCCGGAACGCGCCCTCGAGGATCTCCCCGGCCGGCCCGGGATCGACCGTCACCAGCTGCCCGTCGGGATACATCTCGCGGACGCCCGGCGCGAACACCAGGCCCGCGCCCTCGGCCGCGCAGGACTTCAGGTCCTCCTCGAGGGTGCGCGGATAGCGGTCCAGGTCCTCGCCGGGGCCGAACTGCAGCGGGTTGACGAAGATGGACACCACGACCGTTCCGGTCTGGCCCGCCAGCTCCCTGGCCCTCCTCAGCAGCGCGCGGTGGCCGTCGTGCAGCGCCCCCATCGTGGGCACCAGGACGACAGGGCCGGGCAGGCTGCCGCGGGCCGCCTGGAGCTCGGCGCGGGTGGTAGCGACGATCACCGGTCCCCCAGCACATCGAGCAGCCGTTCGGCGTCTTCGGGGCTGAGCAGCCCGGCCGCGAGCGCCCGGTCGGCGGTCAGCCGCGCGAGCGCCAGGTACGCGTTGAGCGCACCCGGCTCGGCGTTCTTGATCGCGGCGACGTGGGCGGCCACCGTGCCGTCGTCGCCGCGGGCGACAGGTCCGGTAAGGCCGGCGTCGCCGAACCGGAGCGCGTTGTCGAGAGCCGCTCCGAGCAGCGGTCCGAGCATCCTGTCCGGGTTGGCCGCGCCGGCCGCCGCCAGCATGTCCGCCGCCTGCGCGACGAGCGTGACGATGTGGTTGGCCGCGAAGGCCAGCGCGGCATGGTACAGGCCCCGGTTCTCCTCGGCGATGAACACGGGCTCGCCGCCCATCTCGATGACGAGCACCTCGGCTGCGGCCCTGAGCTGATCAGGCGCGGTGACGCCGAAGCAGACGCCCTTGATCCGGTCGACGTCGTCGTCCCTGCCGGTGAAGGTCATCACCGGGTGCAGCGCGAGGGGCAGCGCCCCGTTGCGGGTGGCGGGGTCGAGCACCCGGATGCCGTGGGCGCCGCTCGCGTGGGCGATCAGCCGCCCCGCGAACGGCGCGCCGGTCCCGGCGAGCCCGGCCACGAGGCCGGGGAGCACGTCGTCGGGGACGGTCAGCAGCACCAGGTCCGCGTCCTCGACGACGCCCGCGGGCTCGGTGAGCCGCGCGCCGGGGAAGTGCTCGCGAACCCGCGACTTCGACGCCTCGGAGACCGCCGTGGCCGCCGTCACCTGATGCCCGGCCCGCGCGAGTGCCCGTGCCAGCGCTGTCCCTGCCCGCCCAGGGCCGATGACGCCAACCTTGAGGCGCGCGGGATGGGTGTGTGTTCCAGTCTCCACCAGTACCGGACAGCCCCCTTCGCTCGCTCTGTCAGCCCCCGCTCGGCTTCCGGGCGCGCCCGTCGCTCGCGGAGTGCGGTGACAAGGATAGCCACCCGCGCGGCGTTAGTTGTGGAAGGGCGACGGAGGAGGCGCGGGCTCGTCGTCGCGGTCCCGGTCCGGGCCCTTCGGCACGCGGCAGCAGTACTCGAGATAGAGGGCTGCCGCGAGGAGCACCAGGGACGATCCGAAAGAAACGCTTGCCGTGACCATGTCATTGCGCGGGGTGGTCGCGTTCAGCATCCCCGCCAGGTAGATCGCGAAGCCCGCGGACACCCCGGCGAGCAGCGCGCCCGCCAGCGAGCTGGCCTTGGCGAGGGCGACCATGCGCGCCACGAAAAGCGGCGGCGCGGGCTTGGCGCCAGGGCGCCTCTGGATGCGCGCCCGCAGGTCCCGGCCCGCCCAGGCCTCGGCGCCCGCCGCGATCAGCAGCGCAGGCACGCCGGTCCAGCTGAGCGGGGGCAGCCTCGAGTAAAGGACGGTAAGCAGCGCCCAGGTCACCAGTGCGGCCAGCACGCCGACCAGCAGCAACGTCCTGGCCTTAGTCGGCGTCACTGTATCTCCCCCGGGGGGCGACCCCCCGGTGACCCCCCGCATGGGGGGACTCGTCCCGTCCCCCGGCCGGCCTGGGCACCGCATGGGGGGACTGGGGGGGCGAGTCCACGGACAGCGGTGCGGGGGTGCGGCGGACGCCAGAGGCGTCCGTGGCGGCCAGCAGGGCGCAGACGGGGCCGTGGCCGGGGAGC
>DAHVAN010000451.1 GCA_027314595.1 Actinomycetota bacterium | reverse complement strand
TGGACCGCGGGCAGGTCAGCGCCCGCGGCGCCGACCGGATCATCCGGATGTCCTGGACGCTTGCCGACCTGGCCGGCCAGCCGCGACCTCGGCTGGCCGAGATCGGCACCGCGCTCGCACTGTGGCTCGGCACCGGGCTGTGAGGCCCGCTTGAACGGCTGCCTACCCGAAGGCGCCGCTCGCGGAGCCGAGGCTCGGAAGAATCTGACCCGCGCTCGAAGCGCAAATGAACGGCCCCTTGAAGACGGCTCCCGGCGTCAAACTGCTGGACGGCCCTGTCAGCACCACTAAGATCACGACGTCGCGGGCGGCACCACAGCCATTTTTCACTCCGGGACGGCGGCGCGCAGCCCATCAGAACTGCTGGGTCTTCGCCGGCCGCGCGTCGCGCGTTCGGCCTCGTTGCTCTGCCCGTGCCCCGGGGGCCGCGCGTCCTCCCCGTGCTGGTCCCGGCACCCTGCCCGCCGGCGGCATCACCGACACCGCCCGGCGGCTGAGGACGCGACCGCCCGAAAACCATCCGCTGCAATACCGCCAGGTCAGCACGGAGCTTCCCAGCTCGGCAGGCTGCCCGCATTCTCCGCCCACAGCCGCTCGTTCTCCTTGCGCAGTTCGCCGACCAGTTGCGCCAGTTCGCTGCACTCCGGTCTCACTGATCCAGATGCCGTCTGCGCATCGTCTCCGGTCTGGAACCAGCGGCCCGTGCCGGCTGCCTTCAGCTTCGGCGCGATAAGCGCTAAAGCGTTCGTTCAGGCTGCGGACAGCGACGGAGAGGATCCGGCACACGACCGCGGCTGGCCGGGCAGGCAATCAGGTCCGAACCCCAGGTCCAGTTGGGACGTGGCGCACAGCCCCGGTAACCCGTTGCTTCTGGCGCCGGATTCTGCTATCCATGAATCCATGGATACACAGGCAGTTTCGAGGGCTGCTCTCTACGAGCAGGTGGCACGCATCGGCAAGGTCGTCGTGCACCCCAAGCGCATCGAGATGCTTGAGCTGCTGTGCCAGGGTGAGCGGAGCGTGGAGGATCTGGCTGCCGCCGTGGGGCTGAAGATGACCACGGCGTCGGCGCATCTGCAGGTCCTGCGCCAGGCCCGGCTCGTGGAAACCCGCCGGGAGGCCAGCCGCGTCTTTTACCGTGCCGCAGGCGAGGAGGCATGCCGGTTCATGACAGCGCTCGCGGACCTCGCCCGCGCGCGGCTGGCGGAAGTCGGCCAGATACTCCGGGAGATCGGCGCCGGGGAGCACGGCGCCGAGAGAGTGACGCGGCAGGAACTGCTTGCCCGGGTCGCCGCCGGTGATGTGGTGGTCCTCGACGTCCGGCCGCCGGGTGAGTATGACGCGGGCCATATTCCGGGCGCTGTGTCGCTGCCGCTTGAGCACCTTGAGGCCCGGCTGGGTGAACTCGACCCGGGCGTCGATGTCGTCGCCTATTGCCGGGGGCCGCTGTGCCTGCTCGCCCCGCAGGCTGCTGCCGTTCTTTCGTCGCGGGGCTTGCGGGCGCGCTGCTTGGAGGACGGCATGCCCGAGTGGCGCCAGGCGGGTCTGCCGGTCGCTGTTGGCGCCGCCGCCGCTTCACAGCCGCGGCGGGCACGTGGCCGCCCGGTGCGCGCGCATCTCACCCGCCGGGACGGGCAACCGGAGCTGACGTGAAGGTCCTCATCCTGCTCAACGATCCGCCGTACGGCACCGAGCGGTCATACAACGGGCTCCGCCTGGCAAGCTCGCTCGCCAGGCGGGAGGATGTCGATCTGAAGATCTTCCTCTTCGGCGATGCTGTGGGCTGCGCGATGGCGAACCAGAAGCTTCCCGACGGCTACTACCACCTCGACCGGATGCTGGCCTCCGTCATCCGGCATGGAGGGGAGGTCGGATGCTGCGGGACCTGCATGGATGCCCGCGGCCTTCCCGAACAGGCCCTGGTGAAAGGCGCCCGCCGCTCCACGCTGGAGGAAGTGACTGAGTGGACGACCTGGGCGGACAAGGTCGTGAGCTTCTGAGCCCATCGCGCCGACAGCGCGTGCCGGGCGCCTCATCCGGATCCCGGGGGAGCGAAAGGGAAGGAGCATGACGATGGCCGTGAACGTGGTGATAATCGGCGGGTCCTTCGGAGGGCTGACCGCCGCCTATGAGCTGCGGCGCCACCTCGGGCCCGAGAGGGTGGCGATCACCGTCATCTCGAGGGAGCACCGCTTTGTCTTCGTGCCGTCCCTGCCCTGGGTTGCGATGGGAAGCCGCAGCCTGCAGCAGATCTCCTTCGACCTGGGCCCGGCGCTCGCCCGGAAGCAGGTCGATCTCGCGCACGAGACGGAGCTGCACATCGATGCCGGGGCGAAGACCGTCACGACGGACAGGGCCGAGCGCCGCTACGACTTCCTGGTCATCGCGACTGGGCACCGCAGCGCGAACGAGGCCGTGGAAGGCCTCGGCCCGTCCGGCGGGCCGGGGCACTCGCTCATGTCGGCGCCGGAGGCCGAAGAGCTCGGCGGCGCGATCCGCCGGCTGCTCGACGAGCCCGGCCCGGTCGTCGCCGGGGCAGCACCCGGCGCCAGCTGCATCGGGCCGGTCTACGAGTTCGCCTTCGAGCTCGACCACCTGCTGCGCCGCCGCCGGATGCGCCATGCGGTGCCGATCACCCTCATCACCCCCGAGCCGTTCGCTGGCCACATGGGCATGGGCGGGGCGGGGACCGTCCGCCAACTCCTGGAAGGAGCGCTCGAAGAGCGCGACATCGCCTACCTGACCTCCGCGGCGGTGACGAAGATAACCGCCGCGGCAGTCGAAACCGAAGGGGCGGGCACGGTCCCCTCGGTCCTGTCGATGGTCATCCCTCCCCTTGGCGGCGTGGAGGCCGTGGCCGGCAGCCCGGGACTGTCCAACCCGAAGGGCTTCGTCCCCGTCGACGCCCGCTACCGGCACCCGGCCGCCGAGGGCGTCTACGCCGTCGGCGTGGCCGTCGCGATGGCCCCGGTCGCGGAGACGCCGGTGCCGATCAACTTCCCCAAGACCGGGCACATGACCGAGCAGATGGCGACGATCGCGGCGGCGGACATCGCCGCCCGGATCGCAGGAGGAGAGGGGAAGACCGCCGAGCTTCGCGCCCGCTGCGTTCTGGACATGGGCGACCAGGGCGTCTACATGGCGGTTAACCCCGTCCGCCCGCCACGCGACACGATTCCCGCCGTCTCCCAGGGCCGCCACTGGCTGCTCGCCAAGCGGGCCTTCGAGCGCCTCTACCTGTTCTCCGCCCGCCACGGCCGCCGGGTGCCGACAGCGCTCGGATGGTGAGCTGATGGACGAACCCCGGTGCGACGCTCCGCGGGCGGTCCGCCCGGCCCCCGCGCCGCCTAGGAGAACGCGCCACTGCCTGCCCCGGGCGGGATGCGTGCTCGCCGTCTGCGCCCATCCCGACGACGAGTCGTTCGGGCTCGGAGCGGTCCTTGCCGCCTTCTCCGGGCAGGGCGCCAGGGTGCGGGTACTGTGCTTCACCCACGGCGAGGCCTCCACGCTCGGGCAGGCCCCTGCATCCGCGCGTTCCCTCCGCGAGGTGCGCGCGGAAGAGCTCCGCGCCGCCGCCGCCGTGCTCGGCGCCGAGCACGCCGAACTGCTCTCCTATCCCGACGGGAACCTGGATGCGGTCCCGGCCGCCGAACTCGCAGGGCTGGCCGGGGACGCCCTCACCGATGCGGACCTCATGCTCGTCTTCGACAAGGGCGGCATCACCGGCCATCCCGATCACCGCCAGGCCACAGACGCGGCGCTCCTCGCGGCACGCAGGCACCAGCTGCCCGTACTCGCCTGGGCCCTGCCCGAGGAAGTCACGGCCCAGCTCAACGCGGAGTTCGGCACCACCTTCGCCGGACGGCCGCACAGCCAGCTTGACGTTGTCATCGACGTCGCCCGCGCGCGCCAGCGTTCGGCGATCGCCTGCCACGCCAGCCAGTCGGCAGACAACCCGGTGCTATGGCGGCGGCTTGATCTGCTCGGGGCCAGCGAGCACCTGCGGTGGCTGACATGACAGCCCCTGGCCATCCATGACCAGCGCCCGGGATCCGCTTCTGCGAGAAGAACTCGAAGAGCTGGTCGGCACCATGTGCAAGGCCCTGAACGACGCCAAGCGCCTCGCTGTCCTCTACGCCCTGCGCACGGGACCGCACACCGTCACCCAGCTGTGCCACGCCATTCAGGCGCCGCAGCCAAACACCTCCCAGCATCTGGCAACCCTGCGCGACCGCGGGCTAGTCAAGGCCGACCGGCATGGCAGCAACGTCGTGTACTCCCTCCGGCACCCCAAGATCGTCGACGCCATCGACCTACTCCGCCAGGTGATGGCCGATGAACAGTCCCGACAGCAGGCACTGCGCTCCCGCCGCCAACCAGGGACGTGACCACCGCCGAAGCGACAATGGAGCTGCAGTCCTTCACTCCGGGCTGCGCCGCGGCCAGGACGCTGCCACCGCTGCGCTCCCCCTGCCCTGGAGTTCGGGCGCCGTCGAAGGCAACGTCAACCAGCTCATTCTGTGGAATTCAAAATTGTCAAGTCCGGCGAGCTCAGATTTGGCTGACATCGACGATCGGCAGGATGGTGGCGCTGGCCGGGAGATCGAGTTGCCGGGCGTCGGGCCGGCCGACTCCGCCGGGCTAATGCCCATGACCCATCTGTTCGCCTCGGTGATGCCGGGGGGAACGAGTTCCAGGCCGTCCAGCCAGGCCGCGACGTCCGCAGTGCCGTGGTTGCGATACGGCTGAGCCGGGAAAGCAGCCAATCGTCGGCCCATTGCCGATCCCTTGCGGGAATGGCGCGATGGAGTCACGGCAGCCCGGGCCGCCAGGATTGGGATATTGCCGGCGAGGGCGGCGAGGGCGGCGAGGTTGCGGACCTGGGTGGCTCTCGTGCGCGGTGCACCAGATCAGACCGAGCGGCAGGTCGGGCAGCCGGTCATTGCAGGGTGATCCAGAGTCATTGCAGGGTGATCCAGAGATCGTGCTCGGTGTAGAACTGCTCCACCTCGTCCAGCTCGACGTCTGCGTCCTCCCCCCTGGCAACCGCGGCGCCGGCGACCCACCAGTCGGCGCCCGGCAGACCGGCGGACAGATAGGCACGGGTTCCGGGCTGTGGCGACGCGTGCGAGGACCGTGGCTGAGCCACGACTTCGCCGTGCGCGGGTTCCCACAGCCTGATCAGGAAGTCCTCCTCGCCGAGCACAACCGCGTCATACCACCGCCAGATCACCACCTCGGTGCCGTCCGGTGCGGTCGCCACGGCCACCAGGTGACCAGGCGATACCCGTTTCGTCCGCGGTGACGGAAACGACGTCGCGTACCGAACCGGGCGGGGCTCGCCGTTCCCGGCAATCTCACAGGCGTCCTCCCGGACTCTCACCACGATGCCGCAGCGCAGCCGCGCGGGAACGGCGTCTTGCCTCGTCGAATCAGTCATCTGCGTCCCGCTCCTTGCGGACTGGGCGGCCCAGGAACGCGGCTAGTCGCTCGATGGCAGGGGCCTGTTCGGCGACAGCCTGAGCCGGGCCGAAACGGCCGGGGCGGGCTTCCTCGGTCACCTGGATTCG
>DAHVAN010000310.1 GCA_027314595.1 Actinomycetota bacterium | reverse complement strand
CGCGCCGCCGCCGGGCGGACCGCAATCCACTGACGGCCCCCGTGCGGCAGCCACACCGCCCATGCCGGGAACTCGCGGTGCAAGACGATGACCTGGCTGATCGCCGACCTGGCCTTGGCGTCAAGCCCGGCCAGCGCCTCCGGCAGCGGGGGCGATATTCCGTCCTCGTCGCGCTGCCCGCGAGGAGCGCTTTCCTGCTCCACGTGCTCTCCTAATTTCAGTCCCGGCCGCCGGCGCTCAGAGCCTGGCGAGGGCAGCTTTGACCCGCCGCAGGATCTCCGGGTCGGGCGGTACCCATTGCCTTGCGTTCGCCCCGACCCGCTGCGGCCTGAGCGGCAGCCCCTTGCCGGGAGCGCCCGCGGGGGCGGCCGTCAGCGCACAGGCGGCCTGCACGCTGCTGTTCGATGTGGGGCTGCTCATCGTCAGTAATGCTCCTTCCCGGAGGCAGTTCCGGCCGTGCTGGTCGCTCCGCGGCTGATGCTTAACCCCCAGTAACGGGGCAGAGTGCCTATTCGAGTCGTGCGATATTCCTTACGCGGCGAGCGCGCTGCGTTGCGTGACTGTCGGCTGGGGCGGGAACTTATTCCCTTGCTTCGGCTGGCGTGGGCAGGGGGTGGTAGAGAGTGGTCACTCGTTCTTGCTCGGGGCAGTCGGCGCACTCCAGACGCTGCGAGATCAGCACGTTGTCGCTGTTGGCGGGGTCGCGGTTGATGTCCTCGGTCACCCACAGATGACCCTCCCCGCCGCAGTCCCCCATGGCGGTGCGGACGAGGGCCAGCAACTCGTGTTCAGTGCCGGCGCTTACTGACCCGCCGACCCATGACGCTTCGTGCTGCCCGCTGGCGGACTGAGAGGCGGGGGTGAACTTCAAGGCCAGGTGCCCGTAGCGGGCCGTGAGGGCGGAGTGCGCGGCGTGGTACGCGGACTGCTGGTCGTCTTGCACTGAGGTCATGCCCCCGCTGGCGGGTCGCCGGCGGCCGGCGTGGCCGGCTTGGCCCGGTTTTCGAGTTCCGCCGCGATGTCCACGCGCAGCGTGTCCAGCTTGATCGCGGTCGGGTCCAGCGCGAGCGCGCGGTGGTTGTCGTACAGCAGCCGCGCGGCGTCGTGCGCCGCGCGCAGCGTCTCATCGGTAAGGCTGTCGAACATCGCGGGTACTCCTTTCACTGGCAGGTATGAGCGCGCGGCGTGCGCGGTTCCGCGCGGCCGGACGCGAGATAACGGGGTTTGTTTCCGCCCAGCGGGAGCTAAGGACATGAAGCGGGCTGCGAGGTCACCGGACGCAACAGGCGCGGCCGTTAGCTCGGACCAAACCACCTTGCCGCCGCACTGACGTTCGGGGTACCAGCCCCATCGCGTGCTCAAAGTGGCGACCAGGAGCAGTCCACGGCCGCTCTCGGCGACCAAGTCGGGTACGCCGTCGACTTCCATCGGTCTGGGCTGCGGCGGCCTTGGGTCGGCGTCCCAGACCTCAACCAGCGCTCGGCTGCCATCGCTCGACAAGCGCAGTCGGACTGGCGCAAGCAGCTCCCGTTCGGCCGTCGCCTGGATCGCGTTGGTGACGAGTTCGGAAACCACCAGTTCGGCCACCTCTCGCAGCGCGCCGAGCCGCCATTCCCAGAGCACTTGCCGGGCGTGCAGGCGGGCACAGGGCACTGCGGTCGGCAGCGCCCCGAGTTCAAGAACACTGCACCGTGGCCACGGGTTATCTGGCATTGCGCCCCGCCGGGAAGCTGGGCAAGCGCGACCGGCTTCACTGCAGGGGTCTGGACCGTCGGGCGGCCGGGTGGTCCTGTTCACGACGTCGGTCCTCCTACCCTGGCGCGGCGCTGCTGGTGCGCGACCGGCGGCCGGCGCAGACGTCGTATTGTCCCGGTGCCACCCGGTCTGCTGGTCTCGGGCGTTCATGCTCACGCTTCGTTCCTGTTCGACACGCAGCGCCACCGCAGCAGTGGCATCATCAAGTGCTAGAGTGCACCAACAATCGGTTGAATGCAATAGTGCAAGTGATCTAATGCAAGGAGTGGCGCCGCGCGATGGCCCGAAACAGCAACCCGGAACAGAACCCGACCCTGCGCGGCCGTCGCCTGGCGGTTGAGCTGATGCGCCGCCGCGAGGCGAGCGGCCTCAGCCGGGAGGAAGCCGCGCGCCGGCTGGAGTGGTCGACGTCGACCATCTTCCGCATCGAGACGGGCCGGAGCCGGCCCCAGCCCGGCAACGTCCGCGTCCTGCTCGACCTGTACGGCGTGACCGGCAGCGAGCGCGACGGCTTGATCCGGCTGGCGAGAGAAGCCCGCCAGCCCGGGTGGTGGCACTCTTTCCGCGACGTCCTGCCCAACCCGTACGAGGTCTACATAGGGCTGGAAGGCGGGGCAGCCTCGATCCGGAACTTCGAGCCCGTCGTGGTACCCGGGCTGCTCCAGACGGAGGACTACGCCAGGGCCACGTTCAAGGGCGGCCCGCGCGAACTCGAACGCGACGAGATCGAACGGCGGGTCGAGGTCCGCCTCGCCCGGCAGCAGATCCTGACCCGCGATGGCCGCCCGCGGCTATGGGCCGTGATCGACGAGGCGGTCATCCACCGCATGGTCGGCGATCCGGACGTCATGCGCGCACAGCTCGGTCACTTGATCGATACCGCCGAACAGGGTAAGACGACCGTACAGGTCGTTCCCTTCCGTGCAGGTGCACACGCCGGGACGACTGGCCCGTTCGTCATCTTGGACTTCCCGGAACCTACTGACCCCGCAGTCGTGTACGTCGAGACGCTGGCGGGTGACATCTACCTCGAAGAACGAGCAGACGTGAGCCGATATACCATTGCATTTGACCGGCTGCTGGCCGCCGCGCTGCACCCCGACGACTCCGTGCGTTTGATACAGCAGGTGGCTGCGGCCATGACATAGCAGCACTACCGAGGAGGAGCGCGGGATGCCCGAGACCGACCTGTCCCGCGCCGAGTGGCGCAAGAGCAGCTACAGCAGCCAGGACGGCAACTGCGTTGAGGTAGCGGTCAACCTGCCGGCGTTCGTGGCGGCCCGGGACTCTAAGCACCCGGCCGGACCGGCGCTGCTGATCCCCCGCGACACATGGCGGTGCTTCATTCAAAGCCTGCGCATGCAGGCGTCACGCTGATCAAGTACCCTAACCCGCAGGACAGGCCTGCTGGCCGCTAGGATACGGCCATGCCGCTTGAAGAGGCCGCCTTACCTCAGTACTGGTGGAGAGCGCCTATTCGGGATCTTGCGGTATTCCCTGGCGTGGGGGTGCGTACCCGGTCGGCGAGGGCAGGTGGTCTAGTCGCGGCGGATGCGGCTGGCCCAGTTGCGGCGATCGCGATGTGGACGCCCGGCGACTGGCCAGTCGCGTAAGTTCTTGACCATGCGGGCTGTCAATCGCCACCGGAGGCGGTCGTGACCACGGCACGGCCATCTGGCTTGCGGGCGCTGACCCGCGAGATCGCCGACACCAGCTCACCGGTCCGCCAGTTCCTCAATGACCGGTTCACCAGCGGGCTGCCCGACGTTCAGCGGCGCTTCCGCAGCCCGGCGCCCCCGCTCGTCGTGCCGTCCGTACCGCCGGCCGAGGCCAACCCGGGGACCACCGGCGGGGCCGCGGACTGGCTGCTGCGCTTCCTTGCCTGCCCGCACCCAGATGTCCACCTCGCGATGGCCGGCGCCGGGTACCTGGGGCCGGGGATGATGCGGGCGACGGCCGACCTGGCGGCGCTGCTGGGCGCGGTTCTGCGGCCCTATCCGGGGCCGGTTGCTACACCGGGCGCCGACGATGCATTCGTGCTTACGGGGGTGAGAGACCTCATCGCACCCGCTGGAACAGCCCCGGCCGGGCCGGCGACGTTCACCGGGCCCCTGCCTGGCAGCGACGTGGACGCGGAACTGCTTGCACGCGGCTGCTGGGCGCTGACGCTGCTCACCGAGGCTTTCCGCTCCGCGCAGGCAGCGGCCACGGGACCGCTCTCGCGCCTCAGAGCCCGGACGGTTACCGCAGGTGACCTCCTCGCCCTCGCGCCGCCGGCCGGCCTGGACCAGCTTGCCCGGTTCCGGGATGTGTTCCAGGAAACCCTCCTGCCCCGGCTCGCCGCCCAGACCGGGCCGTGGGCACTCGGCCCGACTTTCGCCGGCTCAGCGCTGATCGGCGGCGCCGACGGCGACCTGATCGCCGCCGGCATGCTCCTGGAGCTCAAGACCTCATCCAAGCTGTCGCTGCCGGTCACGGACATGCTTCAGCTCATCGGGTACGCGCTGCTCGACTTCGACGACGCCTACAGACTGGACACCCTCGGCCTCTTCAGCGCCCGGTACGGCTACCTCGCGACGTGGAACATCGCCAGCCTTCTCAGCGACCTGGCACGGCACCCCGTCAGCCTTGCCGCTACCCGTGAGGAGTTCCAGGCGCTCCTCCGGGCCTCTCAGCCAGGGACTCTTTAAGGACGCAGGCGGGCAGCTCCGCAGCACCCACGCCAACCACTGTTGCATCCGCCGAAACATTGATGTACGGAGAGTAACGACCCTTCATCGCGGTTAGACCAACCCGAAATAACCGCGTGTCACGACCCCGTTTCCTCGCCATCAGGCGAATTCAAGCCGTTACTGGACACCGCGGAATGTTGCATCGGCTGCAATAGAGCCTGTATCTCGAACCAAGTCGTCGCGTGGCCACCGTGCCGTTCGTAGCCCCACCTGTCGGCTAGGTCATCCACCAGCCACAGCCCCCGGCTGCCCTCAGCATCGTCGTCCGGCCGGTGCAGCACCGGGACGCTGTCCGTCTTGCGGTCGGTGACCTCGACCCGCACGCCATCCTTCCAGGCGACGACGGTGACGGTGACCGTCTCGCCCGGCACAGCCGAGCCACTGTGGCGCACGCTGTTGCTCGCCAGTTCGCTGGCCAGGAGAACCGCGACCGCCTCGCACGGATGCGACGGGCCGAGCAGGCGCGCCACGAGCGCGCGGGCCTCCCGCACCTGATCAGCCCGGCCCGCGAACGTCACGCTCCCCCGAGCCGCCGCCCCAGCCACCGCGCACCGCCCTTCCCCGGCCGCCCGCCCCGGGAAAGACCCGGGGGGCGGCAACCAGGACCAGGGCGATGCACGCTCGACTCAGCCCCGAACGTCAAGCCGGAACGCGCCCCCGCCCGGTAGCGCCGGCGGGCGGCAGGCAACCGCTGACGCGCGCCGACGAGCCCCGCCGCATCACGCACGCAACCCCCGCCGCCCGCCAGCCTCGATAGTGACAGAATGTGATCGAAACGGCGTTTCGCGGTCACGCACAGCGAGCACAGGCACTCCATTGACTCGCTGATGCACGCAAAGGAATCCGCGCCGGGAGCACGGGGGGAGCCGCCGCCAGCAGGCGGCCTGCCCCGGCCGGCCGAGGGGGATGATACGGACGGATCACGCGGCAGATGACGGCGGATCAGCGGAAGGGGCAAGTCCAGGCCACGACCCCGGTGACGGCCCGGCCCCGCCGGCGGACCCCGAAGCCCGGCCCCATGTGATTATCGCGGCCCGGGACTTCAGGCTCCCCGTAGTGCTCAGGCACATCGAAGCCGGAAGGATCGTGCGCGTCGTTCTCGGAATCAGCGCCCTCGCGCCAGCCGCTGACCCTGGCGGCCCGAATCCGGGCATCAAGGCAAAGCCGAAAAAGGCAGTCCCTGATCCAGGAGCGGGGCACCCGGGCGCAGCCGGCCGCCCCGCCACCTCCCCTGGCGGCAGGGAACCGCACGGCCCGTTAGATGCGAACGTCAAGCCTGAACGTCCCCGCCGGACAGCGCACCTGCGGGCCATGCTCGGGCCAGATCCGGGCGAGCAGCGTCGACGCACACCGCTCCCTGGCCCGAATTCCCGTCCGCCATGCGTCCGTGGACCCCGCAACACGGGGGTGTATAACGCGACAAGGTGACACACGCCGGGACGGAGACGAAATGGCCCGCTAGCGCGCATAAACGCAGCTAGCGGGCCATAATCGCAGGTGGTGGCAGGTGTTGGGTTCGAACCAACGTAGGCTGAGCCGACGGTTTTACAGCCCGCTCCTCCTGCCCGAGATCCATGTCACTGACCAGCGTGGACGCGCTTCGAGGCGCGGTTGCCGACTCCCGCCGTCCGCTATGCGTCCGTGGACCCGGGTTCCTGGGCCCTTGAAATCCACGGACGGGGCACGGACGGCGAGGACAGGAGCGGTTACGCCGACCGTGGCGTGCTCAGGTCCGGAGGGTAGATTGCCGCCGATTCACTCTGCTAGCGCCTTTACGAGCGCGTCTTGGGCGTCACCGTAGAAGAGGAACGAGACCTTAGTCGCGACTTCGTCACTGACATCAAGTAGTTGGCGGCGGGCTGATACGGGGAGCAGCAGCCCGGTGGCTCCCTTCTCCATTGCGTGCTCGGCAAGCGCTGCGGCGTTGAGCACGGTCTCGACGCCGCCTCCGAGGGAGAGGTTGCCGACTGTGATGAGTCCTCCCCGGATGGAGCGCTGCAGCATGGCCGACGCGAGGGCGAGGAGGATAGGCAGGCCGAGCCCGGCTCCGGACTTTGCCGTGTCGATGGCTCGGACCTGGGCGGTGAGGTTATGCTCGCGCGGATCACGGTCGCCAACGAGACGACGACCCTGAGCAATCAGGTTCTGCTCGGCGACCTTGAAGCTCTCGCGCAGAGGTGCGGGCGCGGCCTGGTTGAGGAGTCCGCGTGCCCCGGCGCCCGGGGTGTCGGCTGCCTCGATACGGTACAGGCCGGGGCCGACGTCGCCGCCGCCCTCGGCGATCGCCCAGACCTGGCCCGGTGGGAGTGGGTCTAGGCCGATGGTGTCGGGGCTGGCGAGTTCTGGGGTCGAGACGAATTGCTCGATGCCCTCACCGATCCGGTAGCCGAACTGCGTGTTGCGAAACTCCGCGGCCCCGATGCGGCGCTGCTGTTCCTTGACGCGACGCCGACATTCAAGGGCGATGCGTACCGCCCACTCAAGGTCCTCTTCAGGGATCGAGACTTCAGCGTCCGGATAGATCAGCTTCAGCAGCCCGTCGATCGTCTTGTTGACCGCGGATAGGTCACGTCCGGAGAGCGCGTCGGAGTAGGTTACCCGTCCCTGGACGGCGGCTAGGCGCGACTGATCGCGCAGATGTGACCAGCATTCGGAGAGGAAGTCGCTTACCAGCCCGAAATGACGGGTGAAGTAGGTCGGGTTGAGCTTGGGGACGTCCCACCCGGGGAGGTATGCGTGAATGCGGTCCATGAAGGCCGTGTCGTCGCGCATCTCGGGAGGCAGCGGCGAGAACAGGTGCCCGATGCGCTGCTGGTGGGCGACATCGACGTCGAAGTTCCCGACGAGCACGATCGAGCCGTCGGCCCGGATCGACTCCCTGCCCCGGGAGAACTCCCCGGACTCCATGTAGCCCTTCATGATGTTCACGCCGTCCTTCTGGTCGAAGGAGACGCCGGAGATCTCGTCGAAGCACACGACGTCGTACTGGGCTACCAGGCCGCGCTGCCCCGTGGCGTTGTTGACGAACATGCGGGCCACCGTCGCCTTGCCGCCCGAGATGAGGTGGGCATACGGCGAGACCTGCTGGAACAGGTGCGACTTTCCTGTTCCCCGCGGTCCGAGCTCGACCATGTTGAAGTTGCGCTGCACGAACGGCACCATCCGGAGCAGCAGCACATCATGCTCGCGCGTGCTCAGCCTCTCGACCCTGGTGGCTTATTCGCTGGTTATGCGGCGAGGCTGAGTTCGAGTCGGGCGAGGTGGCTGGTTCGTCGCCGGTCGAGCGGGTTTCCGTTCCAGTAGGCGCAGAGCCGGAGGAGGTTGAGGGCGACGGCCATGAAGG
>DAHVAN010000421.1 GCA_027314595.1 Actinomycetota bacterium | reverse complement strand
ACAAGCCCCCGGGATGGCCCAGGCGCGCCGGACACCACCGCAGGCAGCGGGCCGGACGCCCGGCAAGCCACCGCGCTCGCCGGCTTCCTGCGCCGCCTCAACATCACCTTCACCCCCATCGCCAAAGGCACCTGCGACCATCGCAACGCCGAAGACCGCTACACCCCCAGCCGCAAGCTCGGCCACCTGATCCGCGCCCGCACCGCCACCTGCCCCGCGCCCGGCTGCGGCGCCCAGGCCTGCCACTGCGACCTCGACCACACCCTCGCCCACGCCGCCGGGCCCACCGACGAATGCAACATCGCCCCACTGAGAATGCGATAACCACACAGGTTGTCCAGGCGGCTCCTAGCCCGAGTTTCCGGGCTAGTTCGATCTTGATGGCCTGGCGCCCGTCCTCGGGCTGGTCTGGCCTGCGGTAATCCGGCGTGTCGGCTTGCTTTCGGCGGCTAGATGCCCTATGACCTAAAGTCATGGCGAGCCTGTACAAGAAGGTGATCAGCGGGAAGCCGTACTGGTACCTGCGCGAGATGGGCTGGGTCGACGGCAAGCCGAAGCTGGTCTCCGAGCGGTACCTGGGCACCGCGGCCGACATCGAGGCGCTGCTGGATGCCCGGGAGGCCGCCGTGCTGCCCGAGCGGACCCGCCACCTGGCGTTCGGGGATGTGGCCGCGGCCTGGGGCGTCCTGCGGGATCTCGGCGTGGCCGCGATCATCGACGAGGTCACCGGCGGGCGGCGGGCGGACGCGGGAGCGTCCGCGGGGACGTACCTGGCGCTGGCAGCGCTGAACCGGCTGGTCGCGCCGTGCTCCAAGGCCGCCTTCGCGGACTGGTGGAAGACCACCGCCGCGGACCGGTTCACCAAGATCCCGGCCCCGGTGCTGGATCACCGCCGGTTCTGGGACGCGATGCACGCCGTCACGCTGGGGCAGCTGGAGGAGATCTCCCGCCGGATCGCGGTGCGGATCGTGGAGGCATCCGGCGTGGACTGCTCCTCGGTGGCGCTGGACATGACCAACTTCGCCACTTTCATCGACACCGCGAACGGCAAGGCGCCGGTGGCGCAGCGGGGCAAGGCAAAGCAGAAACGCTCGGACCTGCGGCTGGTCGGCCTGGGCTTGGTCGTGACCCGGGACGGCGGGATCCCGCTGACCTGGCACGCCTACCCCGGCGACCGGCCTGACGTCACTCAGTTCCCCGCCATGATCGACCAGCTGCTCAGCCAGTACCAGGCGGTCTGCGCCGCGGCCGCCGTCCCGGACGGCGCCGCGGACATGACGGTGGTCTTCGACGCCGGGCAGAACTCGGAGGGCAACTTCGCCCACCTGGCAAGTACCGGCCTGCGCTACGCCGGGTCGGTGCCCGCGAGCGACTGCCCGGACCTGACCGCCCTGCCCGCCAGCGTGCGCACCATCGTCGACCGGGAGCGGTTCGGCGGGCTGACCGCCTACGACACCCGCCGCGAGGTCTACGGCGCCGAACGGCGCGCCATCCTCACCCACTCCCCGGAACTGCACGCCTCTCAGGCCCGCGGGTTCGACGGCACCACGCTGGCCAAGGCCGGCAAGAAACTCGGCGAGCTGGCCGCCACCCTGGCCCGCGGCAAAACCCGCCGCGGCCGGGACAAGGTAGAAGCTGAGATCGAGTCAATCACCCGCAAACCCTGGGTACGCCGGGTCATCGCCTGGCAGCTGACCGGCGACCAGCCCAAAGACCTGCGCCTCACCTGGGAAACCGACCCCGCCGCCCGCGCTGCCCTGGAAGAGGAAATCTTCGGTAAGCACGTGCTGATCACCGATCACGACGACTGGCCCGTCCCGGAGGTCGTCGCCGGCTACCGGTCCCAGTCCGAGGCCGAGTTCTCCTTCCGCCAGATGAAAGACACCCGCGTGGTCTCCTTCTCCCCGATGCACCACTGGACTGAGCACAACATCCGCGTCCACGTCTTCACCTGCGTCCTGGCCCTGCAGATCGCCCACCTCATGCGCCGCGAAGCCCGGCACGCCGGACTGGACATGTCCGTCCGCGAACTGCTCAGCCAGCTCGCAGCCATCGGCGAGACCGTGCTCATCTACCCCTCCGCCGGCGGCCGGCCCAAAGCCCGCCGGATGACCACCGAACTCAGCGACCAGCAGCGGCAGCTACACGAGACCTTCAACCTGGCACAGTGGGCACCGCGCAGTTAGGTCATAGGCGATAAGCCGCCAAACGCATATCCTCACCTGCGGAAACACCCGCAAGATCAACTTAACCCGGAAACTTGGGCTAGACCGGCGTGCCCGCCGAGCGGGCCTGACGAGCCGGCTCTCTATGGTCCGGGTGACCAGCC
>DAHVAN010000412.1 GCA_027314595.1 Actinomycetota bacterium | reverse complement strand
CAGCGCGGCCACGACCGCCAGGTACGGCGGCGCGGAAGCGGTCGAGCCCACGCCGACCGCGTGGAAGCCCGCCAGGTACTCCGCCCACAGCCGGGAGGCCGAGCCCCACGCGGGCACCAGCGCGCCGCCGCCGAGCGGGCTCGTGCCGAGCAGCCTGCGCTCGGCGACCAGCGCGATCACGATCAGCGCGGCGACCAGTTGCACGCCGGGGTTGGAGATGGTCCGGCGGACAACCGACTGCGCGTCGGTGAACTGCTCGTCCTCCGGTTCTTCCGCGGCCGCGCGGTGCATGCCGCCCGAGGCCTGCGGCGGTCCGCTCGACAGCAGCCCGGCGATGCTCTCCGCGAGGTGGAACAGCGTCCGCCCGGGCGGGATGAACATCCGCACCGCGGAATACCCCTCGCGGCGCCCCCGGGCGCGGCGGCGGCGTCCCTTCCATAGCCGCAGCGGGTGCCCGAGCAGTCCCGCGACGGCGTACATCTGCGCGGCGGCAAGGTCTAGCTGCTTGGTCAGCAGGAACCAGGCGGCGCGCACCAGCGACCCGGCGACGCAGCCGGCCATGACCCTGAGCATGGTAAGCAGCGGCAGGTTGACGGCGAGCACGTAGAGCGCGTTGCGCCGGTCGAGCCGGCGCGGATGCCGGCTGGTTTCCGCCGACAGGGAAGTCCTGCCCTCGGCCCCCCTGCGCCGCCTCGCGGAAAGCTCGCGGTGGTAGAGCACCGCGTCGGTGACCACCTGGACCCGCAGGCCGACCGCATGGACACGCCAGCAGAAATCCAGGTCATCGCGGAACAGCTTGAGCCGCGTGTCGAACCCGCCGAGCCGTTCCCAGGCGTCCCGCCTGATCAGCATGCCGGCCGAGCCCACCGCCATGACCGCGCGATTGGCGTCGTGCTGGCCCTGGTCGATCTCGCCGGGCTCGATTCCTGTGACGCGGCGGCCCGCCCGGTCGATGGAGACGCCGGCCTCGCGCAGCACGCGCCGGTCGGACCCGTCCAGGACCTTGGGGCCAAGCACGACGACCGAACGGTCCCTGCTGGCCGCCCTGAGCAGCCGTTCGAGCGTCTGCGGCGCCGGCTCACAGTCGTCGTGCAGCAGCCAGATCCACTCGATTCGCCGCAGGTTCGGGTCGGCCTGGTCAGCGCGCGTGGCGGCGCTGTGCCGCACGGCGACCGCGACCGCCTCGCCGTAGCCGGTGCCGCGGTCCATGCCGAACACCGCGTCCTGCCCGATAAGGCCGGCGAGCACCGACCCGCCGCGGTCCCTGCTGCCCGTGTCCACCCCGACGACGCGCTCGACCTGGTAGGTCTGGGCCTGCACCGCCTGGACGAGCGCGGGCAGCAGGCGAGCACCGTCATGAGCGACGATGATCGCGGTAACGGTATGTCGGGTCTGTGGCGCGGTAGTAGACAAGACGTCCAGCACAGGTAGGGGGCGTGACCGGTCCGAGCGGCGGAAGGCCAGTCCTCAGGAATCTCCTGTCGCATGGCCAGCCGGCCTCTCCGCGGGGACAGCGTGAACAATACCGGGAGTGAGCGTCCCCGGCAGGCTTACGGCGAGATGTCCAGTCCTACCCGGCCTGACGCTTGATGCGGCGGCGTTCCCGCTCCGACAGGCCACCCCAGATCCCGAACCTCTCGTCATTGTCGAGCGCGTACTCAAGGCACTCGGCGCGGACTTCGCAACTGCGGCAGACCCGCTTGGCCTCTCTGGTGGAACCGCCCTTCTCAGGAAAGAACGCTTCCGGATCCGTCTGCGCGCAGAGCGCCCGGTCCTGCCAGCCAAGGTCATCAACATCTTCCGGACGGACGATCACATGCGCTAGCGGGACGATGACCTCAGTCAAGCGCATCTCCCCTCTGTGAGCCCCCTGATTCTCGCCGCCGGTCCGCGGGACGAAGAATCACATCAATGAAATTACACCCGCGTGTCTCGCTTCACGTCAAGCGAAGAAGGTGGTATTGGCAACCTGGTTGTCCAAGTTGCGAAGTAAGTCACCCCAGAAATCACTATGCGCGAGCGAGAAATACCATGGGTGACCAGCGCCCCGCGCGGCCCGCGCGCCCGGCGGACCTGCGACACTGTCGGCATGCGGATTACCGTGCTAGCCGGAGGCGTTGGCGCCGCGCGTTTCCTTCGCGGGGTCAAGTCGGCCGCCCCTGACGCCCAGGTCACCGTCATCGGCAACACCGGCGACGACATCACGCTGTTCGGCCTGCGAGTCTGCCCGGACCTGGACACGGTGATGTACACGCTCGGCGGCGGCATCAGCGAGGAGCAGGGCTGGGGCCGCGCGGATGAAACGTTCGGGGTCAGCGGCGAGCTCGCCGCGTACGGGGCTGGCCCGTCGTGGTTCACGCTCGGCGACCGCGACTTCGCCACCCATATCCTGCGCACGCAACTGCTCGCCGCGGGCAAGCCGCTTTCTGAGGTGACCCGCCTGCTGTGCGAGCGCTGGCAGCCGGGTGTACGGCTGCTGCCCATGTCAGACGACACCATCGAAACGCATGTCCTGATCGACGACGCCGGGCGGTCGCTCGTGCACTTCCAGGAGTGGTGGGTCCGGCTGCACGCGGCGGCCCCGGCCCTGGCCATCACGGCACAGGGCGCGGAAAGCTCCGCGCCCGCGCCAGGCGTGCTCGAGGCGATCGCCGACGCGGACTTCGTGCTCTTCCCGCCGTCCAACCCCGTGGTGAGCATCGGCACGATCCTGTCGGTGCCCGGCATCAAGGACGCCGCGGCGGCCAAGACGGTGGTGGGCGTCTCGCCGATAATCGGCGGCGCGCCGGTCCGCGGCATGGCCGACGCGTGCCTGGCCGCGATCGGCGTGCAGACCTCGGCGGTGGCCGTCGCGGCGCACTACGGCCCCGGCCTGCTCGACGGATGGCTGGTCGACGAGCAGGACAAGACGGCCGCCGACGATCCGGCGCTCGCGGGCATCGCGGTACGCGCGCTGCCGCTGTACATGCGCGGCACGGCCGCGACCGCCGCGATCGCCCAGGCCGCGATCGATCTCGCGCGGGAACTCGCGTGACGCCCCCGCCGCGGGCCATCTCGGTGACGGCGGTGCCCGGCCTGCCCGAGATCGGCGCCGGCGACGACCTGGCCGCGCTGCTCACGGCGGCGCTCGCCGGCGCCGGTCAGAGCCTGCGCGACGGCGACATCCTGGTGATCACGTCCAAGGTGGTCAGCAAGGCCGAAGGCCGGGTCGTCGCCGCCGCCCGCGAGGACGCGATCGCCGCCGAGACCGTGCGGGTGGTCGCACGGCGCGGCGCGACCACGATCGCGCAGACCAGGCACGGTTTCGTGCTCGCCGCCGCCGGGGTCGACGCGTCCAATACGGCACCGGGCACGGTCGTGCTGCTTCCCGAGGACCCGGACGAGTCGGCGCGGCGGCTGCGCAAGGCGCTGCGCGCCCGGCTGGGCGTGAGCGTGGGGGTGGTCGTCACCGACACGATGGGCAGGCCGTGGCGGGCCGGGCAGACCGACAACGCGATCGGCGCCGCCGGGGTGCTGCCGCTGCGGGATCACCGGGGGGAGCCCGACGCGTTCGGCAACACGCTCGAGGTCACGGTCGTCGCGGTGGCCGACGAGATCGCCGCCGCGGGCGACCTGGTGAAGGGCAAGGCGCTGCAGATCCCGGTCGCGCTCGTTCGCGGGCTCGCCGCCCTGGTCACCGACGCCGACGGGCCTGGCGCCCGCGCGCTCGTCCGCCCCGCGGACGAGGACATGTTCCGGCTCGGCGCCGCGGACGTGCTCCCGGCGCGCCGCACGGTCCGCTCGTTCACCCGCGAGCCGGTGGACGTCGCCGCCGTCGAGCGGGCGGTCAGCGCCGCGCTGACCGCGCCGGCCCCGCACCACAGCGAGCCCTGGCGCTTCGTGATCGTAGCGTCCCGGCCGGCACGGGAGGCGCTGCTCGATGCCATGGAGCAGGCGTGGGTGGCGGACCTGCGCAGCGACGGGTTCAGCGCCGGGCAGATCGCGCGCCGCACCCGGCGCGGCCTGCCGCTGCGCGAGGCGCCGCTGATCGTGGTCCCCTGCCTGGAGACCTCGGCCGCGCACGCTTACCCCGATGACCGGCGCTCACGCGCCGAGCAGGCCATGTTCACCGTCTCGATGGGCGCCGCGGTGCAGAACCTGCTCGTCGCGCTCGCCGTCGAGAACCTCGGCTCGGCCTGGATCTCTTCGGCCCTGTTCTGCCAGGATGTCGCCGCGGCGGCGCTTGGCCTGCCCGAGGGCTGGCGCCCCATGGGCGCGATCGCGGTCGGCCACCCGGCCGCCGCCGCGCCGCCGCGCCCCCCGCGCGACCCCGCGGCGTTCACCCTGATCCGGTAGGCCCGCCCGGCCATGGGCGCGGGCTAGCGGGCGAGGACGGGCAGTCCCTTCCGCACGGAAGCGGCCACGCCGTCGCTGGCGGCCGCGGCCGCCAGGCGCTCCGGGGAAGGCGCGCCGTACAGGGTGGTGCGCTGGCGGAGCGGCCGGCCGATGGGGCCGACGATCGCGCGCAGGTCGCTGATAGTCTTGAACGAGCCGTTGTCCGCCCCGGCCATCCTGCTGATGGTCTCTTCCATGAGCGTGCCGCCCAGGTCGTTGACGCCGCCGCCGAGCATGTCCCTGCACAGTTCGTCGCCGAGCTTGACCCAGGAGCACTGGATCGACCCGATCGCCCCGTGCAGCATCAGCCTGGACACCGCGTGCACGGCACGGTTCTCCCGCCTTGTCACGCCGGGCCTCGCCAGGCCCGCCAGGTAGATCGGCGCGCTGGTGTGCACGAACGGCAGCAGCACGAACTCGGTGAAGCCGCCGGTCCGCTCCTGGATGCCGCGGATCACCCGGAGGTGGCCGACCCAGTGCGCCGGCGTGTCCACGTGGCCGTACATCATCGTCGCGGTCGTCGGGATGCCCAGTTCGTGCGCCGTCGTGATCACCTCGGCCCAGACCGCGGCCGGGAGCTTGCCCTTGGTAAGCACCCAGCGCACATCGTCGTCCAGGATTTCCGCGGCCGTGCCCGGCAGCGAGTCCACGCCGGCCTCCCGGGCGCGAACCAGCCACTCGCCCATCGGCAGCCCGGTGCGGGAGACGCCGTTCATGACCTCCATCGGCGAGAACGCGTGCACATGCATGTCCGGGCAGCGGCGCTTGACTTCGGCGGCGATCTCGAAGTACGCGGTGCCCGGCAGGTCGGGGTGGATGCCGCCCTGCATGCACACCTCGGTCGCCCCCGCCGCCCAGGCGTCCTCGGCACGCTCGCCGATCTGGTCAAGTGACAGCGTGAACGCGTCGGCGTCCGTCCGGCGCTGCGCGAACGCGCAGAACCGGCAGCCCGTGTAGCAGACGTTGGTGAAGTTGATGTTCCGTGTGACGATGAACGTCACGTCGTCACCGTTCACCTCGCGGCGCAGCCCGTCCGCGATCGCGGCAAGGGCGTCCAGCTCGGCGCCGTCGGCGCCGAGCAGGGCGATCGCCGCGTCGTCGGTGAGGCGGGCCGGGTCGCGTTCGGCCTGCCGCAGGGCGGCGGCTACCTCGCCAGGCCGGGCGGTCGCCGGGGCAGCGGGCACCGCTCGTTCTGACACGGAATCCCAGTCTCCGTAGACCTCAGCGAAATCGTGCCTGCGGTCATGGATGCGGCCCGCGGTGTCGATGGTGACGTGCAGGTCCGTGCGGCCGGAAGCGTCGCCCCAGCCGCCATCGGGTTCCTGCCACGGGATGCCGCGCGGCGCCGCGGCCTCGCCGGCCAGGCCGGTCGCGGGATCGGCGAGCGCGGCGACGTGCCTGGCCAGCCGCGGGTCCAGCCACGGCTCGCGGATGTAGGGCGGGTAGATGGCCAGGCGCTCGCGCAGCGCGAACCCCGCTTCGGCGGTACGGCCGGCGAGCTCGTCGATCTGCGGCCAGGGCCGTTCGGGGTTGACGTGGTCCGGGGTCAGCGGCGAGACGCCGCCCCAGTCGTCGATGCCCGCGTCGAGGATCAGCCGGTACTGGTCGCCGACCAGGTTCGGCGGCGCCTGAATGCGGGCCCTCGGGCCGAGGACCAGCCGACAGACCGCGATGGTCGCCGCCAGGTCCTCAAGTTCGGCGTCCGGGACGTCGCGCATCTTGGTGTCCGGCTTGGCGCGGAAGTTCTGCACGATGACTTCCTGGATGCCGTTGTACTCGCGGGCGATCCTGCGGATGGCGAAGACCGAATCCGCTCGTTCCCGCGGCGTCTCGCCGATCCCGATGAGGATCCCCGTGGTGAAGGGGACGTTGCTGCGGCCCGCGTCCTCAAGGACGCGCAGGCGCACGTGGGGGTCCTTGTCCGGGCTGCCGAAGTGCGGGGCGCCCCTGGTTTCGTACAGGCGGGCCGCGGTGGTCTCGAGCATCATCCCCATTGACGGGGCGACCGGCCTGAGGCGCTGGAAGTCCTGCCAGCTGAGCACGCCGGGGTTCAGGTGCGGCAGCAGGCCGGTCTCCTCGAGTACGCGGATCGCCATGGCGCGCAC
The DNA here is from genome assembly GCA_027314595.1 of Actinomycetota bacterium. Classification (GTDB taxonomy): domain Bacteria; phylum Actinomycetota; class Actinomycetes; order Streptosporangiales; family Streptosporangiaceae; genus Trebonia. The sequence continues at coordinate 1,916 of DAHVAN010000412.1, read as the reverse complement.
GTAGGAGAGGGTGTCGTCGTAGCCGTGCGCGTCCAGCCACTCCCTGGCCTGGCGCCACCGCGCTTCCGGCTGGTCGCCGAGGGTGAACAGGGCTTCCTTGCAGCCCAGTCCGGCGCCGCGCCTGGCGATGTCCAGGACCTCGTCGGGGCTCAGGAACGGGCTGTCGAGGCGGCCGGGCACGGTGGCGAACGTGCAGTAGGCGCAGCGGTCCCGGCAGAGCCTGGTCAGCGGGATGAACACCTTCCTCGAGTAGGTGATGACCCCGGGCCTGCCTGCCGCTTCCAGCCCCGCGTCCCTGGTCCGGCTCGCGTACCCGAGCAGCGTCCGCAGGTCCGCGCCGCGGGCATGCAGCAGGACGGCCGCCTCGGCGGCGTCCAGCGGCTTGCCGTCCCGGGCACGAGCCAGTGCCCTGCGCATCGCCGTCTCGGTAACGCCGCCGGTTTGACCCTGGTCGATGCTCGAAGCACTCATGAGGGAACCTTAAGGCACAGACGATGGCCCGCCCGGACGGGCTGGTCATAATCGGGCCGCCAAGGCCGCCGCCCGCGGCCGGGGCCGCCGCCGCGGTCACGGTCGCGGTCACGGTCGCGGTCACGGTCACGGTCACGGTCACGGTCACGGTCACGGTCGCGGTCACGGTCGCGGTCACGGTTCACAGGTTCCGGTAGTCGCGCACGGGCATCCGCGGGCCGCGGCGCGGTGGCCGCAGGCCGCTCAGCCCGACCAGCCTCGTCACCCGGTGCCGGTGGCCGGCGTACGGCGCGAGCAGCTCGAGCATCGCCGCGTCATCGGTCGCCTGGCGGCCCGCCAGGACCCAGCCGACCGCCTTGGGGAGGTTGTAGTCGCCGACCGAGACCGCGTCCGGGTCCCCCGCGGCCCGCTGCATGGTCTCGGCGCAGGTCCACGGGCCGATGCCGGGGATCGCCAGGAGCTTGCGGCTGGCCTGCGCGCTGGTCAGCGTGAGCAGGCGCTCAAGGCTCTCCGCCACGCTCGTGGCGTGGCAGATCGTCTGTGCCCGGACGCCTTCCACGCCCGCCCGGTGCCACTCCCAGGACGGCACGCGCCGCCAGGTGCGGGCGTCAGGGAACACGCGCATGCCGGCCGGCGCCGGGCCGGGCGCCGGCGTCCCGAACCGGGTGAGCAGGATCCGCCAGGCCCGGTGCGCCTCGGCTCCCGTGACCTTCTGTTCCAGGATCGCGGGCACCAGCGCTTCCATGAGGCGTCCCGAACGGCCAACGCGCAGCCCCGGATGCCGGCCGGCGATCTCGCGCAGCACAGGGTGGGCGCCCGGGTCGAATCCCTCGGCGTCGTCGTGCAGCCCGAGGGCGGCAGGCAGCGCGCCGAGGAGCCAGGCCGCGCCGGGGCCCCAGGCGTACCCGCGCACGAGGCCGCCCGCGAGGGCCGGGAGCACCCGGATCGTCCCGGGACCGTCCGGAGTCAGCGAGGTTCGCCAGACCGCGCCTGCCTCGTCGATCCGGAACGCGGGATCGCCGCCGCCGCGGCCGTGCACGCAGAGCGTGCGGCGGACGTCGACGCCGAACGGCGCCCGCCACTCCAGGACGAGCGGCGGCTCAGGCTGTCCCTGGTGAACCACGATCCCCCATGCTAGGCCGCGGCCCCGGCATTCGGGTGGCGCCCGCGGCCTGGACTGGGCCAGATGCGCAACTTGTCAAGGGGCTTGGCGGGTGTGGGCGAAACGGGTCCTGTTCGGCTCTAACCGCACATCAAGCGGTATGATTCGAACGGGCAGACAAGCGAATCCGCGTGTCCGGTTAGGTTAGAGCCTGTTATGTCCACTGGTGTCCCGTTCGGTGGTGCGGGGTTTCCTGGCTTTGCCCGGACTGCCGCTGACTGCTGCGTCTTTGTGACCTGGCCTTTCCCGCACGATGGTGCCCCCTGGTCCGGCGTTTGATTGT
>DAHVAN010000304.1 GCA_027314595.1 Actinomycetota bacterium | reverse complement strand
TATCCGGTATTACTGCTACTACGTAATAGTAGCTCGGGAAACGTTCGCTTGGCCGCACGCAACAACACCCGGCAGTAGGTTCGGTGAGTGGCGGGTGGCAGCCACCCGCCTGCCATCCGCTGGGCGACACGGTTTCCGGTTTCCGCTGGTCAGGCGGCACGCAATGCGTAACGGTGCCGGGAACCCCACAACAGAATTGTGACCTTCATCGCTGCTAAGCACGTCACTCAACCGGCAACCCAGACGGCGCGTGACCGAGCCCCACCGTCTCCCCGATGCGGGCCGACGATCCCGAGCATGTGCGGCGGGATGGCCAGCGTCCCGGTGATGAGTTACGCCGCCCGTCTCGCTTCGCCCGGTGTCCTTTTCCAGGCCGGGTCGGGTTGATCTCGAAGCCGGCAGAAGAGCTCCAGGGCGATGCCGTCGGGATCGCGGAAGTTGAGTACCAGGCCGGCGCGCCCGGTATCGGCGATCGGCGTATAGGGCACGCCCAGGCTGTCCAGCCGCCGCTGCCAGGCTTCCAGTTCGGCCTGGTCGGGGACGGCGAGGGCAAGGTGGTCCAGGCCAGGGTGCCGTTCGTCGAACTCCTTGCCGTTGCCGTTGCCGTTGCCGGGCTGGTGCTGGTGCAGCGCCAGGATGGTCCCGCTGCCCGGGTGCACGCAGAGCGTCCGGGTCCGCTGCCGGCTGGTCTGGGTGGCGGTTGGCTTGAAGCCGAGGACTTCCTCATACCAGCGGACGCTGCGATCGTGATCACGCACCGACAACGTCACGTGAGCCCAGCCCGTGATAGCGGTCATGTCCATCACCGTAAGGGAATCGGGAGTTTTCCCGTGCCGGGAGGCGGCCGGGGCGGGAGCGTTAGCGGTCGTGGCCTTCGCGCAGCCAGGCGAGGTAGTCCGCGACCGCGCGGCTGGTGTCATAGGCGGGCTGGTAGCCGGTGTCCTCGCGGAGCCTGGTGATGTCGGGGCAGGGCGGTCGGCCTGATCCGGCCGGGCGGCGGCCCTCGGGCAACTCGATCCGCGCGTCCGGGACGAGCTCTTTGACGGCGGCGGCGACCTCCCAGTTGGTCACCGCCTTCCCCGAGGCGATGTTGTAGGTGCGGTGGTTCAACCGGGGCGCGAGCTGCAGCGAGGCGATCGCCCTGGCGCAGTCCTTGACGTAGCACACGTCGAGCCCGTCGCTGCCGTAGGCAGGCGAGCGCAGCGCGGAGAAAGTCCGGGGCGGTGCCGCGGGCGGCGGCGTGCACGAGCTGCGGCAGCGCCATGAACGAGGAGAACGGGTTGCCGCCGGGGCCCCAGCGGGATATCCGGTAGCTGAGGATCTCGATCCCCGTGGCGTCGGCCAGGTAGCCGGCCAGCAGCTCGCCGGCCTTCTTGAACGCCGGGATCACGTGGCCGGCCGTCATCGGCAGCGGCAGGTCCTCCCGGTACGGCGGCTCGGCGGTGACGCCGCCGTACACGCCGACCGTCGATGCCATGCCGACCCGCGGCACCTGCCACTCGCCGGCCGCCTGGACCACGTTGAGCAGGCTGCCGACCGCCTTCCGGGCGCCGTCAACGGGCTCGTCCGCGCCGGGCGGCCAGGGCACCGACCCGGCCAGGTGCACGATGCCGGTGATCTTGTGGCGGGTGCCGACGTCCAGCAGTGCGGCCAGGTCAGCGGCATCGGCCCGCTCGCAGAACACCCGCCGCCCCGCCTGGCCGGCCAGGTCTTCGGGCAGCGCGGGCTCCCGGCGCTGCACCAGCACGCACGTCTCGCCTGCTTCAAGCAGCGCCCGCGTGGTGCGCAGCCCGATGAATCCCAGTCCTCCGGTCACAAGGATCATGACGCCTCCAGTTCACTAGCACGCTGACGACATCGGCGAGCCTGGCATGTCATTAGCGTGCTAGCGACTACAGTGGGGGGATGGATGACCTCCTGGCCCTGTTCACCCGGGCCGCCAAGCTGCTCAGGGAAGCCGCCGACGAGGCCATGAGCGGGCACGGGGTCCGGGTCGGCCAGCACATCGTGCTGAGCGCGCTCTGGGACACCGACGGGCTGGCCCCCGGCGAGATCGCCCGCCGCCTCGGCGCCGCAACCCCGACCATCGTCAACACCGCCACCCGGATGGAGGAAGCCGGCCTCCTCACCCGCAGGCCCGACCCGGACGACGCCCGCCTCGTCCGCCTGTACCTCACCCCCCGCGGCCGGTCGGCGCGCGAACCGGTCCGCCAGGCCCGCGCCGCGCTGGAGCAGCACGCCACCGCCACCCTCACCGCCGCGGAACGGGACCACCTCCGCTCCGCGCTCGCGAAGATCATCGCCCAGCTCCAGAACGAGCCATCCTGAGCGCTCCGCACCCCGGCGAAGCCGGGCCAGGGTCGGCTCGCCGGGGCCACACGGATACGATCAGCTCGGCGGCCGCAGGGCGACCTGTTATCGGTTTCCGCAGGTCAGGCGGCACGGTATGGGTAACGGCGCGGGCAAGCCGAATCTTGGACATCGACATTTCTTTGGCCTGATGACCAGTCCGAGGGCTAGCGCTGCTGATGGCCGGGTGCCGGGCGCGCGCCTAAGCCGGATCCGGAAGGCCTCCTTGCAGGCCATCAAGCAAGATAGTCCACCGCTCTACGGTGGTGAGCGTAAGCATCCCCGACTGGACCCAGGGGTCATCCGCGAACCGCTCCCGGACGATGTCCTCGTCAGGCGCGTTGACGATAATCAGGACCTCACGCTCACCCTGGAGCGGTCCGCCAAGCAGGATGAACCTCGACTCGACAAGACCGTCCACGAAACGAGCATGATCTTCAAAGCCGAGCTGCCCGCGCAGGTCTCGGATCCAGTCCCATGCCCCGCCCCGCCTCTGGCGAACAGCGTAAAACTCCACGGGTGCGGCTCTTCTGGGGTGACGCCGTACGGGGAATTTCGCTTGGTGCGTGGCCTGGTGTCTGGTTAGTCCGTGTCGGTGCGTGTTTAAAGGGCTCCTTCTCGTTACGGTCCTGGTTATCTAACGACCGGATCGCACAAGAAGGAGCCCGATGC
>DAHVAN010000403.1 GCA_027314595.1 Actinomycetota bacterium | reverse complement strand
CTCGACTTTCGAGGATTTAGGCAGCGAGTGGCTCGGCGTCTTCCCAGGCCAGTCGGATGATGCTCATTTCCTGCGGTGTTGGCTGGTCAGGGCGAGATGCCTTAAACCTTGCGGCGATGATGACGCGGCGGAGCTTGGCGGCCATGTCGGCGGTGGAGGGCTCGGCCTTGCTGGTGTACCACGGGGCGAGGGCGCGGCGTTCGTGCAGGTCGGCGGGGTCGTGGCCGGCGGTGGCGTACCAGGTGAGGCGGCGGCCTGGCAGGCGATCTGGAACGGGACGGTGCGCTCGACGGCGGCCCCGGTGCGGTTGCGGGCCTGGCCGGTGCCGAAGACCTGCTTCGCGTCCTCGATCGCGATCTCGATGGACCACCTGGCGGCGTATCTTTCGATCACCTGTTCCGCCGTGGCCTCCCGGTCGGTGGTGACGAGGGCGATGCCGAGGCCGCTGCCCGGCTTGTCGCGGACGATGACGACGGTGACCGGCCGCGAGCCGAACACGGAGTACCACAGGCAGGTGACCACGGCGGCGGCGACGGTCTCGGTCCTGCCGTAGCGGGTCACGGTGACCTGCGAGAACTGCGCGGACGCGGCGATCGTCGCCAGGGACGGGAGGCGGTCGCCCTTCACCCTGGGCCGGCCGGGCCTGCCGGTCCGGGCGGGCGGCAGGCCGTGCAGGGCGGCGTCCTTCCGCAGCCGGGTCGTCCAGGAGATCCGGGCGGGCAGGCCCTTCAGCTCGCCGCCGGCGTAGGCGGAGTCCGCGACGACGCGGACCTCCCGGCCGGGCAGGGCGGCGGCCAGCCGCTCGGCCATCCGGCGGGCCAGCCACAGCCGGGATTTCGAGTTCGACCCCTTGATCACCAGCTTCGCCATCACCGGCACCGCGACCGGACGGGACATGAACCGCAGCCGCACGACGATCCCGAGAATCACCCAGTTGTTCCCGTATCCCGTCTTCGCCGGCCCGGGGGCCGATCCGTCATGGAACCACGACGCCGCCCAGACCTTCTTCCCCCGCCTCTTGAACAGGGTGTCATCGACGGCGACATCGACTGGCGCCCCTGCCGGGACCAGCAGCGACACCACGAGCACGGCCGCGGCCAGGCCCAGGTCACCGGCGTTCCACCGGGCGCGGGAGAAGAACCAGTGCGCCCGGTCATGCGGCCACAGCCGCGACAGCCCGGCCCCGGCCAGCATCCCGCAGACCGTCCGCTTCCCCGGCTGGGCAAGGAAACCACAGGCCAGGACGGTGAACGTGCGGAACGACGGAGCGGTAAACAGCGGCGCGAACGCCTGAAGCAGCGTCATCAGCGACGCCGGCACCATGTCCGGGAGCATCGGCAGGAGACCGTTTCCTTGAAAGGGAGGGAAGAAGGCGCGGCCGGGCGCCGCCGGCCATCATGGACAGCATGCCGCAGACGCCCGACGAGCAGGCCCGGAACGACGTCACCTCCCGCGTCACCGCACGCGTCGCCGCCGGATGGCCCCGCCTCGGCCAGCCCGAGGTCCGCTTCCGCGGCCGGTACTGCTACGTCGCGGTCACCCTCCCCGGCCACCGCGCCCCGACGCCCTTCCTGCGCCTGCGCTGGACGGGCTCACCCGACGAATGGGCCATCGGCATCTACAAGGCCACCACAGAGACATACAGCGAAAACGAGTTCCCCTGGTCATAC
>DAHVAN010000400.1 GCA_027314595.1 Actinomycetota bacterium | reverse complement strand
CATTGGCGGCGTTGTCGACGAACCGCAGGGAGAACAGCTCGTCGAAGACCTGATGGTCGTAGCTGATCGCGGCGGAGGCATCGAAGTTCTCCAGCCGCATCGCCGGGTCCAGGCCTGCAGCGCGGGCGCGGCGCGCCGCGGAGGTCGCTTCCCGGCGGGAGACCTCGTCGGACAGGATGAGCTCGAGAAACTCGGCATGTGACAAGCTGCGGGCGCGGGCCAGGGTCAGCCGCTCAGGCAAGGTCGCCATCAGCTGGCCGAGCTTGACCTGGCGCAGCAGCGAACGCAGCTCGCCGGTGATGGCCGGGGCGGGCGGGCTCATGCCGCACCGCCGGGGCGGCGGGTGGCGAAGTGAGCCGGGTCGCGGGCGAACCGCGGCTGCCCGGCCGGGAACGGCAGGGACGGCTGATGGCTGGCGTTCTCGGTGCCGCGCTGCAGGATCCGGCCGACCAGCGGGACGCTGACGGCCTCGGCTTCCAGCGCCCGGCGGCACGCAGCGTCGACGCGGCCCGGTCCCCATTTGCGGACCAGGCCCAGCAGCGCATACACCTGCCGCATCTTCGTCCAGGGCAGCGGATGGTCTAACAACGCCGCGGCATAGGCGCCGATCGCCGGGCCGGCGTCATCAGCTTGGCGCTGCAGGTAGCCGATGTCCCGCAGCGCATAGGCCGCGGTCCCGTCCGGCAGGTCAGCGGGGTCGGTGACCCGGCCGCCGGAGCGGGCCCGGGGATGAACCTTGACCAGCACGCCACGATGCCAGATCCGCACCAGCTGGCTGTCAGCACGCACCTCCACGTGCTGGCCGATCAGCGCGCCCGGCACCGAGTACAGCGCTTTGGCGACCTCAATGTGATGATCACGGTGCACCTTCGCGGTGGCATAGGACGGCAGGTCATACGGCATGACCGGGGCCGGCGCCAGCCGCGGCGCTTCCTCAGCGGCGAACAGCTCGGCAGGCCGGCACCGCGTGGTCCGGTGGATCCGCTCGCCCGCCCGCCCGGCGCACCAGGCCCCCGCCCGGCGCTGCGCGTCGGCCAGCCCATGGAAGTCCTCGCCGGCGAAGAAGCTGCCGCGCACGAACGGCACCATCCGCTCCACCCTTGGCTTGTCTTTCGGCGACCGGACCCTCGCGGGGTCGATCAGGAACCCGCGGTCCCGGGCGTACTCGGCGAACGCCCGGCTGATCCGCGGCTCCAGCGGATGTGCCTGCTCCACGATCACGGACATGTTATCCGGGATGATGATCTTGAAGATGCCGCCGAAGAACGCCCACGCCGCTTCGCACCCGGCGATCACCGCGGCCAGGTCCTGGCGGAAGCTCAGGTGCACATAGCAGTGCCGGCTGTAGACCGCGGTGAAGATCAGCGCGTGCACCACCCGGCGGCGGCCGCCGGCCGGGTCGGCCAGCAGCCCCATCTTGCCGAAGTCAAGCTGGCACTCGGCGCCAGGCTCGCAGTCGGCGACCCGCACCGTGACACCGCGCCGGCCCGTGCGGCCGTGTCCGAGCACCTCCAGCGCGTACCGGTGCAGCGTCCGCTCCGGCACCACGATGCCGCGGCGGGCCAGCAGCTCGCCGGCCTTCACAACCGTCAGGCCATCATCCAGCAGGGCCTTCAGCTCATCGCGGTGCGCATCCAGCAGCGACCACGCCTGGCCGTGACCGTCGGCCCTGTGCGGGCGGACAGCCTCAGCGATCCTTGACAGCAGCGCATCATCCAGCTGCCCCTCGCCGCCGTCACTCACAGCGCCGCACGACTGCGCCGCCGTTACATACCGGCGGACTGTCTTGCGGTCCAGCCCCGACAGCCGCTCGATCGACCGCACGGCCTCACCCCGCACCCACAGCCGCAATACCTCCCGGACCTCATGCACGCCAACCTCCCGGAACACCATCGCTGCCTTCCCAGATCCGCCGACTGGTCCTGACAGCAAGAAACCGGGCAGCGGCACAACCACTGCCCGGCTATCTCCGGGTGGTCCCATAACTGGCGGACAGGCGGTCCCATCCTGCTGGCGAAACTCAGCTCAAGGTGGGTCCCATCCTGCTGGCGGGCGACATGAACCAGTGACCTCTTCCGTGTCAGGGAAGCCAGGACTGTGGCTAGCCGTCGCCCGATGGGCTCTGACCTGCAACTTTATCGCAGGGCGTTGCCGGACGTCGCTCGAAATCGGTGGCCATTGGCTCT
>DAHVAN010000387.1 GCA_027314595.1 Actinomycetota bacterium | reverse complement strand
TCACCCGACCGCAGCGCCTGCGCCGCCAAGTGCAACGCCACCAGCGACGACGAGCACGCCGTATCCACGCTCACCGCCGGCCCCTCCAGCCCAAGCACATAAGAAATACGCCCCGACGCCACACTCGAAATCGCGCCGGTCGCCCGGTAACCTTCCGTCTCGGGCACCGTTTCGGCGGCGGCGAGGTAGTTGTTGGACATGATGCCGACGTAGACGCCGACGTCGCGGCCGCGCACCGACGCCGGGTCGATCCCCGCCCGCTCCAGGGCCTCCCAGGAGGTCTCAAGCAGCAGCCGCTGCTGCGGGTCCAATGCCAGCGCCTCGCGGGGACTGATCCCGAAGAATTCGGCGTCGAACCCGGTCACGTCGGCCAGGAACCCGCCTTCGCGAACGTAGGACATCCCCGCGGCATCCGGGTCCGGGTCGAACAGGCCCTCCAGGTCCCAGCCCCGGTCGGCGGGGAACTCCCCCACCGCGTCGGTGCCCGACGACACCAGGTTCCACAGGGCGGCGGGGCTGTCCACGCCACCGGGCAGCCGGAGTCCCAGGCCGACGATGGCCACCGGCTCGTCCGTGACGGTCATGACAGCGGGCGTGGCGGCGTGAGCGGGGGTCGCGCCGGCCAGTTCGGTGAGCAGGTAGCCGGCCAGGGCCGACGGCGTGGGGTAGTCGAACACCAGCGTCGCGGGCAGCGGGGACCCGGTCAGGGTGCTGAGGCGGTTGCGGAACTCAACCGCGGTCAGCGAATCGAACCCCGCGTCGCTAAAGGACTGGTCAGCCCGCACCAGGTCCCGGCCAGCGGCGCCGAGGATAACGGCGGCCTCGGTGCGGACCAGCCCGGCGAGGTGCTCTGCCTGATCCAGGGGCGTCATCGCGGCCAGCTTCGCCTGCAGTGCCCCGGCGGTGCTGGTGGCGGCGGTACGGCGCTGGGGTCCGGCCAGGGCCCGCAGCAGGCTGGGGACCGCTTCGTCGTGGCGGCGCAGGACGGCCAGGTCCAGCGCCACCGGGACCAGCACCGGCCGCAGCGCGGTGAGGGCCTGATCTAGCAGGGCCATGCCGTCTTCGGCGCTCAGGGCGCCCATTCCGGCGCGGGTCATGCGGGCCAAGTCGGCCTGCCCGAGGTGCCCGGTCAGTGTGCTCGCCTGTGCCCAGTATCCCCAGGCGAGGGACACCGCGGCCTCGCCAGCCGCACGCCGCCGGGTCGCGAGGGCATCAAGGTAACTGTTCGCCGCCGCGTAGTTCCCCTGCCCCGGAGTACCAAGAACACCCGCCCCCGAGGAGAACAGCACGAACGCCGCCAGCCCCATCCCCCGGGTCAGCTCGTCCAGGTGCGACGCCGCGTCCGCCTTCGGCCGCAGCACCGTCTCCAGCCGCTCAGGGGTAAGACCGCCCAGAACCGCGTCATCAAGCACCCCGGCCGTGTGCACCACCCCGCTCAAACGCCCCGCGACCCCCGCCAGCAGCGCCTCCGCCTGCCCCCGCTCAGCCACGTCACACGCCACCACCTCAACCCGCGCCCCAGCCGCCTCCAGCTCCGAGCGCAACCGCCCCGCCCCCGGCGCCGCCGGGCCCTGACGCGAGGCCAGCACCAGGCTCCGCACCCCGTGCACAGCCACCAGGTGCCGCGCCACCAGCCCACCCAGCGTCCCCGTCCCACCCGTGACAAGCACGCAACCGCTACTCAGATCCCCGGCCGACGCGACGCCGCCGACCTGCTCGGCCAGCGCGAGCCTGGGCGCTTCAACCCGCCCCTCCCAAACCCGGATCTCCCACTCCCCTGCGGCAACAGCCTGCTCCAGGAGGTCCGGCAGCTCCGGGAGGTTGACCGCGTCCGGGGCGAGGTCGGCGAGCAGGATGCGGCCGGGATTCTCGGACTGGGCCGAACGGGTCAGCCCGGCCACGGCGGCCGCGACCGGGTCACTGCCCGCACCCCGCACCACCACCGCCAGCCGGGTTCCCCCGGAGGCCGCCCCCCCGGTAAAGGCCTGCAGCACCTCAAGCACCCGCCCCAGCACCGCCCGCACCCGCACCAACTCACCCGCATCGGCATCGGCATCGGCCCGCGCGCCGGCGGCAGCGCAAGTGAGCGCGTCCGCGTCCAGGATCAGCCACTGCGGTCCGTCCGCGCCCAGCGCCTCCAGGTCCACCGCGCCAGCGATCACGGCACTGCCCGGCCGATCGGCAGCCGCCCCGCTGCCGTCACCGCTCGTGGTGAGGGCAGCGTCGGGGAGGGGGGCCCATTCGACAGCCAGCATCGTCGCTTCGGCGCCGCCCGCGGACGGGGCGGTGGCGGTGAGGCTGGCGGCTGTGACGGGTCGTGAGGTGAGGGCGGCGATGGTCAGGACCGGGTCGCCGGCGGTGTCGGCCAGGTCCAGCTTCAGCCCGCCGGGGCCTTGAGTCGCCCGGACCCGGAGGGTGGTGGCGCCGGTGGCGTGGAGGGCGACGCGGTTCCACGCGAACGGCACCATCACCTCGCCGGTGTCACCAGCGGGCTCGGTGACCATGGAGACGTGCAGGGCGGCGTCCAGGAGAGCCGGGTGGATCCCGTACCCGGCCACCTCGGTTCCGGCGCCCTCGGGCAGCGTGACCTCGCCGAACGCCTCCCCGCCGCGGGTCCAGGCCGCGGTCAGGCCCCGGAACGAGGGCCCGTACCCGTAGCCGTGACCAGCCAGCCGCTCGTAGAAGCCCTCGACCGGAACCGGCTCGGCTCCCGGCGGCGGCCACGCTCCCCGCATCGCCGTGACGGCCTGGCCCGGAGGAGCGATGAAGCCTTCGGCGTTCCGCCGCCATCCCTGGGTCCCGGCCGAACGGGAGCGGATGAGGACCGGCCGTCGCCCGCTCGGGTCCGGTTCGTCGGTGACGTGGACCTGGATCTCGACCGCACCCGACGCCGGGAGCTGCACGGGAGCCTGGATGACGAGCTCGTCCAGGACCGGGCACTCGATCAGGTCTCCGGCGGCGACGGCGAGTTCGACCAGGGCGGCGCCGGGGATGACGACGGCGCCGGCGATGGCGTGGTCGGCCAGCCACGGGTGCGTGCTGAGGGAGACGTGCCCGGCCAGCATCAGCCCGCCAGGCACCTCCACCACCGTGTTCAGCAGCGGGTGCCGGCCGGCGGCGTGGCTGGTGCTGGGGGCGAGCCAGTAGCGGTCGCGTTGGAAGGGGTAGGTGGGCAACGGGACGACCCGCCCGGGGATGGCGGAGCCGGGGATCAGCGCGGCCAGGGTGGCCGGGGTGACCGGGCCGCCGACGGCCCACAGGTCCGCGAGCCCGGTCAGTGCCGCGACCGGTTCGGGCCGGTCCCGGTGCGACAGCGCGACCGCGGGGGTGTCGCCGGCCCGGGCGAGGGAGGTCAGGCTGCCGTCGGGGCCGATCTCGACCAGGAATCCGGCACCGGCGGCGGCGAGGGCCTCGGCGTAGCGGACGGGTTCGCGTACCTGGCGCACCCAGTAGTCCGGTGACATCCACCGCGGCTGGCCGGCCGTGGAGGGCTGCTGGTACTTGACGCTGGCGGCGACGGCGGCGAACTCCTCAAGCATGGGATCCATCAGCGGGGAGTGGAACGCGTGGCTGACCGCGAGCATCCGGGCCCTGATCCCGTCCGCGGCGGCGGCCGCGGTGACCTCCTCGACAGCGGCCCGTTCGCCGGAGACGGTGATCGCCCGCGGCCCGTTGACCGCAGCGATCCACACTCCGGTGTGTCCGGCCAGGAGCCTGGTGACCTGGTCGTCGTCGGCCGCCAGGGAGGCCACCGCGCCTCCGGCCGGGAGAGCCTGCATCAGCCGGGCGCGGGCGGCCACCACTCGCGCGGCATCGTCCAGGGTCCAGACCCCGGCCGCGTGCGCGGCGGCGAGTTCCCCGATCGAGTGCCCGACCAGCGCCTGGGCCTGGAGCCCCCAGGAGTCAACCAACCGCCACAACGCGACCTCGAACGCGAACAGCGCCGTCTGGGTGTACATCGTCTGGTCAAGCAGACAGGCCAGATCCGTGCCCGGGCCAGCGAAAGCGACCTCTCGTACCGAGAACCGCGCGGCGTCGCCGAGTTCCGCGTCGAGCGCCTCACACGCTTGATCGAACGCGGCCGCGAAGACCGGGAACGCGGCGCTCAGCTCCTGCCCCATCCCCGCCCGCTGGGCTCCCTGCCCGGCGAACGTGAACACCAGCGGCGCCGTGCTGGCGGCGGCCGCGGGCACTGTGTCACTGGCGGCGACCGCACGCAGCTTAGCCACTGCCTCTTCCCGTTCGGTGGCCACCACCGCGGCCCGGAACTCCCAGGCCGGGCGGGTAGTCAGCAGCGCCCGGCTCACCTCCGGTAGCCGTTGCGGGTCCGGGTCCTGTTCCAGGAAGTCGGCCAGTTGCCCGGCCGCCGCCCGCAGCCCCGGCGCGGAGCGCGCCGAGACCACCAGCGGCACCGCGGCCGGCCCGTCC
>DAHVAN010000375.1 GCA_027314595.1 Actinomycetota bacterium | reverse complement strand
AACAGCACCCGGCCACGAGCAATCATGGCTCCACCGCGCGAGACACACCAAAAACAGCACATCCCGCAACGGGGGTAATGCACATAAAAATGCACTGGCTTTTAACACGCTGTTGAGTTCTCAAGAAACAGACGCACACCGTCGGAGGGATATCATCCCTCTACCGGGGCAACCCTTGAACTTTACTCCGGAGCATCCTTCATGTCAAACCCGTTTCCCGAACCTTCCGGGACGTTGCCCGCACACTCGCATGCTCCGCCCGCCAGCAGCTAACCTCCGCGAGCCCCGCGTCAGACGCGAGACCCCCGGCTGGAGGGCTGCTTGGTGGCTCCCCGGGTCCCATCCCGCCTTCCGGCGTTCCGTCCTCCTCGGGGCAAGATGAACAATACGACTGCCGCATTCCTTCGTCAAATCAGGGCCGCGGGCCTACCGCAAATCCGCTCTAACCTCCGCATAACATGTCCTGCCTGCGGCGCGGCTCTGGCTGGCCACGAGGCCGCCTCCCCCGCGGCCCCCGTCGCCCCGGTCGCTCCGGTCTCGAGCCGGAACGGCCGCACTTCGGCGATCGCGTCCGCGGGCGTCGCCTCGTCAAGCTCGGCCAGCCCGCGGTGCCCGAACAGCGCCTGCCCAGCCGCCGCGGCCCGCTGGCACTGCGTGAAAACGCGCAGCAGCCGCACCGCCCTCCGGCGTAGCGATTTTCGCTAGCGCCGGCGCCGCACGTGCGGCTTGTACGCGGACACCGTCGGCTCGCCGTCCAGCCAGAAGCGCCACGGCACCTCCGCCCCCTCGCGCACCCCTACGCGCGGTCCGGTGCGGATCACATGCTTTTCTCCCGAACGGGCCGTCGCGCCTGTCCCGCGCTCCCGTTCTCCCCCCGGCGGCCCGCCCGGCCGGCCGCGCAGCCGCAGCGTCGAGGCTGGCGCGCACAGGTCGGCCCCGTCGAGGCCGCGGTCGATCCCCAGCGCCTGGCACAGCCGCGCCGGCCCGCGGGCCAGGTCGCGAGAGCGCTGGCCGTCCCCGGGTCCGCGAGCGCGCGCGGCGCGCCTGCGCCCGGCGAGCTCCTCGCCGGCGACCACCTGGCCGGCCCGCAGCAGGACGGCCGACGCCGTTCCGGCTGGCATGCAGACCACGTTGACGCAAAAGTGCATTCCGTACGTGAAGTACACGTAGGCGTGCCCGGCCGGACCGAACATCACGGCGTTGCGGGCGGTACGCCCGCGGTAGGCGTGCGAGGCCGGGTCCACCTCGCCCGCGTAGGCCTCCACCTCGGTCAGCGCGACCGCGACCAGTCCTTCGGCGGTCTCGTGCTCGAGCACGCAGCCGAGCAGATCCGGCGCGACCTCGATGGAGGGCCTATCGAGGAACTGCCTGGACAGCAGGCCGGCCGCCGTGGCCCCGGCCCGGGCCGCGGCAGCCACCGTGGCCGCGGCAGCCACCGTGGCCGCGATGGCTTCCGCGCCGGACGGCACGGCCGCCCGCCTGCTCAGCCCGCGCCGCCCGCCGCCCACGACGCGGCGGCGTCGACGGTGGCGCGCAACGCCGTGACCTGCTCCGCGACCCGCTCCGGCGCCGTCCCGCCGAACCCCTTGCGGGCCGCCAGGGCGCCGTCGACCGTGAGCACCGCGCGGACGTCGGGGGTCAGGTGCGCCGAGACCTTCGCGAGGTCGGCGTCGCTCACCTCGTCAAGCCCGACGTCGTGCACCTGGCACCACACCACGAGGTGGCCGACGATCTCGTGCGCCTCGCGGAACGGCACACCGCGCCGGACCAGGTACTCGGCCAGGTCGGTGGCGAGGGTGTACCCGGCGGGCGCGCCCTGCCGCAGCCGCTGCGCGTTGATCCGCAGCGTGGCGACCAGCCCGGCCATGGCGGGCAACACGAGCAGCAGCGTGTCGACGGCGTCGAAGACCGGTTCCTTGTCCTCCTGCAGATCCCTGTTGTAGGTGAGCGGCAGCCCCTTGAGCGTCGTGAGCAGGCCGGTGAGCCCGCCGATCAGCCGGCCGGCCTTGCCCCTGGCAAGCTCGGCGACATCCGGGTTCTTCTTCTGCGGCATGATGGACGATCCTGTCGCGTAGGCGTCGTCGATCTCGATCCAGCCGAACTCCTGTGTCGACCACAGCACGATCTCCTCGCCGAGCCGGGACAGGTGCACCCCGGTCAGCGCGGCGGCGAAGCAGAACTCCGCGGCGAAATCCCGGTCCGCGACGGCGTCCATGGAGTTGGGCGCGGCGCTGTCGAAGCCGAGTTCGCTGGCGAGCACCGTCGGATCCACCGCGAGCGACGACCCGGCGAGCGCGCCCGCGCCAAGCGGGCTGACCGCGGCGCGCTTGTCCCAGTCCCTGAACCGGCCGGCGTCGCGGGCGAACGCCTGGACGTGCGCGAGCAACTGGTGCGCGAACAGCACCGGCTGCGCGTGCTGCAGGTGCGTCATGCCCGGAGCGGGCGTGTCGCCGCACCCTTCGGCCTGGGCGATCAGCGCGGTCTGCAGCTCGGCGAGCCTGCTGACGATCCGGCGCGCGTGGTCGCGCAGGTACATCCGCAGGTCGGTAGCGACCTGGTCGTTCCGGCTGCGGCCCGCCCTGAGCTTGCCGCCGAGCGAGCCGAGCCGCTCGAGCAGGCCTCGCTCGAGCGCGGTGTGCACATCCTCGTCGGCGATCGTCGGCCGGAAGGTCCCGTTCTCGACAGCGCGGTCCAGGTCGTCGAGCGCGTGCAGCATCGAGGCGACCTCGCCGTCGCTGAGCAGCCCGGCCCGGTGCAGCATCCGCGCGTGCGCGCGGGACGCGAGCAGGTCGTAACGCGCGAGCCGCCAGTCGAACTGTACGCTCAGCGACAACCGGGCCAGCGCGTCCGCCGGCCCGCCCTCGAACCTCCCGCCCCACAACCGCGTCGGCGTCCCCGCCGGCTGCTCGGCGCCTGCGTCGTCCCCAGCGCCCCCAGCGCCCGCAGCGCCCCCAGCGCCCGATTCCATCTGTCCCACTTATCCCACTTCTCCCAATTCCGTCGCGCCAATCCCGCTATCCCAACCCTATTGGGCCAGCACGCTCCCGCAGCTCGGTACGTGACTGGGGCACCTGCGCATCTGGCCCAGTAGAACCGGGGCAACTGCGCATCTGGCCCAGAACGCGGCACGAGCCAGTGGGTCGTGCGGGACGCACGGGACGCAGGTTAACCAGGATCTTTCGCATTGTCCGGCCGACCGCGCCCGGCGCGGCCAGGGCACGTCCGTCACGTCACTTTGGTCCCGGGCGCATCAGCGGGTGGGCAGCAACGTCGCCCTTTGGCTCGCGGGAAGACTCGCGAGCGGTGGGCCGAGAGTTGGACGCGCCCGGGACGCGCCCGGGACGGGACAGGCGGGCGGAGCGGGGCCGGACGGCGGAGCGGGCGACGGGACGGGCGGGACAGGCGGGCGGAGCGGGGCCGGACGGCGGAGCGGGCGACCGGACGGGCGGGACAGGCGGGACAGGCGGGCGGGACGGGCGGGCGGGCGGAGCGGTGAGGGGGCGGGTTGCCGCCGTCACCTGCGGCCTTCGGCCAGGTGGCGGAACTCCGCGGCCAGGACTTCGCCGCCGGCCGGGTCCCTGGCGATGACGAGGACCGTGTCGTCGCCGGCCACCGTGCCGAGGATCGCGGGCAACGCGGCGTGGTCGATGACGGAGGCGAGGAACTGGGCGGCGCCGGCCGGGGTGCGCAGCACGACGAGGTTCGCGCTCGCCTCGGCTGAGGTCAGCAGCTCCTTCAGGTGCCTGGCCAGCCGCGAGGTCGGGGCCGGGGCGGCGGCCTGGCGGCCGTTGGCGGGGGGCCTGGCGGCATCGGAGGCGCCAGGCACGGCGGCCGGGGCGCCGGGCGCCGTTCCTGGGGCAGCCCCTAGCCGGTCGGCCGGAGGGCCGGGGGCAGCCCCTAGCCGGTCGGCCGGAGGGCCGGGGGCAGCACCGCGGCGGTCGGCCGGAGGGCCGGGGGCAGCACCTGGCTGGCCTGGCAGAGGGCCGGGGGCAGCATCGTGGCGGGCGGCCTGAGGGGCGGGGGCGGGGGGTGCCTGGGCAGGCGCCACGGTTCGTTCGGGATAATCAAGGCCGGTACCTGGGCGGGACCCGGGGCCTCCTGGCTCCTCGGGCATTGCGTACACCAAGGTGCCGTCGGCCGCGCGCAGCCGGACGACGCCGAGGTCGTCGAGGTCCCTGGACAGGGTGGCCTGCGCGACGTGCATGCCCGCGTACCTGTCGAGCAGCGCGGCAAGCTGCTCCTGCGAGTGGACCTGCTCGCGGGACAAGATCGCGGCGATGCGCGCCTGCCTCGCCGCTTTCGTCGCGGGGCTGGCCGGGGCCGCCTGGCCCTGGTGCGGGGAGTTCGCCATCACGACCGCTCAAGCAGCCAGGCGAGCAGCGCCTTCTGGGCGTGCAGCCTGTTTTCCGCCTGGTCCCAGACCGCGCTCGCCGGACCGTCGAGCACCTCGGCTGTGATCTCCTCGCCGCGGTGCGCGGGCAGGCAGTGCAGCGCGACGGCGCCGGGCGCGGCGAGGCTCAGCAGCTCGCCGTTGACCTGGTACCTGGCGAGCGCCTTCTTCCTCGCGGGGACGTCCTGCTGCCCCATCGACACCCACACGTCGGTGGCGAGCACGTCGGCGCCCTTGCTCGCGACCACCGGGTCGCCGAGCACGGTCGCCGAGCCGCCGGTGCGCGCCGCGATCGCCTGCGCCGTCGCAAGCACGCCGGGGTCGGGCTGGTACCCGTCGGGGGCCGCGATCCGGACGTGCATGCCGGCGGTGGCGCAGCCGAGCAGGTAGGAGTGGCCCATGTTGTTCGCGCCGTCGCCGAGGAAGGTGAGCGTGCGCCCGGGGAGCGGCCCGAGGCGTTCGGCGACGGTCTGCAGGTCGGCGAGTATCTGGCAGGGGTGGAACTCGTCGGTCAGCGCGTTGACCACCGGCACCGAGGCGCTGGCGGCCAGTTCGTCGATGCGTTCCTGGCCCGATGTCCGCCAGGCGATCGCCGCCACCTGCCTGGTGAGCACCCGGGCGATGTCGCCGGTCGTCTCGCCGCGGCCGACGTGGGTGGTCTGCGTGTCGATGACCAGCGGGAGCCCGCCGAGTTCGGCGATGCCGACGGTGAACGAGACCCTGGTGCGCAGCGAGGGCTTGTCGAACAGGACGGCGACCGCCTTCGGACCCTCGAGGGGGCGGCGGGCGAACCTGGCCTCCTTGAGGAGGGCGGCCAGGGCGAGCACCTCGGCCTGTTCGGCAGGGCTGAGGTCGTCGTCGCGGAGGAAGTGCCGTGGCATCAGGCCGCCGTCGAGGCTTCGGCGTCGGCCAGGATGGCGGGCAGCGCCCGGGTGAACTCTCCGGCCTGCCCGGTGGTCAAGATGAGCGGCGGGGCGAGCCGCACCGCGTCCGGCTGCACCGCGTTGACGAGGAAGCCGCGCGCCTGGGCGGCCGCGCAGACGGCGCCCGCCCGGTCGGCCGTCAGGACGGCGGCGAGCCAGAGGCCGCTGCCGCGCACGCCCTTGAGCAGCGGATGCTCGATCGCGGCGATGCCCGCGGCGAGCATGTCGCCGACGGCCTTGACGTTGGCGAGGATGTCGCCGGTCTCGATCGTGTCGATCACGGCGAGGGCGGCGGCGCAGGACACCGGGTTGCCGCCGAACGTCGAGCCGTGGTCGCCCTTGCCGAGCGCGCCGCCGCAGTCGCCGAAACCGACGCAGGCGCCGATCGGCAGCCCGCCGCCGAGGCCCTTGGCGAGGGTGAGCACGTCGGGCAGGATCCGCTCCTGCTGGTGGGCGAACCAGGCGCCGGTCCGGCCGATGCCGCTCTGGATCTCGTCGAGCACCAGCAGCGCGCCACTCGCGTCGCAGACTCCCCTGGCGGCGGCCAGGTAGCCCGCGGGCGCCGGGATCACCCCCCCTTCGCCCTGGACCGGCTCGAGGAACACCGCGGCCACCGTCTCGTCGACCGCGTCCGCGAGCGCGGCCTCGTCGCCGTAGCGGACGAACCGGACAACGATGCCGAACGGCCCGAACGGCTCCCTGATCGACGCCTTGCCGGTGATCGCGAGCGAGCCCATCGTGCGGCCGTGGAAGCTGCGGTCGGCGGCGATGACGACCGGCCGGTTCTTGCCCTGCTTGCGGCGGACGAGCTTGATGGCGGCCTCGTTGGCCTCGGCGCCCGAGTTGCAGAAGAACACCCGCCCATCGATCTTCCGCGGGGTCGAAGGGGGGTCGTCCCCCCTGGCACCGGCAGGATCGGCGCCAAGCAGGCCGAGCAGCCGCTCGGCCAGCGCCACGCCCGGCTCGTGCGCGAACAGGTTCGAGGTGTGCGCGATCTTCGCGACCTGGCTGGTCACGGCGCCGACGATGGCCGGGTGCGCGTGGCCGAGCGCGCTAACCGCGATGCCGGCGATCAGGTCGAGGTACTCGTTGCCGTCGGCGTCCCACACCCGGCACCCCTCGCCGCGGGCGAGCGCCAGCGGCGGAGTGCCGTAGTTCGCCATCATGGCGGCCTCGAACCGCTTGAGCAGCGCTTCGCTCTCAGTCATCGCGCACTCCTCCTGTTGATGATGGTGCCACGTCTGACATCTGGGGCACGACCATGGTGCCGATGCCGGAGTCGGTGAATATCTCGAGCAGGATCGCGTGCTTGAGCCTGCCGTCGAGCACGTGCGCCTGCGGCACGCCGCCGCGGACCGCGGTCAGGCACGCCTCCATCTTCGGGATCATCCCCGCCGACAGCGCGGGCAGCAGCCGCGCCAGTTCCGTCGCGCCGAGCTGGCTGATGACTTCGGTCGAGGCCGGCCAGTCCCGGTACAGCCCTTTCACGTCGGTGAGCACGACGAGCTTGGCCGCGCCGAGCGCCACCGCGAGCGCCGCCGCCGCCGTGTCGGCGTTCACGTTGTAGACGTCGCCGCCCGCGCCCCTGGCGACGCTCGACACGACGGGAATGCGGCCGTCGGCGATCAGCGCGCGCACCGCGCCGGGATCGGTCGCGACGATCTCGCCCACCAGGCCGATGTCCACGGGCTCGTCGTCCACCACGGCGAGCTTGCGCTCGGCGGTGAACAGGTTCGCGTCCTCGCCCGACAGCCCGACCGCGAACGGGCCGTGCCGGTTGATCAGGCCCACGATGTCCTTGTTGACCTTGCCGACCAGGACCATCCGGACCACGTCGATCGTCTCTTCGGTGGTGACCCGCAGGCCGGCGGTGAAGACGGACTCGATGCCGAGCCTGTTCAGGTGCTCGGTCACCTGGGGGCCGCCGCCGTGCACGACCACCGGGCGCAGCCCGGCGTACCGCAGGAACACCAGGTCCTGCGCGAATCCGGCGCGCAGCACCTCGTCGGTCATGGCGTGCCCGCCGTACTTGATCACCACGGTCTGGCCGTGGAACCGGTCAAGCCATGGCAGCGCCTCGATCAGGGCGGCGGCCTTGACGGTCGCCGCCTCCCTGCGCTTGTCGTCCTCGCCCGGCCCGGTGTTGCCCGGCCCGGTGTTGCCCTGACCGGTGTTGCCCTGACCGGTCACGGTCATGTCGAGTAGGCCGAGTTCTCGTGGACGTAGGCCTCGGTGAGGTCGGTGGTGAGGATCACCGCGGAGTTCGGGCCGGCCGACAGGTCCACGGTGATCGTGACGTCCCTGCCCTTGAGGTCGACCTTGGACCTCTCCTCGCCGGCCGCGCCGGCGCGGCACACCCAGACGCCGTTGATGGCCACGTTCAGCCGGTCCGGGTCGAACACCGCGTCGGTGGTGCCGGCCGCGGAGAGCACCCGGCCCCAGTTCGGGTCCTGGCCGGCGATCGCGCACTTGAGCAGGTTGCTCCTGGCCACCGCGCGGCCGACGGTCACCGCGTCGGCTTCCGTGGCGGCGCCGACGACCTCGATGGCGATCATCTTCGACGCGCCCTCGGCGTCTAGCTGCAGCTGGCGGGCCAGGTCCGCGCAGACCTCCGTCAGCGCCCTGGTGAAGTCCCGATGGTCCGGCTTGACGCCCGACGCGCCGCTGGCCATCAGCAGGACGGTGTCGTTGGTAGACATGCAGCCGTCGGTGTCGAGCCGGTCCAGGGTGACCGCGGTCGCTGACCGCAGGGCGGCGTCGAGTTCGGCCGCGTCCAGGTCAGCGTCAGTGGTGAGCACGCACAGCATGGTCGCCAGGCCCGGCGCGAGCATGCCCGCGCCCTTGGCCATGCCGCCGATCGAGTAGCCCTCTTCCCTTCTGAAGGCGATCTTGACGACCGTGTCGGTGGTCCTGATCGCGTCGGCGGCGTGCACGCCGCCGCCGCGGTCGGCCTCGGCGACCGCGGCGCCGATGGCGGGCAGCAGCCTGCCCATCGGCAGCCGCTCGCCGATCAGGCCCGTCGAGCAGACCGCGATCTCGCCGGCCGAGTCGTCGATCGCGGCCGCGAGGCGTTCGGCGGTCGCGTGCGTGTCCTGGAAGCCGAGCGGCCCGGTGCAGGCGTTCGCGCCGCCGGAGTTCAGCACGACGGCGCGGACCCGGCCGCCGCTGACCACCTGGCGTGTCCACTTGACCGGCGCGGCCTGCACTCGGTTGGTCGTGAAGACCGCCGCGGCGGCGCGCGACGGCCCGTCGTTGATCACCACGGCGACGTCGCGTTCGCCGGACTGCTTCAGGCCCGCCGCGACGCCGGCGGCGCGGAAACCCAGCG
Organism: Actinomycetota bacterium; assembly: GCA_027314595.1. Taxonomy (GTDB): domain Bacteria; phylum Actinomycetota; class Actinomycetes; order Streptosporangiales; family Streptosporangiaceae; genus Trebonia. The sequence continues at coordinate 1,424 of DAHVAN010000375.1, read as the reverse complement.
GTGCTGTCACGCTCATGGTGCGACTCCGTGTGTGGTCAGGCCCGCGGTCTCCGGCAGGCCGAGCATGAGGTTGGCGATCTGCACGGCCTGCCCGGCCGCGCCCTTGCCGAGGTTGTCGATGGCGCTGACCACGACCGCACGGCCAGCGTGGGCGTCCGCGCTCGCCTGCAGGTGGGCGCCGTTGGAGCCGGACACAGCGCCGGTGACCGGCCACTGACCGGCCGGGAGCAGGTGCACGAACGGACCGCCGGCGTACGCGTCCGCGAACGCTTCGCGCAGCGCCCCTGTCGGGTCTTCGCCGTCCGCCACGCCCGGCGCCAGCCGGGCCGTGCAGGTGGCGAGGATGCCACGCGGCATGGGCGCGAGCAGCGGGGTGAAGGAGATGACGGGCCGGGCAGTCGCCCCCGGCCGTTCGGGATCAGATGTGTTGAGAATCTCCCCGAGAGCCTGCTCTATCTCCGGGGTGTGCCGGTGCGTGCCGCCGGCCTGGTACGCGGACATGGCGCCCATCACCTCGCTGGCGAGCAGGTCGGGGCGGAGCGAGCGGCCCGCGCCCGAGGTGCCCGAGGCGGCGACGATCACGATGTCCGCCGGGTCGGCGAGGCCCGCCGCAAGCAGCGGGGAGAGCGCGAGGATCGACGCGGTGGCGTAGCACCCGGGCGCGGCCACCCGGGTGGCGCTGGCGATCTGCCGCCTCGCGCCAGGCAGTTCGGGCAGGCCGTAGGTCCAGCGGCCGGCGTAGCCCGTGCCGTAGAACTTCCGCCAGTCCGCCTCGTCGCCAAGCCGGAAGTCGGCGGACAGGTCGACGATCCTGGCGTCCGGAAGCTGCTTGGCCAGCGCCGCGGACTCGCCGTGCGGCAGCGCCATGAAGATCAGCTCGGCGGTCTTGAGCAGCCGGGGGTCGGTGGGTTCGAACGGCTGGCCGTCGAACGCCGGGTGGCCGGTGAGGCCGGGATGCACCTCGGTGATCGGCCTGCCCGCGCTCGACGCCGCGGTGACCGCGCCGATCTCCAGGTCCGGGTGGCCGCCCAGCAGGCGCAGCAACTCGCCACCCGCGTAGCCGCTGGCCCCGGCCACCGCAACCCGTATGCCCATGGTGCAGTCCTCCTTCTCCTTGAAGGATTATGCATCCGAATGAATTAATATGCAAGACACGGACAGGCCGGGGCACTCCGGGCGTTCCTGGCGCGCCTGGGCCCCGGCGCCGCCCGCCGGAATGCGGACGGGCGCATCACCGCGCTCTACGCCGTCAGCAACCCCGACAAGCTGCGTCACCTGCCGGACGTTGCCGGGTGACATCGGGCATCTACATGCGCCGCCGCAGCGGCAGCCGCGGCGCGATGACGTAGTTCAGTTGCAGCAGCAGGATCACGCCGAGGCTCCAGTACGTGTTGACCACGCACAGAAGCGCGCCGACCGCATAC
>DAHVAN010000370.1 GCA_027314595.1 Actinomycetota bacterium | reverse complement strand
AGGATGCTGGCGCGGCCGGGTGCGCCTGGCCGCCGCGCCGGACGCCCGGCCTGGTAGCCCGGCCGGGCGCGGGATCGCCCGGGCGCGTGATCGTGCCGACGCCGCCCGCGGGCGAACCGCCGTCAGGCCGCGTGTCGCTTGTCCCCATGGATCGGCTCCTGCTCTGCTTGCCCCGCTCGCCTCCTGGCGCTTAGCGCGCTGCCTTCCCTCGTCGCCGCGAACCGGCTCCTCGGTCCAGGCACCGCGACGCCCGTTGGCTCGCGGGTGGTCATGCTGCTTCTCGTATGCGTTCGGCCGCGCGGAGGCGGGCCGAGGCCGCCCGCGGGTTGGCGGTCACTTCGTCGGCGTCGGGGCGCTCGGCGCCCCTGGTCAGCAGGCGGAACCGCGGTCCCGTCGGACCGCTGCCCGCGAATCGCTCGGCTGCCCGCACCGGCAGGCCGGGCGGCGCCGGATCGGCGGACCTCGCCACGAGTTCCCGCTTGACCAGCCGGTCCTCGAGCGAGTGATAGGCGAGCGCCACGAAGCGCCCGCCCGGCGCCAGCAGGTCGAGTGCGGCGGGCAGCGCGCGCCGCAGCGCGCCGAGCTCGTCGTTCACCTCGATGCGCAGCGCCTGGAAGGTTCTCTTGGCGGGATTGCCGCCGGTGCGCCGCGCGGCGGCGGGGATGGCCTCCTTGACGATGGCGCTCAGCCGCAGCGTGGTGGCGACGGGTTCCTTGACCCGCTCCCTGGCGACGGCTTCGGCGATCCGCCGCGCGAACCGCTCTTCCCCGTACTCGGACAGGACCCTGGTCAGTTCCGGGACCGGGTACTCGTTGACGACCTGCGCGGCGGTCCTGGCCGCGGACTGGTCCATCCGCATGTCGAGCGGGGCGTCCTGGGAGTAGGAAAAGCCCCGGCTGGTGTCGTCAAGCTGCGGGGAGGACACTCCGAGGTCGAACAGGACACCCTGGACGCGGCGGTGCCCGGCATCGGCGACGATCGCGGCGATCTGGTCGTAGAACGCGTGGGCGAGCGTCACCCGGCCCGGGAACTCATCGGCCAGTTCGCGCCCGTGCGTGATGGCGGCCTCGTCGGCGTCTATCCCGATCAGCAGCAGCCCGGGACATGCGGCGAGCAGGGCACGCGCGTGACCTGCTCGGCCCAGCGTGGCGTCCACGAACACCGGCGGACGCCCGGCCGGGACCGGAGCGGTGAGCGCGGGCACGAGCAGCGCGACTACCCGGCCGACCATTACCGGCACGTGACCGAAGGCGTGATCGCCCATTGACCCCTCCGCTCCACCCGTTGCTGCGATAGCGGGCATTACATAAGGCCCTGCACCCGGCCGGGTCTCCCCGCGCCCGTTGCTGGCTGCCGTCTGGCGCCGGGGAAGTGGCGCCAGCCTGCAGCCCGGACGCGGGCGGAGACTCGCCGGACAGCCTCGGCCGCCGGGATTGGCCGACCCGGTGGCCGCTCACAAGATCCCTGGCAGCACCTCCTCCGCGGCTTCGGAGAACGAGTCCTCCTGTGCGGCCAGGTAGGTCTCCCACGCCTGGGCGTCCCAGATTTCGAGCCTGGTGTTGGCCCCGATGACTACGCAGTCCCGCTGCAGGCCCGCGTAGCCGCGCAGCGCGGGCGGGACGGTGATCCTGCCCTGCTTGTCGGGAATCTCGTCGGAGGCGCTGGCGAAGAGCACGCGGCTGTAGTCACGGACCGACTTGGCGGTAACCGGCGCGGTGCTCAGCGCCTCGGTGATCCTGCCGAACTCCTCGTGGGGGAAGACGTACAGGCAACGCTCCTGCCCTTTGGTGATCACGACTCCTCCGGAGAGCTCGTCGCGATATTTGGCCGGCAAGAACAGGCGTCCCTTCTCATCCAGCCTGGGCGCATGAGTACCGAGAAACAACCGGTTCTCACCTCCCCACCCCCCAGCGGGCCGATTTCGACGGCTATCACTCCACCGCGCCCCACTCTACTCCACATTCCTCCACCGTCAACTACTAGAAGCCCGCTAGCTATGCCTCCATACCGATAAAACAGCAGGTCAAATATAGTGGGGCAAAGTGGGGGACGCGGCGAGCCCATCCGTGTGCTGCCGGCCATTCCCCACTTCGCCCCACCGGCCGCCTCTCGCGTCCTTCGGGCACGAGGGACAGGAGGCCTTCGGCGACCAGGGCCAGGGGGCCAGGGGACCAGGCGACCAGGGCCAGGGGACCAGGGGACCAGGCGACCAGGGCCAGGGGACCAGGGCCTAGCGAGAATGAGGCTCCAGCGCCTTGCCGCCTTTCCCTCAGGCGATTGCGGTGCCACATCAGCACCAGGAGCACGAATGGTTCCGGCGCTCGAATGTTTGTGTGTAGTTTGGCCCCTTCCAGGGGGTCAAACTACACACAATAATCTTGTTGCCGCTGCCGCAGAACTGCCGATGCCCAAAATGTCCGGCTTTCGGCGATCCTGGCGGCCTATTCGTTCGGTGGCAGGCCCGCACGCCCGCGATACCGGGCGGCCGTGCCCGCGCGACCGCCGGCCTGCGTGTCCGGCGCGCACCCGGTCCCGTGGTCAGCGGCCCGGTCGTGAAGCAGGAGCCAGGTGTGACCAGATAGCCGCATAAGACGAAGACTTTTCGAAATGCATGGCGTTTAGGCTGCCGGGACAGCGAGAACGCCGGACGTTTGTCCGACCGCCTGCCCGGCGCGAACTCCTGTGGCACTGCGGGCGGGCGCGTCAGGCGGGATGGACGGCGAGGCGGGGCGGCGGGGGCGAGGCGCGTTACGTGGGGGGCGGGGCGGCGGGGGCGAGGCGCGTTACATGGGGGGCGGGGCGGCGGTGGGCGGGGCGCGTCGGGGGGCGGGGCGGCGGGGAAGGGGAAGGGGAAGGGGAAGGGGAAGGGGAAGAAGGGGAACAGGTCATGCGGCGGTGGGCAGTTGCGGAGCGCGAGGAGACGCCACGGTACGTTAGGGATGACGAATACAGTGGCCGGTGCGGCGGGGAAACAACACAGCGGCGGCACCAGGGAGACGGAACGCGCGTTCATTGGATAGATTTCCCTGGAAAACGCGCGGAGCGGGGAACAGGGCGGCCGACGGCGGCGGGCACTTCCAGCAGGGACGTGGCACGCCGGCGGCCACACGACATACTGTCATTAGACGACGTGGTAGCAGCGCGTGCGACGCGCCCAGGCCTGCCGAGGAGGGTCTTTGGTACTCGATACGGGGCGCGGTCGCGACCGGGCGCTTGAGGATCTCGTCACCGTGGCACAGCGGATCGCCGTGGCGATCGAGTCGGTGATCGACGGGAAAGCAGAAGCGGTCAGGCTCGCGCTCACCGTGCTGCTGGCGGAGGGACACCTGCTCATCGAGGACGTCCCCGGCGTGGGCAAGACGATGCTGGCCAAGGCGCTCGCCAAGTCGATCGACTGCACAGTGCGACGCGTTCAGTTCACGCCCGACCTGCTGCCGAGCGACATCACCGGGGTGAGCGCCTACAACCAGGAACGCCGCGACTTCGAGTTCAAGCCGGGACCGGTCTTCGCGAACATCGTGGTCGGCGACGAGATCAACCGCGCTTCGCCCAAGACGCAGTCCGCGCTCCTTGAGTGCATGGAAGAGCGGCACGTCACGGTGGACGGGAGCACGTACCAGCTCGAATCCCCGTTCATGGTGATGGCCACGCAGAACCCCGTGGAGATGGAGGGGACCTACCCGCTGCCCGAGGCGCAGCGCGACCGGTTCACCGCCCGCATGTCGATCGGGTACCCCACCGCGGCAGCCGAGATGGAGATGCTCGACACCCACGGGTCCTCGTCACCGCTGGACCAGCTCGAGCCGGTGGCCACCGGCGCCGATGTCCGCGACCTGATCCGCGCGGTCCGGGGCGTGCTGGTCTCCGCCCAGGTCAAGCAGTACATCATCGCGCTGGCGGCCGCCACGAGGACGGCGCCGGAACTGCGCCTTGGCGCCTCGCCGCGTTCGGCGCTGCACCTGCTGCGCGCCAGCAGGGCGCGGGCCGCCCTTGACGCCAGGGACTACGTGATCCCCGATGACATCCAGGCCCTGGCGGTTCCTGTGCTCGCGCACCGGCTGCTGCCGACCGCCGAGGCGCTCGTCGAGCGCCAGCTTCCCGAGCAGGTGGTGGCCAAGCTCGTCGCGGAACTCCCGCTTCCTCATCCGTGACCTGCCGCCGGTGACCTGGAGGGTGCCATGCCGAAGCTGCTCAGCACGCTGACGACGCGAGGCAGGAGCTTCCTCGCGGCCGGCCTGGCGGCGGCGTCCTGCGGGCTGCTTATCCCCGAGCCCGACCTGCTCCGCATCGGCGTCCTGCTCATGATCTTGCCGGTGATCGCCTCCTTCGGCGCGGGCCGCGCCCGCTACCGGCTGTCCTGCGTTCGCCGGCTCACGCCCGCCAGGGTGCCCGCCGGCCAGCCGACCGAGGTGACGGTCCGGCTGGCGAACGTGTCGCGGCTGCGCACCGGGCTGCTGCTCGCCGAGGATTGGGTGCCGTACGCGCTCGGCAGCAGGCCGAGGTTCGTGCTCGACGGGATCGGCGCGGGCGGCAGCAGGGAGTTCCGCTACCAGGTACGGCCGGACACGCGCGGCAGGTACATCATCGGCCCGCTCCAGGTGCGGGTCGCCGACTCCTTCGGCCTGGTGTCCATCGGCCGCGCCTTCACAAGCACGAGCACGCTGACCGTCACGCCGCGGATCATCGCGCTGACCCGCCCGCCGCTGCCCGGCAACTGGCTCGGTGACAGCGAGCACGGCAGGCGGAGCATCTCGGCGAGCGGCGAGGACGACGCGGCGCCCCGCGCCTACCAGACCGGCGACGGCCTGCACCGGGTGCACTGGCGGTCCACGGCACGGTACGGGCAGCTCATGGTGCGCCGCGAGGAGCAGTACTGGCGGAACACCGCCTCGCTGTTCCTCGACACCCGCCGCGGCGCGCACCTGCGGGCGGCGTCGTTCGAGCTCGCGGTCACCGCCGCCGCCTCGATCGGGGTGCACCTGGCCGGCGAGGGATTCGACGCCAGGCTGGTGACGGAGACCGGCGAGGTGCCGCGCCAGGGCTCGTTCCGTGACACGCTGCTTGACACGCTCGCCGTCATCCACCAGTCGCGCGAGCCCAGCCTGAGCGCCGGCATCGACGCGCTGACCGTGGCGGGCGGCCAGATCGTCGCCGTCCTGGGAGTGCTGACCCCCGAGCAGGCCACCCAGTTCGCCGCGGCCAGGCGCGGAACGGCGCAGGCGATGGCCCTGCTGCTGGTGCCGGGCGACTACGCGCCGGGCAAAGACCCGGCCGCCGCCTGCTCCAAGATCCTCACCACGGCGGGATGGCGGGTCGCGACGGTGACCGACGCGGCGCGGCTCTCCGTCGCCTGGAACGAACTGCATGAAGGCAACACGGGCGTGCCCGCGAGCGCCGCCATGGCCAGCCTGGCACCGGAGCGCTGAGCGATGGGCAGTCACCGCAGGACCCTCGCCGCCGCCGTCGCCGTCATGCTCGCGTCATTCTCGCTGTACCCGATTTTCACCGGCATGGCCTGGTTCTGGGCCGGCGTCGGGGCGGTCCTGACGGTGGCGCTCGCCGGCACGCTCACCCGGCTGCGGCGGCTGCCCGTCCCGGTATGCCTGCTCGCCGGGCTGGCCGGGCTGCTGCTCTACCTGAACGTCGGGTTCGAGAACGCCAGGTGCTGGTATCACCTGCTGCCGACGCCCAACTCGCTGCGCCTGCTGTGGGACCTGGCTGGAACGGGCTTCAGCGAGTCCGCCAAGTACGCGCCGCCGGTGCCGGAACTGCCCGGCATGCTGATGCTCGCCACGGCGGGCATCGGCCTGACCGCGCTGCTCACCGACCTGATCGCGGTGCGGCTCGAAAGCGCGGCGCTGGCGGGCCTGCCGCTGCTGCTGCTGTACACGGAGCCGTTCACGCTCAGCGTCGCGCGCAGCGGCCTGGGCACGATGATCGTCTTCTGCATTGGCACCGCCGGCTACCTCGCCCTGCTGAGCAGCGAGGGCAAGGACCGGATCAAGGAGTGGGAACGGCCGAACCCGGGCCCGGACGAGATCCCCGACGTCCGCGCGCTGGCCACGACCGGCCGGCGGGTCGGCCTCGCCTCCGTGGTGCTCGCGCTGTGCGTGCCGCTGTTCATACCGGGGCTGCACGCCACCCGGCTGTTCGGGGGGCAGCCGGGGATCGGCGGGGTCCCCGGCGCCGGCGGAGTGGGGTTCCCCAACCCGGTCACCCAGCTGAGCAGCGAACTGCACGAGTCGAAGGCCTCCACGGTCCTCACCTACACGAGCTCCTCCCCGCAGTACCTCCAGATCTACGTGCTCGACAAGCTGACCGCCAAGTCCGGATGGCAGCTGTTCAGCCAGCCAGTGTCGCTGGCTGCGGTCAGCCCGCTCATGCCCCCCGCGCCGGGCGTGACAAGCGAAGCGAACGCCATCCCCGAGACCACGACCGTGGCGCTCAGCAAGACGGTCGGCCAGGACGACCTGGCCGCGCTGCCCGTCCCCTACCCGGCCACGTCGATCGACGGCCCTGGCACCCTGCAGGCCGACAAGAACAGCCTGATGCTCTTCGACGCGGGAGTCTCGCTGTCCGGCCTGCGGTACGTGGTGACCAGCCTCGGCGAGTCACCGCCGCGGGCGGTGCTCGACGCGGCGCCGCGGGCGCCCGCCAGCATCACCAGTCACTACCTGGAAGTCCCGTCGTCGTACACCCCGCTTCTCGCGCTCGCCGACTCGGTGGTCAGGCAAGCCAAGGCGAGCACGCCGTTCGAGAAGGCGGTCGCGCTCCAGGACTGGCTGTCCGGCGGCGAGTTCAAGTACACCCTGAACGCGCCGACGATCGTGGACGCACGCGGGCTGACGAACTTCCTCACCACGACCAGGAAGGGCTACTGCCAGCAGTTCTCCTTCGCCATGGCCGTGCTCGCCCGGCTGCTCGGCATCCCGTCCCGTGTCGCCTACGGCTACACCTCCGGCACGCAGGGCAGCGTGGGCACCTGGCTGGTCACCACGCATGACGCGCACGCCTGGCCTGAGCTTTTCTTCCAGGGCGCCGGCTGGCTCAGGTTCGAGCCGACGCCACAGGGCCAGGGCGGCCAGGGCACCGCGACCGCCCCGGCGTACACGCAGACACCGGTCAACCCGTTCACGCCGACGACTCCGGCGAACGCCTCTCCGGGCCAGGGCGCCGCTTCCAACCCTGGCGCGGGGAATCTCAACAACCCCGCGCTTCGGGAACACCTGAACTTCCCCAATGGCGACAGCGGCGCGGTCACGCTGCCCGGGCAGGGCGGACTGTCGGCGTGGGACGTGTTCCTGCTCGCCCTGCTGGCCCTGCTCGGGCTGCTCATGGTCGTGTCCGCGGCCCCCACCTGCGTGCGGCTGCTGATCAGGCGCAGGCGGTGGCGGGCAGGCGGGCGCGGCGCGGACGCCGGGCTCGCGCACGCCGCCTGGCGTGAACTGCGCGACGACCTAGTGGACTACCGCGCGGGCTACCTGCCGAGCGAGTCGCCGCGGGCGCTCGCGGCGCGGGTCGGCGCGGACCTGGAGCTGACCGGGCCCGCCAGGGCCGCGCTCGGCCGCGTCGCCATGGCGGAGGAACGCGCCCGTTACGCGACCCGGCCTGACCCCGGGGCTGGCCTGCGGCACGACAGCGCGGTTGTCAGGCACGCGATCGCCGCGGCGGTGCCGCGGCGATCGCGCTGGCTCGGGCGGCTGGTTCCATCCTCCGTGCTCAGCCCGGTGATGTTCCGCATCGCCCAGGTGAGCGACTTCTCCGGGAGGCTGAACACCGGGTGGCTGGGCGCTGGCGGGCTTGGCGGCGCGCGGCTGCGCAGGACCGGGTTCGGGCGCGGGCGGCCGGGGAGCGACCATCCGGGCGGCGATCGCCCAGGCGGCGAGGGCGCGGCCGGCAGCGAGCCACCGGTGGGGGCAGGCGCGCGCCACGGCTAGCGGCGCGCGGCCGGGGGTCTGAAGGGCGAGCGGCCGGGGCCTGGCGGCGGTGCGGGCCAGCGGCCAGCGGCGCGGGCACACCAGACGCGCACCTGGCCGTCACGGAGTGACGACCCAGCGGCCGGGCCAACGCCAGCGTCAGCCGGCTGGCGAGGGTTCCCTAAAGATCCCCCTCCTGCCGTCGGCGCCAGCGCTCGTCGAGGCGCTCCATCATCGCGCCACGATGCGCCTTGCCACGGTTCCGCCGGCCCGCGCGGCGCTTGCGCGCCGGACCGCGCCCGGCAACGCCGAGCACCGCGCCAGCCATGTGCCGCCAGCTGTTCAGCGCCCAGATGCCGCAAAGCAGCATGACGACAAACCCGCCCACGGCCAGCCAGAGCGACAAGAGCACTCCCGCCGCAACCATGCCCGCGCCCACGACAAAACCGGAGGCTCCCTCAACCACCCGGCGCTTGTAGTGCACACGGGGATCTCTGGATCGCACAAGGCGACCCAGCCTCCGATCCTCCCTGTAGAGCGCCTGCTCGATCTGCTCGAGCTGGCGCTGCTCATGCTCAGAGAGCGGCACGACGCCTCCCATGGAACCCGGGGGGTGGGGTGACTTTCACCTCACTTAAATACCTGGTTCGTTTTCCAGGATACGAGCCTCTTCCCATGCCTTGGAAGAGGGCTTCCGGCCCTCTGAACCAGACGGGCCGGGCGACGGGGCCTGACGGTCGCCGGGGAACAGGGCCGCCGGCCGTATCGCGTCGCTGCCGAATCTGCGGGCGATCTGGTCTACCGCGCGCTCCGCCTCCCGCCAGCCGGCCGGCCGGTCTCCGAACGCCAGTTGCCTGGCGGCGCCCGCGGCGGGCCGCAGGCCCGCCGCGCGCACGCCGACCAGCCGCAGGCGCGCCCTGGCGTCGAGGCCGGAGCCCTCGTAGAGGGCGCACGCGGTCGCGTAGATCTCCCTGGCGACGTCGGTGGGCTCGGCCAGGGTCCTGGACCTCGTGATCGTCTTGAAGCTGGCCAGCCGCAGCTTCACCGAGATGGTCCGCGCGACGCACCCGGCGGCGCGCAGCGCGTGCGCCGTGCGGCCGGAGAGCCTGAGCAGTTCCCTGCGGATCACCTCGGGATCGTCGACGTCGGCGGGGAACGTCTCCTCGGCGCCGACGCTCTTCTCCTCCCGCTGCGGTACGACCCGCCGCTCGTCCCGGCCCCACGCGAGCGTCCACAGGTGCTCGCCCGCGGCGCCCAGTTCGCGCTGCAGCGTGGCGAGCGGAACATGAGCGATGTCACCCACCGTGCGCAGGCCCAGCCGGGCCAGCACGTCCTCGGCGTGCTCGCCGACGCCCCACAGCGCGCTCGCGGGCAGCGGGTGCAGGAAGCCGAGCAGGTCCGCGGCCGGGACCACGAGCAGCCCGTCGGGCTTGCACCGCGCGGAGGCGATCTTGGCCGCGAACTTGACCGGCGCGACCCCGACGGAGCACGTGATGCCCTGCTGCTCCCTGACCTGCGCCCGGATGAGGCGCGCTATCCGCGCGGGGCTGCCGAGCCGGCGCCGCGAGCCGGACACGTCCAGGAACGCCTCGTCGAGCGACAGCGGCTCGACCTCGGGGGTGATCGACCGGAAGACCGCCATTACCTCCCTGGACACCTCGCCGTACAGGCCGTGCCGTGGCGGGATGTAAACCGCCTGCGGGCACAGCCGCCTTGCCCTGCCGACAGGCATCGCCGAGCGGACCCCGAACGCGCGCGCCTCATACGTCGCCGACAGCACCACGCTGCGGGGACCAAGGCCGCCGACCACCACGGGCCTGCCCGTGAGCTCGGGGCGGTCCCTCACCTCTACGCTCGCGTAGAAGGCGTCCATGTCGACATGCAGGACGTGGCATCCGCTGTCATCGGGCAGCGCGCCGTCAGGGGCTGGCTCGGCTGGCGTATCCGGGGCTGGCACGGCTGGCGTATCCGGGGCTGGCACGGCGACAGGTCCCGCGGTCAGCGGTGGCCGAGCACGTGCAGCCGGGCGGCGATGTCGCGCAGCGGCGGGTACCCGGCGGCGGCCTCCTCCAGGGCGCGCAGCGCGTCCGCGGTGGCCGGGTCGGCCCCCGCCGCGGGAAGCAGGCCCGCGAACACCCGGATCCCGTGCGCTTCGCCGGCCCGCAGGCCGGCGCCCTCGATGAGAGAGGTCAGGCCGGCCAGGGTGAACCGGCGCGGCACGCCCGCGCCGGCTCCGCCCTCCTCGAGCAGGCGCAGCGCCTCCGTGTAGCGCCCGGCGACCGCGCGCTGCAGCACGGCGGACACCGCGTTGGCGGCGAGCACGCTGACCGTGGCGCCCGGCCGGAGCACCCGGGCGATGGCGGCCATCGCCGCGGCCGGCGAATCCACGTACTCGAGCACGCTGTGGCAGATCACGAGGTCCGCGGATGCCGCGCCTGCCAGGCTGTAGAGCTCGCCGGCCTCGCCTTGGACCGCGGTCACCTCGACCTGCGTCTCGGCGGCGCGCCGCTGCGCCGCCGCCAGCGCGTCCGGGCTTGGGTCCACCACCGTCACATGGTGCCCGAGCGCCGCGAACGGCACCGCGAAGCCGCCCGTCCCGCCGCCGACGTCCACGATGTCGAGCACGGCACGGCCGGCCTGCGCCGAACGCGCCGCCGCCACTTTCCGCAGCACATCCCAGACCAGCGCCGACCGCGCTCGGTCGCGCTTGCGCTCGACGTCCGGTCCGCGCATGCCAGGCACGGCTCTCGCCGGAACCTCTGCGGTCATTTCACACCTCTCCCCAGGTTGGCGGTGCAGTCTCACTGTAGTGCCGTGACCCGGCGCGCGCGCCGGCCGGCGGCGGCGGTCTGCTACTTTACGTATGCTCATAGTTGCCACGTGTTAACGAGGGGAGGCCGAACCCGGGAGGCGCGCTTCCCGTTCCAAGAACTGTGGAGACATCCCGAACCGGAAAAGATGGGCGGTCAAATCCGACACGCCGCCATCGGCGAATGATGCCCCGAGAGGTGCCGTCGGCCCGTATGCTCATCCGCATGCCTGCCACCTCCGGTCATCTCGAGCTGCCGCACCCGAGGCGCCTGCTGTGGACAGCGGCGTGGAACATGGCCGAGTCCGTCGGGCTGCCGTTCGGCGCCTACGTCGTGGTCACCGACATGGTCAGCCCTGACGCGGGTTTGCTCGCGGGCACCGCCGTCGTATGGATGCTCATCACGATCCGCAAGCTGCTCTCGGGCTCGGTCTCATCGCTGCTGATGATCTCCGCGATCGTGCTGTCCATCCAGACCGCGGTCGCGATCAGCACCGGCTACATGTGGATGTTCCAGCTGCAGTTCCCGCTGGCCAACCTGGCGATGTGCGTGGTGTTCGCGAGAACCGCGCCGACCCGCAAGCCGCTCGTCGCGCAGCTCGCCGAGGAAGTCGTCGCGCTCAAGCAGCCGGAGACGCACCATCCGGGGCTGCACCGCTTCTTCCAGGGTGCGACGTGGTTCTGGGCCGGGCTCTTCCTGCTGCTGACGCTCGGCATGGCGATCATGATGGTCACCGAGCCGTTCAAGCTCTTCATGCTGCTGTCTTCCGCGGTCACCATCGGCCTCACGCTCGTCGGCGCCGCCGTCTGCATCGTCTGGTTCCGCCTCGTGGTCCGTCGGCTGGGCCTGCGCCTGCGCTTTTCCCCCGCCTGAACACGGCCCCGCGCAATAGCGTGGATCGTTAACCAGGGTGGGACCTGGTTAACGATCCACGCTATTGGAAATCGGGCGCGCCGGGCTTCAGCTGCTGGATCTTGGCCAGCAGGCCGTTGACGAAGGCGGGAGACGCGTCGGTCGACAGGTCCTGCGCGAGCGCCACCGCCTCGCTGATCGCCACGCCGTCGGGCACGTCGTCGGCCCACAGCAGCTCGTAGGCCCCTATCCGGAGGACGTTGCGGTCCACGGCGGGCATCCGGTCCAGCGTCCAGCCCACCGCGTTCGACGAGATGAGCGAGTCGATCTGGTCCTGGTGCGCGGCGACGCCGCGCACCAGGACCGCCGCGTACTCGGGGACAGGCTGCTCGCCGAGCGACTGGCGCTCGGAGAGCAGCTCAAGCACGGGCAGCCCGCGCAACTCGGCCTCGAACAGGATGTCAAGGGCCCGCTTGCGGGCCTTGCTGCGAGCGGACAAGGCTACGCCCGGCCGAGGTACTGGCCGGTGCGGGTGTCCACCTTGACCTTCTCGCCAGTGGAGATGAACAGCGGGACCTGGATCTGCGCGCCGGTCTCGAGCGTGGCCGGCTTGGTGCCGCCGGTCGAGCGGTCGCCCTGCAGGCCGGGCTCGGTCTGCTCGATCACGAGCTCGACCGCGGCGGGCAGGTCCACGTACAGCGGGGCGCCCTCGTTGAACGCGATCGTGACCGTCTGCTCCTCGAGCAGGTAGTTCGCGCCGTCCCCGACGACGGATGCGGGAATCCGCGGCTGCTCGTAGTCGGTCATGTCCATGAACACGAAGTCATCGCCCTCGCGGTACAGGTACTGCATCTCGCGCTTGTCCACGTTGGCCACATCGACCTTGACGCCCGCGTTGAACGTCTTGTCGACGACCTTGCCCGACAGCACGTTCTTCAGCTTGGTGCGCACGAAGGCAGGACCCTTGCCCGGCTTGACGTGCTGGAACTCGACGACATTCCATAGCTGCCCCTCGAGGTTCAGCGTCATGCCATTCTTCAGGTCGTTCGTGGTTGCCACGGGTCGGCTCCAATTACAGGACGAGCAGTTCTCTGGTGGTCGAAGTCAGGATCCGGGCTCCCCCGCCTGCCGTGACGACCACTACGTCCTCGATACGGACGCCGCCCTTTCCGGGCAGGTACACACCAGGCTCGACGGTGACAGGAACCCGATCGGCCAGTTTACCCGTTCTGCCGTACCCCAGCATCGGCGCCTCGTGGATCTCAAGGCCCACGCCGTGCCCCAGCCCGTGCTGGAAATGCTCGGCGTGGCCGGCCGCCTCGATGATCTCGCGGGCCGCCGCGTCGACGGCGCCCGCCTCCGCGCCGGCCTTGACGGCCTCGATCCCGGCCCGTTGCGCCTCCGCCACCAGATCGTAGACGTCCCGCTGCCAGCCGGCCGGCTCGCCGACCGCCACGGTGCGGGTCATGTCCGCGTGGTACCCGCCGTACAGCGCGCCGAAGTCGATCGTCACCAGGTCGCCGCGGCGCAGCGGGCGGTCGGTGGGCGCGTGGTGGGGAATGGCGCCGTTCGGCCCGCTGGCCACGATGGTGTCGAACGCGGGCCGGTCGGCACCGAGCTGGGTCATCCGGTAGTCGATGAGAGAAGCCAGCGATCGTTCGGGCAGACCTGGACGGATCCGGGGCAGGACATCAGCCAGGGCAAGAGAGCTGATCCGGCAGGCGGCGGCCAGCAGCTCGAGCTCGGACGGATCCTTGACCGTCCGTAGCTCCTCTATTTTTCTCCCGAACGGGACCGTGGTGACTCCCTCCGCCTTCGCGCGCAGCGCGTCGTGCCGCTCGACCGTCATCTCGTGGGCCTCGAACGCCACCTTCCTCATGCCGCGGCGGGCCGCCTCGGCGGCGAGCCTGCCCTCGATGAACCGCTCGGTGATCAGCTCCAGGTCCGGCGCGTCGCGCTGCGCGGCCAGCGCGTACCTGGAGTCGGTGGCGAGCACGCCGCCGTCCTCGCCGTCCGCGGGCAGCAGCAGCGCGGCGTTGGAGCTGGCCAGGCCGGTGAGATAGCGGACGTTCGGCAGCGCGGTGACGAGCACGGCGTCCGCGCCGAGTTGGGCGACCATCTCCTGGGCGCGCCGCCTGCGCGCCCGGTGAATCTCCGGCATGCCTGAACTCTACGCCGGCACGGCCGCGCGCTTCGGCGGACGGCCCCGGCTGGGCAGCCGCGCGCCCCGGCGGACGGCCCCGGCTGGGCGCGGCCGCGATCCCGGGCGCGCGCTCGGCTAGGCGGCGAGGGCGCGCACGGCTTCGATGTCGGCGACGCGAGCGGCGTGCGTGGCCGACAGCGGGGTGACGTTGAGCGTGGTGACGCCGGTCTCGCGGAAGGCCGCGAGGCGCTCGGCGACCCAGCCGCGCGGGCCGATCAGGGAGGTCTTCTCGACCAGTTCGGCGGGAACGAGGGCGGCGGCCTCGTCCTTGCGGCCGGCCAGGTAGGCGTCCTGGATCTGCCTGGCTTGGTTCTCGTAGCCGAACCGGCAGGCCAGGTCGTAGTAGAAGTTCTTGCCGCGGGCGCCCATGCCGCCGATGTACAGCGCGAAGAACGGCCTGCTCAGTTCGCGCAGCCCGGTCACGTCCTCGCCGATGGCCAGCGGCGCGGCCGCGATCACGTCGAGCGGGCCGAGCGCCTGGTCCCTTATCGCCTGGCCTTGCGCCAGCGGGGCGGCCCAGGCGGCCGCCGATTTCTCCGGGAAGTAGAAGATGGGCTGCCAGCCCTCGGCGAGCTCGGCGGCGAGCGCGACGTTCTTCGGGCCGAGCGCGGCGACGACGATCGGGATGCGCTCGCGCACCGGGTGGTTGATCAGCTTCAGCGGCTTGCCGAGCTTCGTGCCGCCCTCCAGGGGCAGCCGGTAGTGGCGGCCCTGGTAGTCCAGCCGCTCGCGGCGCCAGACCAGGCGGCAGATCTCGATGAGCTCCCTGGTCCGGCCGACCGGCGCGTCGTACGGCACGCCGTGCCAGCCCTCGATCACCTGCGGCCCGGACGTGCCCAGACCGAGCGTGAACCGGCCGTCGGAGACGAAATCCAGGCCGGCGGCGGTCATCGCGGTCAGCGCCGGGGTGCGGGAGTAGATCGGCAGGATGCCGGAGGCGATCTGCAGCCGCGTCGTGCGGGCGGCGATGAAGCCGAGCTGGCTGACAGCGTCGAATGAGTACGCCTCGGGAACGAAGACGATGTCCAGGCCCGCCCGCTCGAAGTCCTCCAGTTCGGTCACCGTCTGAGCGAAGCCGCCTGCGTAGCCGAGCATCATCCCCACGCGCATTGCCTTCGTCCTCCGGTGCCGGTACCGAACGTCAGGTGTCAATGTAGCGCCTGGGCGTGCCTGCGCCGCTGCGGGGGACGCCCTCCCGGACGCTGCCCGACGCGCCGCCTCACGCGGGACCCGCCGCTTTCACCGTAGCTGCGCCGTGCCGGCACTCACTCGCCCGGATTACGGCATTCGCCCGTCATGCGCGTGGCGCCAGCAGCGTGATGGCAGTCAGTTGCTGTCGAGGCTGGCGAGGACGTCAAGGACGATTTTTCCCGGGGAGCGGGCGTCGGTATCCACGGTGAGGGTTGCCACCGAGGCGTAGAGCGCCTGGCGCTCGGCGTACAGCGCGGGGACGCCGGGGCGGGCGAGCATCGGGCGGCCGTGGTCGCCGCCGACCCGGGACATCGCCTCGGCGAAGCCGACCCGCAGGTACACCACGCAGACGGGCCCGAGCAGCGACCTGGTCAGCGGGTGCGAGGCGGCGCCGCCGCCGAGGGCGAGCACCGCGTCGGGGCCGGCCAGCAGGCCGGCGATCACCCGATGCTCGAGCTGACGGAAGGCGGGCTCGCCGTCCTCGGCGAAGATCCGCAGGATCGGCCGTCCGGCCTGCCTCTCGATCACCTCGTCGCTGTCGGTGAACGGCAGGCCGAGCCTGGCCGCGAGCAGGCGGCCGACGGTCGTCTTGCCCGCGCCCATGAAGCCGATGAGGACGATCATGTCCCGTCCGGCGGCGCGGGTGCGGCCGGGGAGGCAGCCAGGCCGGTCATCGGGAATCCAGGAGGGCGGCGACCGCCCGCAGGGCCAGGACGTAGGACTGGAAGCCGAAGCCGGCGATGATCCCGTCGGCCACCGGGGTGACGACCGACTCGCGGCGGAAGCCCTCGCGGGCCGCGATGTTGGAGATGTGCACCTCCACGAGCGGCGCGGTGCGCATCTTCAGCGCGTCCATGAGCGCGTACGAGTAGTGCGTGAGCGCGCCGGCGTTCAGCACCACAGGCAGCCGGCCGTCGCAGGCCTCGTGCGCCCAGGTGACCAGTTCGCCCTCGTACTCGGTCTGCCTGACGTCGGCGTCCAGGCGCAGCTCGCTGCCCGCCGACTGGCACAGCGCGACCAGGTCGGCGTAGGTGGCGGTGCCGTACACGGCAGGCTCGCGCTTTCCGAGCCGGCCCAGGTTCGGCCCGTTGAGCACAAGCACCCGGCGCCCCCGCGGCTCGCTCATGCCGACACCGCCTCGTAGGCCTGCGACAGCAGCGACTCCGGCGGGCTGTCCAGGATCACGGGGCTGCCCACGCCGTCCAGGATCACCATCCGCAGCCGGTCGCCGCGGGACTTCTTGTCCAGGCTCATCGTCTCGCGCAGCCGCGGCCACGACGCCCGCGGGTACGACACAGGCAGCCCGGCAGAGGCGAGCATCTCCCGGTGCATGGCCACCCCGGCCGCCGACAGGCGGCCGGCCAGCCGGGCTACCTCCGCAGCGAACACCATGCCGATCGCCACGGCGTCGCCGTGCCTGAAGCGGTAGCCCTCGAGCTGCTCGATGGCGTGGCCGAGCGTGTGGCCGTAGTTCAGCATCTCGCGCTGTCCCGCCTCGCGCAGGTCGGCGGCGACCACCGCCGCCTTCACCCTGATCGCCCGCTCGACGAGCTCGTGGGTGTGCGGTCCGTAGGGCTCGCCCGCGCCGTGGGGGTCGTCGGCCACCAGGCGCAGGATCTCGCCGTCCGCGATGAACCCGGCCTTGATCACCTCGGCCAGCCCGGCGACGTAGTCCGCCCGCGGCAGCGTCGCGAGCGTCGCCAGGTCGGCGAGCACCCCGGCCGGCGGGTGGAACGCCCCGACCAGGTTTTTCCCCTCGGGGATGTCGATCGCCGTCTTGCCGCCGACCGCCGCGTCCACCATGCCGAGCAGGGTCGTCGGGACGAGCACGGCCGGCACCCCGCGCAGCCAGGTGGCGGCCACGAACCCGGCCAGGTCGGTCGCCGCTCCGCCGCCGATCCCCACCACGCAGTCGGACCGGGTCACCCGGGAGCCGGCCAGCCACGACCATAGCCGCGCGGCCACGGCGACGTCCTTGGCGGCCTCCCCGTCCGGTATCTCCGCCACCGCCACCGTGAACCCGGCGTCCGCGAGCACCCGGCAGGCGGGCCGGGCGATCGCGCCGAGCCCGGCGGGGTGGATGACCGCGACGGTCTGCGCCCGCTTGCTCACCAGGTCGGGCAGCGAGCCGAGCACGCCGGTGCCGACGACGACCTCGTACGGCTGCTCGCCGCCTACCTGGATCCGCGTCTGCGTCATGGGCACCTGCTCATGAGCGCAGCCGGCTGGCGAGGTCGGCGGCCACCTCCTCGGGGGCCGTGTCGTCGGTCGGCACGGTGATGGCGGCCAGTTCGGCGTACACCGGGCGCCGCTCCTGGAGCATCGCGCGCAGCTGGCCGCGCGGGTTCCCGGGGATCACGACCCGCGGCCTGTCCATGCCGGTGCGCCGCGCGACCGTGGCGAAGCCCGCCTCCAGGTACACGATCAGCTGGCCGGCCAGCATGCGGCGGACGTCCGGGTCGAGCACCGCGCCGCTGCCGAGCGCGAGCACCCCGCCGTCCGGGCCGACGGCCTCGAGCGCGCGGGCCACGGCCTGCCGCTCGAACTCGCGGAAGACCGGCTCGCCGTCGTCGACGAAGACGTCGCCGACCGGCTTGCCCGCCGCGGCCGCCACGAGGTCGTCGGTGTCGGCGAACGGGACGCCGAGTTCGGCGGCGAGCAGCGAGCCGGCCGAGGACTTGCCCGCGCCCGGGGGGCCGATGAGCACGATGGCCGCGCCGGGCGCCGTCACGAGATCACCAGGGACTTCAGGTAGCCTTCCAGATTCCGCCGCATCTCCTCGACGGAGTCGCCGCCGAACTTGTCCGTGGCCGCCTCCGCGAGCACGAGCGCGACCATCGCCTCCGCGACCACGCCCGCCGCGGGCACCGCGGTCACGTCGCTGCGCTGGTTGATCGCCTTGGCCGGCTGACCGGTCGCCACGTCCACCGTGTCGAGCGCGCGCGGCACCGTGGAAATCGGCTTCATCGCGGCGCGCACGCGCAGCACCTCGCCGGTGGTCATGCCGCCCTCGATGCCGCCGGCCCGGTTCGAGCGCCTGCGGACGCCGGAGGCGGACATCTCGATCTCGTCGTGCGCGCCCGACCCGCGCCTGCCCGACGTGACGAACCCGTCCCCGGTCTCCACGCCCTTGATCGCCTGGATCGACATGAGCGCCCCGCCGAGCCGGGCGTCGAGCCTGCGGTCCCACTGGGTGAAGCTGCCGAGTCCGGGCGGCAGCCCGTACGCGAGGACCTCCACCACGCCGCCGAGCGTGTCGCCGTCCTTGCGGGCCGCGTCGACCTCGGCGACCATGGCCGCGCTGATCTCGCCGTCCAGGCAGCGCACCGGGTCCTCGTCGATGACGGCCAGGTCCCCGGGCGCCGGGAGCACGCTGCCTTGCGGCACGGACACCGAGCCCAGGGCCACCACGTGGCTGAGGACCCGCACGCCGAGCGCCTGTTCGAGCAGCCTGCGCGCCACCTCGCCGAGTGCGACCCGGGCCGCGGTCTCCCGCGCGCTCGCGCGTTCGAGCACCGGCCTGGCGTCGCCGTGCCCGAACTTCTGCATGCCGGCCAGGTCGGCGTGCCCGGGCCGCGGCCTGGTCAGCGGGGCGTTGCGCGCCTGGCCTTCGAGTTCCTCACCGGAGACGGGGTCCGGTGACATGACGATCTCCCACTTCGGCCACTCGGTGTTGCCGACCCGGATCGCGACCGGCCCGCCCAGGGTGACGCCGTGCCGCACGCCACCGGTGAGTTCCACCTCGTCCTGCTCGAACTTCATCCGCGCGCCGCGACCGTACCCGGCCCGCCGCCTGGCGAGCGCGGCCGCCACGTCGCCGCTGGTCAACCGCACGCCCGCCGGGACGCCGTCGCAGATCGCCACGAGCGCCCGGCCGTGCGACTCACCGGCGGTCAGCCACCGAAACATGTCGTTTACCTTACTGTCAGCGCGAGCCTGCGCTTCCCGAGCGCCGATACCAGCAGGGTATTGGACGGCGAGCAGCACATCGCAGGCGACCGCCGTCACCGGCGGAAGGCGGGCGGCGGGCAGACGGCACCGGTCGTTCGGGATGAAAGGAAGGGTGAGCGGCACGGCGGGACCTCAGCGCGCGGTGCGGACCTGGATGCCGCGGCGGAGGCGGCCGCCGAGGCGGGCCGCGATCTGCTCGGCCGTGCGGCGTGCCTGGCCGGCGTCCGTGGTGTCCAGCCACACGAGCAGGTCCGTGTCCCCCTCCCCCGGGCCGAGCGTGAAGTGCGGGGTCACCGCGGCTACCTCGGCCCTGACGTCCGGGTCTTCGTGCGGCGGCGGGGGTGGCCGGTTCGCGGCGAGGGCCCGCAGTCGCGCGCCCTCCACCGCCATCGGCACCGGCCCGGCCACGTCGATCACCACCGCGTCCGCCTGGCCGAGCGCTGCTTCGAAGACCTTGGGGGCCGGGACGGGGACCGGGCGGGCATCCTCCCGCCACCGCCGCAGGGCCGGCATGCCGGTGAAGGCGATGACCGCCGTGCGTCCGTCGTTGCCGATCAGGGTGGGCAGGGCCATCTCGCTTTCCTTCTCGGCGCCGGCCTGCGTGGCCCCGGTGAGCACGGCCACCACCGGGACGAGCAGCCTGGACCCGGCGATGGCCGTCAGCGCGCCGCGCTCGCTTCCGGCGCCGCGCGCGTAGGCGTCGAGCGCGGCCGCCACATCCGGGTCGGCCTCGCCGGTGTCCCCCTGGGGCCTGGTGAAGCGCACGCGTGTGACACTACCGCCGTTCCGCTGGCCAGGGAGTAATCGGTGAGCTACAAAAAATAATGAATTCTATGAAAGATGCACTTTGGCGCAGCTAACGCCGCTCTGCGCGGCAGAATCAGGTGAGCGCACATTGCGGATGTGGGAGTTTGCGACCTGCGGCGACGCGGGCCCTGCGATCAGACCGGGTGTGCGGCCCACGAGGAATCGGCGCTAGCGGGAAGGAGCGGCCTGTGGCTTCGGCTGTACGCGAGCCGGCGCAGCCTGCGCGCATACTTCCCGGCACGCCCATGCGCAAGGTCATACCGCCGCGCATGGTCGGACCGTACATGAGCGGTCAGCGCGGCGTGATCGCCGGGTACGTGCACCGGGTGCGTGACGTGCTGCTCCGCAGCCCGGCGGAGATGTACTACGCCCTCGGCCTCGGCTACGAGGGGTCGGACTTCAAGCCCGACATGGCCGAGCTGTACTTCCTGTGCTGGCAGGCCAGGGAGATCGACGGGTACGTCCCGGTCACGTCGCGGGGCCCCGGCGGCCGGGTCGAGTTCTACCTGGAGCCGATCCAGATACCCATGGCGACGGTCCTGTGCCGGCTGGTAGACAGCGGCGAGGAGCCGGTCGCCCGGTATGACGGGCTGGCCTGGCGGCGGCCGGCGAGGGAGGGATAGCGCATGCGTTACCGGTTGATGGCGTCCTACCTCGGGGCCTCCTACCAGGCCGCGGTCGGCCCCTCGGACCGCGACGTCACTCTTTTCGCCGCCCCACCGCCGCCCGAGGAGCACGGCTTCTCCCCCGCCCCGGGCGGCGTCTGGCGCAAGCAGGTCAGGCTCAACGACCTCGACGCGCTGTGGGAATCCCGGCCCATCGGCTCCTATCACGGCGAGCCGTGCCTGGTCCTTGACGACCTCGGCGACCGGCTGCACATCGTCTACCTGGGCATGGACGAGCGGCGGGCGGGACAGCTGGGGTACTGGCAGGTCGACCGCGGCGTGTTCGAGGTCGTGGTGCCGCGGCAGGAGGTCAGCGACCTGGCCGAGGAACGGCACGAGTTCCCGATCGCGGTGCTGCTGTCCACGCTGCCCCGTGCGCTCAACGCGGGAGAGGCGGGGGCGCAGGGGGCGGGACCCGGTCCCGGCGCCGGCCCGGGCATCGGTCCCGGCCCGGGCATCGGTCCCGGCCCGGGCATCGGTCCCGGCCCGGGCATCGGTCCCGGCCCGGGCATCGGTCCCGGCCCGGGCATCGGTCCCGGCCCGGGCATGGCGAACGGCGGCGGACTGGCCG
>DAHVAN010000363.1 GCA_027314595.1 Actinomycetota bacterium | reverse complement strand
CGACTCGGCGAGGGCGGCGGCGACCGCGGCCAGCCGCTCGTCCGCCGGGCCGGCCAGCGCAGCGGCGAGAACGTCGGGGCCGTGCCTGCCGAGGAAGCCGGTGTCGGTGTCGCCGACGGCGAACGCGGGATGGTCAAGCACGCGCACGAGCAGGTCGCGGTTGGTGCGCGGGCCGTGGATCCGGGCCCGGGCCAGCGTGCGGGCCAGGACGGCGACCGCCTCGGCCCGGCCCGGCGCCCAGGCGATCACCTTGGCCAGCATCGGGTCGTAGTGCACGCCGATCACGGCGCCGTCCTCGACCCCGGCGTCCAGCCGCACGCCGCGCGGCGCCAGGTCGAGCACGGGAGGCGTGAACGCCGGGTGGGTGACGGGGACGTCCAGGCGGTGCAGGGTCCCCGTCGCGGGCAGCCAGCCGGCCGCCGGATCCTCGGCGTACAGGCGCGCCTCCACGGCGGCGCCGCGGGGGAGCGGGGCCGCCGCCGGCAGCCGCCCGCCCGCCGCGACGGCAAGCTGCAGTTCCACGAGGTCCAGCCCGGTCGTGCACTCGGTCACCGGGTGCTCGACCTGCAGGCGGGTGTTCATCTCCAGGAACCAGAAGCGCCCGTCGGGCAGGGCGAGGAACTCGACCGTGCCGGCGCCGGCGTAGCCGACGGCGCGGGCCACCGCGATCGCGGCCGCGTACAGGTCCTCCCGCAGGCCCGGCGTCCGGCCGGCCAGCGGTGACGGCGACTCCTCGACGATCTTCTGGTGCCGCCGCTGGATCGAGCATTCCCGTTCGCCGAGCGCGAGCACCGTGCCGTGGCGGTCGGCCATCACCTGCACTTCGACATGGTGGCCGCGCTCGATGAAGGGCTCAAGGAAGACCATTGGATTCCCGAACGAGGCAGCCGCCTCGGCCCGCGCCGCGGCGATCGCGGCCCGCAGGCCGGCCAGCCCGCGGACGATCCGCATGCCGCGCCCGCCGCCCCCCGCCGATGCCTTGACGAGCACGGGAAGGTCGGCCTCCGTCACCGCCTCCGGGTCGAGTCCGGCCAGCACAGGCACTCCCGCCGACGCGGCGAGCCGCTTGGCCTCGACCTTGGCGCCCATCGCCGCGATGGCCTCGGGGGACGGGCCGATCCAGGTCAGGCCGGCGTCGGTGACGGCCCGGGCGAACCCGGCGTCCTCCGACAGGAAGCCGTAGCCGGGGTGGACGGCGTCGGCGCGGGCCGCAAGCGCGGCGTCCACCAGCAGGCCGGCCCGCAGGTAGGTGTGCGCCGCGGCGGCGCCGGGCAACCGGACCGCGAGGTCCGCTTCCCGGGCGTGCGGCGCGTCGAGGTCGGGATCGGAGCAGACGGCGACGGCCGACAGCCCCAGCCGGTGACAGGTCGCCACGACGCGGCGCGCGATCTCGCCGCGGTTGGCGACGAGCACCCGGGTGACACGCTGACCGGTCATCTGCGCGTCACATCCGGAACACGCCGAAGCCGCCGGGAGCGCGCGCCGGCTCGGGGGCGTTGGCGATGACGGACAGGGCCAGGCCCAGCACGGTCCTGGTGTCGCGGGGGTCGATGATGCCGTCGTCGTAGATCCTGCCGGACAAGAACGCGGGCAGCGACTCGGCCTCGATCTGGTGCTCTACCGCGGCGCGCATCGCGGCGTCGGCGTCCTCATCGAAGGGCCGCCCGGCGGCCTGGGCGGCGGCGCGTGACACGATCGAGAGCACGCCCGCGAGCTGCTGCGCTCCCATGACCGCCGACCGCGCCGACGGCCAGGCGAACAGGAACCGCGGGTCGAACGCCCGGCCGCACATGCCGTAGTGCCCGGCGCCGTACGAGGCGCCCATCAGCACCGACAGGTGCGGCACCGACGAGTTCGCCACCGCGTTGATCATCAGCGCGCCGTGCTTGATGATGCCGCCCTGCTCGTACTCGGCGCCGACCATGTAGCCGGTCGTGTTGTGCAGGAACACCAGCGGCGTGCGGGAAGCGTTGGCGAGCTGGATGAACTGCGCGGCCTTCTGCGATTCGGCGGAGAAGAGCACGCCACGGGAGTTGGCGAGCACCCCGATCGGGTAGCCGTGCAGCCGCGCCCACCCGGTGACCAGGCTCGTGCCGTACAGCGGCTTGAACTCGTCGAAGTCGCTGTCGTCGACGACGCGGGCGAGCACCTCGCGCGGGTCGAACGGCTGCCGCAGGTCGGCCGGCACGATGCCGAGGAGTTCGTCCTCGCCGAACCGCGGCGGCGGGGGAGCGGGGCGCGCGGGCCAGCCCGCCTTGCGGTGGTTGAGCCGCGCCACGATCCGGCGGCCGAGGCGGATCGCGTCGGCCTCGTCGGTCGCGTAGTAGTCGGCGAGCCCCGAGACGCGGGCGTGCATGTCCGCGCCGCCCAGGGACTCGTCGTCGGCGACCTCGCCCGTCGCCATCTTCACCAGCGGAGGTCCGGCGAGGAACACCTTGGCTCGCTCGCGGACCATGACCACGTGGTCGCTCATCCCCGGCACGTAGGCGCCGCCCGCGGTGGAGTTGCCGAAGACGAGCGCGATCGTCGGGATGCCCGCGGCCGACAGCCGGGTCAGGTCGCGGAACAGCCGCCCGCCGGGGATGAAGATGTCCTTCTGGGTCGGCAGGTCCGCGCCCCCCGATTCCACCAGCGAGATCATCGGCAGCCGGTTCTCCCGCGCGATGTCGTTGGCGCGGAAGACCTTCCTGATCGTCCACGGGTTGCTCGCTCCGCCGCGGACGGTCGGGTCGTTCGCCACGATCATGGCTTCGACGCCCTCGACCACGCCGATGCCGGTGACCACGCTGGCGCCCAGCGGGTACTCGGTGCCCCAGGCCGCCAGCGGTGACAGCTCGAGGAACGGCGCGTCGCGGTCGAGCAGCAGCTCGATCCGTTCCCGCGGCAGCAGCTTGCCGCGAGCGCGATGACGGGCCACCGCCCTGTCGCCGCCAGCGGCGGGCAGCCTGGCGTAGTCGGCGTCGAGCTCGGCGAGGCTGGCCAGCATGGCCTCCCGGTTCGCCCGTGCCGCGTCGCAGGCGGGGTCGAAGGCCGAGCGCAGCACCGTCATAGCAGTGACTCCGGTATGTCCGCGAGCCGGGAGCGCAAGTGCTCGCCGAGGGCCTTGGCCTGCGGGTCGAATCGCGCGTTGCAGGCGGCGCCCTCGCCGAGCAGGCCGTGCACGATCACGTTGACCGCGCGCAGGTTGGGCAGCACGTGCCGGTCCAGCTCGAGCCCCGCGGTCTCGGGCAGCAGCGCGCGCACCGCCTCAAGCGTGAGGAAGCTGGCCAGCCACGGCCACGCCCGGTCGTCCTCGACCCAGACGCCGAGGTTCGCGTCGCCGCCCTTGTCGCCGCTGCGGGCGCCGGCCAGCCGGCCTAGCGGTACGCGGCGAGCTCCGCCCCGCCGTTCGGAATCCGGAACATGCGGCTCAGGGACCGGCGCCAGCGCCTGTGCGGCGGGCACGGCGAGCGGCGAGTGGGGGATCTGGGCGCGGCCGCCGTCGGGCAGCACGGCGACGTGCGGCACGGCGGACGCGGGCACCGACGCCGGACGGAACACCCCGTACGGCGCGGCGGCGCCCGGCGGCGCGGTGAGGTGGAACCCCGGGTAGCTGCCGAGCGCCAGGTGCACCGCGGCGTCGGAGAACCGCCTGCCGACCGCGTCCGGATCCTTCCCGCGCGCCACGCAGTGCAGCAGGGCGCTCGCCGTCTCCGTGGTGGCGGCGTCGGGATGGTCGGTGCGGGCGAGGGTCCACGTGGTGCCGTCGGGGACCGCGGCGGAAAGCTGGCGCCGCACGAGATCGGCCTTGGCCTCGATGTCCAGGCCGGTGAGCACGAACGTGACCTCGTTGCGGTACCCGCCGAGCGCGGTCACCCCGACCTTGAGCGTGTCCGGCGGCGGCTCGCCGCGCACGCCGCTGATTCGCACCCGGTCGGGGCCGTCAGGCGTGAGCCGGACCGAGTCCAGCCGCAGCACCGCGTCAGGACCCGCGTAGCGGGCGCCGCCGACCTCGTAAAGCAGCTGCGCGGTGACCGTGCCGACGGTCACCGCGCCCCCGGTTCCGGCCGGCTTGGTGATGACGGACGAGCCGTCGGCCGCCACCTCCGCGACCGGGAATCCCGGGTGGCGCAGGTCACCGATCGTGCGGAAGAAGGCGTAGTTCCCGCCCGTCGCCTGGGTGCCGCACTCGATGACGTGCCCCGCGGCCATGGCGCCCGCGATCGCGTCAAGGTCCCCAGGCGACCAGCCGAACCAGGCCGCGGCCGATCCCACGACGAGGGAGGCGTCGGTGACCCTGCCCGTCACGACGACGTCCGCGCCGGCCCGCAGGCACCGCGCGATCCCGAACCCGCCGAGGTAGGCGCTGGCGGCCAGCGGCTCGCCAAGGCCGAGTCCGGCGGCCCGGTGCGTCAGGTCGTCGCCTTCGACGTGCGCCACCCGCACCGTGAGCCCGAGGGCGGCGCTCAGCTCGCGCAGCCTTCCGGCGAGCCCGGCGGGGTTGAGCCCGCCGGCGTTGACGACCAGGCGCACCCCGCGCTCCATGGCCAGCCCGGCGCATTCCTCGAACTGCGCGGCGAACGTGCGCGCGTAGCCGAGGGACGGGTCCCTGGCCTTGTCGCGCGCCAGGATGAGCATGGTCAGCTCGGAGAGGTAGTCACCGGTCAGGACGTCGACGCCGTCGGCCTGCAGGAGCTCGCGGAAGGCGCCGGGCCGGTCGCCGTAGAACCCGGAAGCGTTCCCGATGCGCACCGCCCGCCGCCCGGTCACGCCGGTCTCCGCGGCCATGCCGGCCCAGGCATTCATGCCGGTCCAGGCGGTCTTGCCGGTCTCCGCGGCCATGCCGGTCCCGGCTGTCACGCCGCCCCCCTCGGTCACGCCGGCCCGGCCGGCTCCCGGCCGGCGCCTGGCGGTCCCGCGAACGCCTGCGCGATGTCCAGCCAGCGGTCGGCGTCAGGTCCTGCGGCGACGAGCCCGGTGTCCGACCGGTGCCGCCGCTGGGTCGCGAGCAGGCAAAGGTCCAGTGCGGTGCCCTCGACGCGCTGCGCCGCGTCCTCCGGCCCCCACGACCAGACGGCGCCGTCGGGACCGGTAACCCGGACGAGGAAGGCGTCCCGCGGCGGCGCGAGCCCGCGCAGCGTGAAGGCGAAGTCCCGGGTGCGCACGGCGAGGTAGGCGATGTGCCGCAACCCGTCCGCCGCCGGATGCGGCGCCCCCAGCGCCTCGGCGACGTCCTGCCCGTGGGCCCAGGTCTCCATGAGCCGGGCGGTCGCCATCGATGCGGCGCTCATCGGCGGCCCGAACCACGCCATCCTGGTGCCGGCGTGGGCCGCAGCCAGCCGGAGCCGTCGAGACCGGCCAGGACCGACTCGAGCCAGCCGCTCTCGCCGGCAAGGTCGGCGAGCACCCCGCAGAGCACATCCGCCCGATCGGCCACAGCCCTCTCCTCCCGCCCCGCGGGATCCCTCGGCTCCGCAACGGCCCCTCACCCCGCGCCGGCACCCGGACCTGCGCGCCGGCACCCGGACCTGCGCCGCGGCACTTGACCCCGGCCGCACAAGTATGTCTCCGTCATCAGGCCAGAAACAAGCAGCAGTGACGCTTTTTTCCGGACGGCTTTTGCGTCAGGATGGACCGGTGCCCTCCACGGTGAGCCTTCCGAAGCAGGATCGCAGCCGCGCCACGCGCGAGCGCCTCCTGGAGGCCGCCGTGGCCTCCCTCGCCGAGTCCGGCTGGGCGCGGACCACAGTGGCGACGGTGGCCGCCCGGGCCGGCGTCTCCCGCGGCGCCGCCCAGCACCACTTCCGCACCCGGGAGGACCTGGTCACGGCCGCGATCCGGCACATGACCGATGTCCGGCTCTGCGAGCTGCGCATCACCCTGGAGATCCCGCCCGACGGATCCAACAGGACCCGCTGGGCGCTGGACCGGCTGGCCGGCCTCTACACCACGACGCTCTTCACCGCCGCGCTGCACGTCTGGGCCGAGGCCGCCGTGGACGCCCGGCTGCGCGCCCAGGTGATCCCGCTCGAGCGTGCTCTCGCCCGGGAGGCCTACCAGTTCGCCGTGACCCTGCTCGACGTCGACGGCGACGACCCGCGCGTCCGGACCGTGGTGGCCGGCACGCTAGACCTCGCCCGCGGGCTCGGCCTGGCCAACATCCTCACCGACGACGCCCGCCGCCGCTCCCGCGTCCTCGACGCCTGGGCGGACCAGTTCGACCTGGCCCTGGCCCGCCTGCGCGGCTAGCCCCCGCCGACGGCCGGCGCATCGGCAACGGTGAAAGTTTCCAGCCCGCGCGCCGCGCGCGGGGCCGCTGACCTGGCAGGTTAGCGCCCCTGCCGCACCGTGCCTGGTGACCGGCCCGGCGATGGTCTTAGTGTGCGCACTGTCCGCCCGCGGTAAGGAGGCGCGCCATGTCATGGACCAGGACGGCAGTCATCAGGAGGTCGGCGAGCCTGGCGGCCGCCGCGCTACTCACCGGCGGCATGGTGGCCGTGGGGGCGGCGGGGGCGCGGGCGGCCACCACGACGCTGACCCAGATGCAGTACACCTCGGTGGCCGGTGGCGTATACAACGTCCAGAACAACGAGTGGGGCTCGGGTGCCTCCGAGTCCATCACCACCGACGGCAACGCCGACTTCACCGTGGCGAACTCGGCCATTGCCAACGCGACCAACGGCGCGCCGGGCGGCTATCCGTCCATCTACCAGGGCTGCCATTGGGGAAACTGCACGTCGGGCGGCCTGTCCGCGACCCCGGTCCAGGTGTCGGCCATCACCGCCGGCAAGGTCACCACGAGCTGGAGCACCACACAGCCTGGCGGCAGCAACGACTACGACGTGGCCTACGACATCTGGTTCAACCAGACTCCGACGACAACCGGCCAGCCCAACGGCACCGAGCTGATGATCTGGCTCAACCACAACGGCCCGGTCCAGCCGTTCGGCTCGCAGGTCGCTACCAACGTCAGCCTCGGCGGGCGAAGCTATAACGTCTGGGAAGGGTCCCAGGGGGGCTTCGACACCGTCTCCTACACGATGACGACCGGGACCACCTCGGTGAGCGGCCTCGACCTGGCCCCGCTGGTGCAGGACGCGGTCAGCCGCGGCTACACCAAGTCCTCCTGGTACCTGATCGACATCGAGGCCGGCTTCGAGCTGTGGCAGGGCGGCGCGGGACTGGCCACCAACTCCTTCTCGGTGAACATCAACGGCTCCGCTCCCACGCCCGCGACCTGCTCGGGGACGGGTTCGGTGGCGAGTTCCTGGTCGGGCGGCTTCCAGGCGTCGATCGTCGTGGCCGACACCGGCGGCGGTCCGCTCAACGGCTGGACGCTGAGCTTCACGCTCCCCAGCGGCGAGACTCTCGCCAGCACATGGGGCGGCACCTTCACGCAGTCCGGCCAGACGGTCACCGTGACCAACGCCCCGTATGACGGGGTGATCAAGCAGGGCGGTTCGGTGTCCATCGGCTTCACCGCCAATAACACCGGCAGCACGGCCGCGGTACCGGCCAGCATCAGCTGCACCTGACAGCGCCACGGCACGCCTCCGGCGCTAGAAACCGGACAATCCGGGCCCCGGGCGCAGTGCGGCAATGATGATGGATCGGTTGTGACCCTCCAGGGTCACAACCGATCCATCATCTTCAAGTCGGGCTCGGCCAGCTGAGCCGGTACTCCCATCCCTCCTGCCAGGCGAAGTCCTCCTCGGTGAGTCGTTCGAGCTGGACACCGCCGATGAAGTGGTCCAGGCCCCACCGGGTGGCGACGTGGCCGATGACGAGGACCCGCTGCCCGTTCCAGCGCAGTGGCAGGTCGCCGAGGAACCGGCCGACCCGCGCGACCGCCTGCCGCCAGCTTTCTCCGCCCGGATAGGGCCGGTCCAGTGCTCGCGCCGGCCGGCGTGCAACTCGGCCACGGGCAGACCAGTTCGATGGCCACCCGCCAACCCTACCGGGGGCCGCCGGAGGCCACCGGTGCCGGACTGGCCTGCCTGGCCGCGAAGGTCGCCGCGTTCACCTGACGAGGTGGGAGAAGCGAGGTCCGGGCTTACTCCCACCAGTCAAGTCCGGTCCCGGGCTCAGCCCGGGACCGGTGTCCGGCCCGGGCTCAATGCGCTGTGCAGGTCAGGCCCGACAGCGCTGTGGGCGCCGTGCCCGTGCCGAGCATGCCGAACGTGGTGTTGCCGCCCGCCGATATCGCTCCGTCGTAGCTCAGGTTGCCGATCGTGACCGCCGCGCCGGACTGGGTTTCCGAGGCGTTCCAGATTTGCGAGACGGTCTGCGACCCCGGCCAGGAGTACCCGACGCTCCAGCCGGTCGTCGCCGCCGTGCCGGAGTTCGTCACGGTGAAGCCGAGCTGGAACCCGCCGGACCAGGAGTTCGTCACCGACCAGGTCACCGAGCACGCCGCGCCAGCCGTGCTCGTGGACGTGGGGCTCGTGGTCGGGGTAGGGCTGGTGGTCGGGGTGGGGCTCGTGGTCGGGGTGGGGTTCGTGGTCGGGGTCGGGCTCGTGGTCGGCGTCGGCGACTGGCTGCTGCTCGGGCTGGGCGATGGCGACGGCTGTGCCCCGCTCCCGTTGGCCAGGACGACGATCGACTCCGCCGGCACGCTCACCGACGACCCGGAGAAGCTGCTGGTGGTGACCGTCGGGTTCGCCGCTGAGTAGGTGTACTCGGTCTCGGCGGTGCTGGTGATGCCGAGGCTGGACGCGGGAATCGTGTAGGCGCTGGACGGATCCGCGTTGACCAGCATCACCGAGTAGCCGCCGCCTGACTGCTTGGAGTAGTAGCCGTAGACGTTCGGCGTCGGCACCAGCAGCGTGCCGACCGTGGCGCCCTTGACGGCCAGCTTGGAGGCGAGCAGGTAGCCGTAGTACGGCGGGTACGGGGTGTCGACGGCGGGCTCGCCGCTGGAGGCCGAGGAGAACATGCCGAAGTCAGCGGTCGGGCTACCGTAGTTGTGCACGTCCCACCAGTCCACGGACTGCGCGCCGAATGACAGCCATTCCATCGCGTTGGCGGCGGCGAACAGCGCGCCGAGGGGCTCCTCGTTCCAGGCGTTCGCGGTCTGCGAGATGTTGGTCTCGCCGACCACGAAGTAGGCGCTCGGATCGTAGGTGGACAGCGCGAGGTGGATTTCCGCCGCCGCGGCCGGGATGTTGTCGACCAGCGACATGATCGACTGCACGCTTTCCCCGCTTGGCAGCCCGTTGATCGGGTACCAGTGCACGTCGGCGCAGTTGATGTCGGCGGCGTCGGCGGAAAGGATCGTGTCGTTCCACTGCTGGTAGTTGGTGACGCCGGAGCCGGGAGCGAGGTTCCCGTCCATCCCGTAGTCGTAGCAGATCTGGGCGTTCTGGTTCACGGCCTTCATCGCCTGCATGTAGCCGAGCGCGTTGGTCGCGTACGACGTCGCGGTGTGCGGGTTCGCGTGGTTGTCGATCTCCCACGAGCCGTACTCCTCGTTGCCGATCTCCCACAGTGACACACCCTCGCCCGAGGTCTGCGACTGCGTGACCCAGGCCGCCGCGTCGGCCGGCGTGTCTGACCCGTAGTTGACCGTGACGAACTTCTGGCCGTTCGTGATCGCGTCGACCTGGCTCGAGTACTGCGCGAAGTCCACCGGGTCGGTGGTCCCCTGGTAGGTGTTGGACTGCCACAGGTACCCGTCGGCGTACGAGCCGCCGGGGTACCTGATGAGCCCGGTGCTCGCTGCGGACAGGCTGCTGGCGATCGCGGGGTCGGTGAAGTTGGTGTCCCAGGACGCGGTGTTCACGCCGAGCGGGTCAAGCGCGCCCGACAGCGTGGCGCTGCCCGAGCCCTCGCTCGGGCCGGCGCAGGCGACGGCGGGAACCGGATTGGAGGTGCCGTTGTAGTCGCCGTCGAAGCCGAACGTCGTGGACTGGCCCGGGGAGAGCACCGCGTTGTAGGTCCCGCCGGGCGTCGCGGTCACGCTAGTGCCTGTCTGCGTCACGCTCGCGCTGTACGGTGAGCCGGCGACGATCGTCTGGCCCGCGGTGAACGTCCAGTTTACCGTCCAGGTCTGGATCGTGTAGGACGCGTTGTTCGTGACCGTGACGGTCGCGCCGAAATCGGGCGGGCTATTGGACGGCGTCTGCCACGCGATCGTGAAAGTTGCACTGCACGACGCCCCGGTATCGGCCGGCGCGGGAGGCGCGCTGAGCACGACTCCCGTAACCGTAGCCGCCGCGGTCAGCGCGAAAGCCATGGTGATGGCGCGGATACGCGAATGCGGTCTGGACATGCGGGCTCCTGCTTGGCTGCGGGCTTACCCCTCGGCTTAACGGCCGCTTTACCGGTTAAGCGACGGTCATGCTACGCCGGCCTGCCATCAAGTCAACAGCGCTTTGCTGAAAGCCTTGCGCCATGAGCGGCGAGGCATTCGGGGAGCTGTCCGCCCGGGCGGGATGCCAGGGCTGGCTGTGCGCGGCGGACGGCCGGCGTCACGCCGCCGCCGTCTTCGCCCGCGCGGACCGGCCGCTGGATACACCAGGGCACCCGGCGCGCGAGCGCGCCGGGCCGGCCAGGGTCTGAGATGTTAGACCTGTACCGTCGCTTCCACAGCCAGCCGCGGGCCGGCCGCATGTTCTCGCTGCTGGCACGAGGCCCTATACGGCCACCTATGACCCATGATCATGAAAGGCAGCAGCGGCTGCGACGGCAGGAGACCCGATGAGCATCGCGAACACCGAACAGGCCGAGCACTGGAACACCGGCGATGAGGTCGCCCACTGGACAGCGCATCAGGCACGCTATGATCGCATGCTCGAGCCGTTCACGGACATGATCTTCCAGGCTGCCGCCCTCCGCCCCGGCGGTCAGGTGCTCGACGTGGGCTGTGGCTGCGGGGCGACGGTGCTGGCGGCCGCCCGGCTCGCCGTGCCTGGCCAGGCCGTCGGCATCGACCTGTCGGGCCCGATGCTGGCCAGGGCCCGGGCCCGCGCCGAAGCGGCCGGGCTGCCCAACGCGCTGTTCCTGCAGGATGACGCCCAGGTCCATGCCTTCGATCAGGCCGTCGGGTTCGTGCGAACCGGATCGATAGGCCGCACGATGCTGGCCGAGGCCAGCGCCGACACCGTGGACCGTGCGGTCGAGTCGCTGCGCGCCGCGCTCGCCCCCTACGCGAACGCCAATGGCGTGCACCTGGGCGCTGGTGTCTGGCTTGTCGGGGCCGTGGCCCCGTAGCCTCCGGCGCGCGAGTTCAGAAGGAAGGGCCGGGGCTGGCCGGCGGCTCGGCAGGCGGGTAGCTGAGCCGGTCGCGGACCGATACCACGCCCTGGACGTGCCGGACCCGGCCGACCATGTCCCGGCCGAGCGTAACGGCCTCCGGCTTGCCCTCAAGGGTCACGATGCCGTCCTGGACTGTCACCGTGAACCTGGACGGGTCGGCGCGCAGATCGTTCGGGATCACCTCGTCGCAGATCTCCTTCCTGATCTCCTCATCCGAACGGCTGTAGACGGCCAGCACGTCGGCCCTGCTGATGATCCCGACGAGATGGCCGGCCGCGTCGGTCACGGGCAGCCGCTTGACCCGCCGGGCGTACATGAGCCGGGCGGCCTGCTCGACCGGATCGTCGGGCTGGACGGTCACCGGCGGGCGCGTCATCAGGTCGCCTGCCGTGAGGCCGGCCGCCCTCTCCTGCTCCCTGCGCTGCAGGATGCCGGAGATCATGCCCGGCATTCCTGCCTCGCCGCAGTCCAGGGCCTCCTTGGTCAGCAGATCGGCCTCGGAGACGACGCCGATCACCTTGTTATCGTCGTCCACGACCGGGAACGCGCTGACCCTGTGCTCGCGGAGCCTTTGGGCCACATCCTTGAACGACGCGCCCTTCCGCGCGGCGATCACGTGCGCGGTCATGACGTCCTTAACGGTGAGTCTCATCGGCATCGCTTCCTTTCCGCGCTCAGCGGCTCAGGACGACCTTGAGCGCGCCCGTGTCGGCGGCGCGGGCGAAGACGTCGTAGGCCTCAGGGAAATCGTCCAGGCCGAAGTTGTGGGTAATGAACTTCCTGGCGTCGATCTGACGGCTGACGACCAGGCGCATGAGGGTGGGGGTGGAGTAGGTGTCCACCAGTCCCGTGGTGATGGTGATGTCCCTGGTCCACTGGTCTTCAAGGTGCAAGGTGGCGGCCTCGCCGTGCACGCCGACGTTGGCGATCCGGCCGCCGGGCCGGGCTAGCTTGACGGCCAGCTCGAAGGTGGCGGGGACGCCAACCGCCTCGATCGTCACGTCCGCGCCCAAGCCCGTGGTCAGCCCCCTGATGACGGCGAGCGGGTCCTCACGTGAGCTGTTCACCGTGACGTCGGCGCCGAAACCCTTGGCCGCTTCCAGCCTCGCGTCGGCCAGGTCGATGGCGACGATGTGGCTCGGGCTGACCAGTTGCGCGCCGGTGATCGCGGACAGGCCGACAGGGCCGGCGCCGACGACCGCCACGACATCGCCGGGGCGGACGTGCCCGTTCAGCACGCCGACTTCGTAGCCGGTGGGCAGGACGTCGGCCAGCATGAGGATCTCCTCGTCCGGCACGCCGTCGGGGGCCTGGTAGACGGAATGGTCGGCGAACGGCACGCGCACGTACTCCGCCTGGGTGCCGTTGATCGTGTGGCCGAGAATCCAGCCGCCGCCGGACAGGCACTGCCCGTAGCGACCCTCGCGGCAGTACCGGCAGTTCCCGCACGCGCTGACGCAGGAGACGAGGACCCGGTCGCCCGGCCGCAGCGTGCGAACTCCGTCGCCGACCTCTTCGATCACGCCCACAGCTTCGTGGCCGAGGATCCGGCCGCTGGCCACAGCCGGCACGTCGCCCTTGAGAATGTGCAGGTCGGTGCCGCAGATGGTCGTGGTGTCCACCCGGAGGATCGCGTCGCCGTCATCGGTGATCTCCGGGTCGGGTACCTCTTCCCAGGCCTTCTGCCCGGGGCCGTGGTAAACCATGGCTCGCATGACAGCCTCCGCTTCTGCACTCGCTTCCCAGTCACCAGCCTTGCAGCCGGCCCGAAGGGGCGGCAGAGAGGTAGGTCCCGGACGCCAGGGCCCTCCGTCCTACCGGACGTGGAGCAACGGCCCTTCGCGTGACAGGCCCGCCGCCGCGAAGCTTTGACCGCGATACAAGGTCGCGGCATGACCGTTGACGAGCGTCCGGCGGGGCCGCGAGCCCGGCCCGGGCCTCCGGCTGCTCAGGTCTGCTCGGGTTCCATGACGATGGCGCCGCACGGGCATTCGGCCGCGCACATGCCGCAGCCCTTGCAGTAGTCGTAGTCGATCCGGTACCGGTTGCCTGAGCCGAGCTTGATGACGGCGTTGTCGGGGCAGACCCCGTAGCAGTTGTCGCATTCGAAGCAGTTGCCGCAGGACATGCAGCGGCGCGCCTCGAACAGCGCGGTGGACTCGTCGAGCCCGCCGACGACCTCGTCGAACGTGGAGATCCGGCGGGCGGCGTCCAGTTGCGGCCGCACAGTCGCCGGGGCGTCGCTGTAGTACCAGGTGTTGAGCCCGCTGAACTCCGCGAGCTCGTGCTTGGGCGGCGTGGAGTACGCCTGGCCGCGCAGCCACGCGTCGATGCTGCGCGCGGCCTTCTTGCCGTGCCCGATCGCCACCGTCACGGTCCGCTCGGCTGGCACCATGTCGCCGCCGGCGAAGATGCCGGGGTACCCGGTCATCAGGTCCGGGCCCACCTGCACCACGCCGTCCTCGAACGTGACGCCCGGCACGTCCTCGAGCAGGGACAGGTCGGCGTTCTGGCCGAGCGCGAGGATCAGCGTGTCGGCGCCCAGGTCCTCGAACTCCCCGGTCGGCTGAGGGAAGCCGGTCTCGTCCAGGCGCATCTTCTCGATCAGGAGCTTGCCCTGGTCCGCGCGCGCCACCGTGGACAGCCAGCGCATCGTCACGCCTTCCTCCAGCGCCTCGGTGACCTCGATGTCGTGCGCGGGCATCCGTTCCCTGGTCCGGCGGTACACGACCACCGCTTCGGCTGCCCCGAGCCGCCGCGCGGTCCGCGCGGCATCCATGGCCGTGTTGCCGCCGCCGTAGACCGCGACGCGACGCCCCAGCATCGGCGGTGAGTCGCCTTCCATGTCGCGCAGCACCGACACCGCGTCAAGGATCCTGGCCGAGTCGCCGGCCGGGATGTACGCGCGCCTGCCGATGTGCGCGCCGACCGCCACGAACGCCGCGTCGAACCCGCCGGGTTCCAGCACCGCCGGCAGGTCGGTGACCGGCGAGTTCAGTTCGAGGGTCACGCCCATGGCCAGGATGCGGCCGGCCTCGGCGTCCAGGATGTCGCGCGGCAGCCGGTACTTCGGTATGCCGTAGCGCATCATGCCGCCAGGCGCCGC
This sequence comes from Actinomycetota bacterium, assembly GCA_027314595.1. Classification (GTDB taxonomy): domain Bacteria; phylum Actinomycetota; class Actinomycetes; order Streptosporangiales; family Streptosporangiaceae; genus Trebonia. The sequence continues at coordinate 4,678 of DAHVAN010000363.1, read as the reverse complement.
GCCGGCGTCCCTGATCGTCACCGCGTGGCCCAGGCGGGCGAGGTGGTAAGCGGCCGAAAGGCCGGACGGCCCGGCGCCCACCACGAGCACCCGCTTGCCCGTGGGCGCCGCGGCGACGGGGGCCTTCCAGCCCCGGCGGATGGCCTCGTCGCCGAGGAACCTTTCCACCGAGTTGATCCCGACAGCGGTGTCGAGGCTGGCCCGGTTGCAGGCGGTCTCACAGGGGCGGTAGCACACCCGGCCCATCACCGCCGGGAACGGGTTGTCGGCCATGATCTGCCGCCACGCGAGCTCATACCCGCCCTCCCCGGAGGGCTGAAGGGGGGTCGTCGCCCCTGGGGAGGCGGGGCTGTCTCCCTCCTCGGCGTCGTACAGCCACCGCTGGATGTTCTCCCCGGCCGGGCAGGCGTTGTTGCACGGCGGCAGCAGGTCCACGTAGACGGGGCGCTCGGTGCGCCAGGCCCCGGTCTTGTTGGCCCGGCTCGACCCGACGTCCAGCGTGATCGCGAACGGCTTTTCCATCGTGTTCACCGCCCTTCGGCAGGGTGAGCCTGACCCGGGACAGTCACCACGCCGCGTTCGGAATCATGGTTTTCAAGCAGCCCGAAGCGGGCGATGTTCCGGTCGGCGGACGCCTGGATCCTGGCGATGACCTCCGTCCGTTCCGCCGGGCGGAACAGGTGGGCGTACCGGGCCTGGGTGCGCAGGTAATCCGTGACCGGCACGCGGCGCCGGATCGGCGTGGCGCTGACCACCTCGCCGCCTTCGGCCTCGAACACCGGGAACAGGCCGCTTTCCGCGGCCAGCCGGGCGACCTTGATCGTGTCGGCCGGGGCGCTGCCCCAGCCAAGCGGGCAGGGCACCAGGATGTGCAGGTACCTGGCGCCGCGGAAGCCCATCGCGCGGGCGGCCTTGTACTCCAGGTCGCGCAGGTCCGCCACGGTAGCGGTGGCCACGTACGGGATCTCGTGCGCCATCGCGATCAGCGGGACGTTCTTGCCCTGGCCGAAGGTGTTCCCCGGCTCCTCGCCGACCGCCGGGGTAGTGGCCGTCCGCGCGGCGGGCGGGGTGGCGCCGGAGCGCTGCACGCCCGTGTTCATGTACGCCTGGTTGTCGTAGCAGATGTAAAGGACGTCGTCGTTGCGCTCGAACATCCCGGACAGGCAGGCCATCCCGATGTCCACCGTGCCCCCGTCGCCGCCCTGGCCGACCACCCGGATGTCGGTGCGGCCCTTCGCGCGCAGCGCGGCGGCCACGCCGGAGGCGACCGCGGGAGCGTTGCCGAACAGCGAATGCAGCCAGGCGACCTGCCAGGAAGTCTCAGGGAACGGCGTGGAGAACACCTCGAGGCAGCCGGTCGCGTTGACCGCGATCATCTTCCCCTCCGTCGCGCGCATCACCGCGTCAAGCGCGTACCGCGCCCCAAGCGCCTCACCGCATCCCTGGCAGGCACGATGCCCGCAGGTCAGCGTGTTGGAACGCTGCGGGAGCGACTGGACGCTGCGCAGCTCCGGGTCCAGCAGCCGGTTCCCGGCCGCGAAGCTGCCGGTCTGGTAGAACTTGATCCGCTCATAAGGCATGGGACGTCTCCTAACCGACCCGCGACCCGGTGATCCCCAGATCGCGCAGCATGTTCTCGGCGCTTGGACCGGACCTGCGCGCCGCGCGCATCCGGTCGAGCTCGCGGCCGACGAGGCTGGTGTCGAGGTCGAGGAAGGTCAGCGGCCCGAGTCTGCCCGACACCGCGTCCGCCAGCATGCCGCGCAGCGACTTTCTCGTGACGGCCCGCCCGCCGAGCCCGGCGACCACGGTCGAGACGATCGCGTCGCGGGCGTTTGGCGGCCTGCCGTCCCACGCGTCCAGCGCCATCCGGATGTCCGCCGTCACGATGCCGTCTATGCCGGGGGCAAGGGCTCGCTCGAGGACCACGATGCGCCGCAGCCAGTTGTCGCCGCCCAGCGCCTCGCGCACCGCGCGCACCGGGAACGGCCGGAACGTGGTGATGCCGATGACGCCGATTCGCATCCCGTCGGCGCGCAGCTCGTCCACCGTGTCCTTGAGCGTGCCGAGCACCGAGCCGAGCGCGACCACGATGATCTCCGCGTCCTCGGTCAGGTAAGGACGCACCAGCCCACCGGAGGACCGCCCGAACCTCGCGCTGAAACCGGCGGCGACAGAAGGAATTTCCCCGAGCGCCTCCTGCATCCGCTGGTACGCGAGGTAGCGCACCTCGGTGAACGCCTCCGGCCCTACCATCGCGCCGATCGAGACCGGATCGGCGGGGTCGAGCACCTGCCGGGGCTCGTACGGCGGGAGGAACATGTCCACCTGGTCCTGCGCGGGTATGTCCGCCCGCTCGCTGGCGTGCGTGAGCAGGAACCCGTCCATGCACACCATGACGGGGTTGGCGAGCTGCTCGGCGATCAGGAACGCTTGAATGTGCAGGTCCAGAGCTTCCTGGCTGGTCTCGGCGTACAGCTGGATCCATCCCGCGTCGCGCTGGCTCATGGCGTCGCTGTGATCGTTCCAGATGTTGATCGGCGCGCCGATCGCGCGGTTGGCGACCGTCATCACGATCGGCAGCCCGAGGCCGGCCGCGTTGTAGACGGCCTCGCTCATGTACAGCAGGCCCTGGCTGGCGGTGGCGGTGTAGGCGCGGGCGCCGGCGGCCGAGGCGCCGATGGCGACCGACATCGCGGCGAACTCCGACTCCACGTTGAGGAACTCCGCGCTCAGCTCGCCCTTCTTCACCTTCGCGCCGAGCGCCTCGACGATGTGGGTCTGCGGGGTGATCGGGTAGGCGCAGATCACCTCCGGGCGGCACATCGCCACCGCTTCCGCGACCGCCTGGGAACCCTCGATCTGCCTAAGCATCGGACAGCGCCTTCCGCTCGTCTCGCACGAAATCGAATGCCGCGCGGGCAGCGGCCACGTTGCCTTCCGCGACCTTGCCCGTGAACCTTTCACTGATCGCGGCGGCCACCGAATCGAGGCTGATCACCTCGGTCAGCGCGGCGAAGCCGCCGAGCAGCGCGGTGCCCGGCAGCGGCCGGCCGAGGTGGGTGAGCGCGAGCTGGGTCGCGGGCACCGCCAGCAGCCGGCCCCCGTGGTGCCGCGCGGCGAGCTCGTCCAGGCCCAGCTCGGCGAAGGTGCGCGCCGAGTTGATCAGCAGGTAGCCGCCCGTTCGCAGCCCCGCGAACAGGTCCGCCTGGTGCAGCAGCGTCGGGTCGCCGATAATCAGCGCGTCCGGCTCCGTGACCGGCTCGCGGTTGCGGATCGGCTTGTCATCGATCCGGCAGAACGACATCACCGGAGCGCCCATCCGTTCCGAGCCGAAGCTCGGGAACGCCTGCGCGTACTTGTCCTCGGTGAACGCGGCCACCGCCAGCAGTTCGGCGGTCGTCACCGCGCCCTGACCGCCGCGCCCATGGATACGTACCTGGAACATCACCGTTCTCCTGATGCCTTCGTCCGGCCTGGAAGACTTCGCGTCTGCGATTCCCAGCTTTCCGGATGGACGGGTGCGCAGGTCATGGCGGAATGTCCTCGCCAGCAGGGACCTTTGGCATGGGTTCGGCGATCGGCGTTTCAGCGGGGCTCGATCCGGCGGCCGGTGATCTGACTGGGGACGATGCGCACGAAAGTATCGCGCTTACCGCCGGCCCAGGGCACGAGAGCCACGTTGTCCCGCAGGTGACGCAGTTCGCCCGGCTGCAGGACACGGTGCGCCTGCCCGCGCACGAGCACGCTCCAGCCCTGGCCCAGCGCCTCATCGATGTGGTCGACCTCGAACGCCACCATGTCTTCACCGTGCGCCCCGATCACCGTGCCCTCCCCGGTCCGCAAGACGATGGTGCCGGCCACCATGGCGAAGTTGACAGGCAGCACCACCGGGCCCGCGGCCGTGCTGAACGCGATCCGGCCGATGCCGCCCTGCGCGATCAGGCGGCGGCACTCGACAGGGAAGAGCTTGGTGATGACGGTGTCCGAGGCGGCGCCGTTGTGCCCGGGCGGCACCTCCGCGCCGGCCCCGAGCAGCGTGGCGGGGGTCGTCTGCAGGGCGGCGGCGAGCTGGCGCAGCGTGGCGGCGCCCGGCATGGACGGGAAGTTCTCCAGGTACTCCAGGTAGCGCGGGCTAATCCTGGCGCGCATGGCTACCTGCGCTCTGGTCAGCCGCAGCTCCGCGCGGCGCAGCGCCACCCGCCTGCTCAGGTCGCCTGGATCAGGCGGCGACGGCCATCCGTGGTAGACAGGCGCCTGCAACTGTCGCACGGCTATGTCCCTCATGGTCATCGGGCTCGCGGCGGCGGGGACCGGGGACGGGCCAGGCCCGGAGCGCCGCTTCACCTCCTCGGTTACTCGGGAGCGTGCGGGGTTCGCGCCCCGCACCGTCGAGCCTTACCGGACGGCAGCCGGTCAGCAGCGGCCGAAAGTCCTTTGATCTGGTGCCCGACGGCTTGTGCCCGACAGGCATGCGGGGGGGGACGCTTGAACACTAGAGGAAAGCGGCGGTGAGCGCGGCTCGAAAGGCGGGGAATGATGTCTCCCAGGCCGGTCGCTCCACCATGCCCACGGCCCGATCGCGGTCGTCCCCTCGGACACCTGATACCCGGCAGGCGCTATGCCTGCCCGGCCGGGGCCGCCGGGGCCGCCGGGGCCGCCGGGGCCGCCGGGGCCG